>PMKV01000168.1 GCA_003157875.1 Chloroflexota bacterium
CTCGATGTAGATGCGCATGCCGTCCCGGTCCGATTCATCGCGCAGGTCGGCGATGCCGTCGATCTTCTTGGCGGTGACCATCTCGGCCATCTTCTCGAGGAGGGCGGCCTTGTTCACCTGGTACGGCAGTTCGCTGACGATGATCGCCATTCGTCCGTGGCGGGTCTCCTCAAACGCGACCTGGGCTCGGACGACGACGCGGCCGCGTCCGTGGGCGTACATCTCACGGATGGCATCGATCGTTTCGGTCTCGCCGGTGATGGCGTTGCGGCGGGTCTCGTAGCGGAACATCGTGCCGCCGGTCGGGAAGTCCGGGCCCAGGACGTACTTGCACAGGTCGTCCGAAGTCAGCTGCGGGTCGTCGATGAGGGCCCTGGCGGCGTCGCAGACCTCGCCCAGGTGATGGGGCGGAATGTTGGTGGCCATACCCACCGCGATCCCCGACGAGCCGTTGACCAGCAGGTTTGGGAGCTTGGCCGGCAGGACCGTCGGCTCCTTCTGCGTGCCGTCGTAGTTGTCGATGAAGTCGACCGTGTTCTTGTCGATATCGGCCAGCATCTCGGCCGAGATACCCGTGAGTCGGGCCTCGGTGTAGCGCATCGCGGCCGCGCTGTCGCCGTCGATGGAGCCGAAGTTGCCCTGGCCGTCNNCGCGGCGCACTTGCGATAGGACGAGGTACCGGACAGACCCATCTCGCCCATCGTGTAGAGGATGCGGCGGTGCACGGGTTTGAGGCCGTCGCGAACGTCCGGCAGGGCTCGCGACACGATGACGCTCATGGCGTAGTCGAGGTAGCTCGTCCGCATCTCGTCCTCGACGCGAACGACGCGAACCAAGCCCAGATCGTCGGTCACGGTGCGCTATTCCTCCCGGTGCTGGCGGCGGGCCGCTGCGCGGCGCCGGTCAGGTCGAATTGGGCCGCGGTCGCCGCGGCGCGTGATGTGGACGGAGCGCCGGGCCGGCGCCGTATGCCGTCGACGGTGGCTCGCAAGCGAGCCGCGGAGTCGGCGGGGAGCTTGTTCAGCGAATCCCGAATGACCCACGCGCGCCCGCCGTCATCACTCCGGCGGGCGGCCTCCGCCTCGGCTTCGAGGAAGGCCGTCACGGGGGCGGGATCGAGCACGGCGAAGTTTCGAAGAGCCCAGGAGAGGGCCTTCTGCACGTCCGGCTCCGCGTCACCGATCAGCTGCCCGACCAGCGAGATACCGCGACGTACGACGGCCGGGTCTCTTCCGAGCTTTCGGTCGACGTGCGGCATCGTCGCCAGCGTTGAGCCGACAAGACGGCGCTCCCAGCGGGACGGCGAGAATGCCAGCTGCTCGATCTCGGCCCAGCGGCGCGGGTCGGCCAGGATGCCGCGGCCGTACGGATGGGCCAGTGTGTCGACGGTGATCCATTCGTCGGCCTCGCCGGCCGCCCGGCGCAACAGCTGCCAGGTCCGCTCGGGGTCCGTCGCGATCAGCCGCTCCAGATTCCAGATGCCGAACCAGCGCAGCTCACGCAGTTCGTGGCGCAGGAGGCGGTCCATGGCGTCGAGTAGGATTACGGTGGAGGTCCGGCGTGTGCCGCGCTTGAACGTCTTGTTGGCGGCCTCCATCAGCGGCAGCCGAACTCCCAGGACGGGGCCGAGGCCGGGAGCGACCGACCGCGAGCCATCGGCGTAGACCGGATCCGCCAGAGCTTCGAAGCCCCGTGTGGTCGTGGCGACGAAGGCGTCCGGGTCGTGGACGACCTCCGCCATCCGCTCGCCGAGTTCGGTTGCGGTCGCCAGATGCCCGGCCACGAATGCGTTCGAGGCGGCGGTGACCGCGGTGGCCGTGGCCCTGGCCGTGGTGGTGGTGGTGGTGGCGGCGGTGGTGGTGGTCATCGCGGCTCCTCGTCCCGGACGCCGTAGCGTTCCTTGAGCTCGCGCTTCTTGGCGTCGCTGGCGGCGACGTATGTGGCCTCGGCCGAAGCCAGCTCCAGACCACTCTCGGCATCGACGATTCGGCCCGCCGCGCGCTGCAGCCGGCGCTTCGCGTCGACGACCCAACCCTCGGCCCGGATCGCCTGACCCACCAGGACGGGCCGGCGAAACTGGACGCTCATTCTGGCGGTCACGCCCCACGAGTCCTGCTCGACGAGCGCCCAAGCCATGACCTCGTCGAGGATCGTGGAAACGATCCCGCCGTGGATGAGGCCCTCCCAGCCCTCGAAGCGGTCCGGCAGGGTCAGTTCCACGCGGCAGCGGGCCGGCGAGAGCTCGAGTTGCAGATGCAGGCCGAACTCGTTGAGCTCGCCGCAGGCGAAGCAGTTGTGCGGCAGGATGCGAAAGTCGCGGTACGAGAGGAGTGCCGGCCGGTCAGAGGCGCCCCCGGACGGGCCCGGCGCTTCTGTCCGGGCTTCTTCCGTCGCCGCCGTCTCAGACATCGAGGTTCTGGACCTTTCTGGCCTCGGTCTTGATGAAATCCTTGCGCGGCTCGACGCGCTCCCCCATCAGCATCGTGAAGATGGCGTCGGCCTCGGCCGCGTCGTCCACCTCCGCCCGCAGAAGCGTTCGACTTTCGGGGTTCATCGTCGTATCCCAGAGCTGATCGGCGTTCATCTCGCCGAGGCCCTTGAACCGCTGGACGGTAACGTTCTTGACGGCCAGCTTCTTGACGATGGCGTCCCGCTCGACCTCCGACGCGGCATAGTGGGTCACTTTGCCGGTGCTGACTCGGAAGAGCGGAGGCTGGGCGATGAACAGGAATCCATTCTCGATGACCTGGGGCATGTGCCGGAAGAAGAAGGTCAGCAGGAGGGTTCGGATGTGGGCCCCGTCCACGTCGGCGTCGGTCNNTCGGTCATGATGATGATGCGGTGATAGCGGAGCTTGGCCAGGTCCAGTGAGTCGCCGATCCCGGCGCCAAGGGCGATCACCAGCGGCCGGATGTTCTCGCTCGATACGATCTTGTCCAGGCGGGCCTTCTCGACGTTGAGCAGCTTGCCGCGCAGCGGCAAGATCGCCTGGAAGCGGCGGTCGCGACCTTGCTTGGCCGAGCCCCCGGCCGAGTCGCCCTCGACGATGTACAGCTCGCTCTTGGCGGGGTCTCGCTCCTGGCAGTCGGCCAGCTTGCCCGGCAGGGCCATTCCCTCCAGGGCGCCCTTGCGGATGACCAGGTCGCGGGCCTTCCGCGCGGCCTCTCGAGCGCGGGCGGCGGTCAACGACTTCTCGATCATGCGCCGGCCGTCGGCGGGGTTCTCGTCGAGGTACTGGCCGACCCCTTCGGCCACGGCCGCCTCGACCGGGCCCTTGATCTCGGCGTTACCGAGCTTGGCCTTGGTCTGACCCTCGAACTGCGGATCGACCATCTTGACGCTGATGACGGCGGTCAAGCCCTCGCGGACGTCGTCGCCGGACAGGTTGGCGTCGTTGTCCTTGAGGATGCCGGCCCGCCGGGCGTAGTCGTTGAGCGAACGCGTCAACGCTGCGCGGAAGCCGGTGAGGTGAGTGCCGCCGTCGACGGTGTTGATGTTGTTGGCGAAGCTGAACACGTTCTCGGCGTACGAGTCGTTGTACTGGAGCGCGACCTCGATCGAGGTCGACTGTTCGCGTCGCTCTACGTAGATCGGTCGGGCGTGGAGCGTCTCTTTGTTCTTGTTGAGGTGACGAACGAAGGAGACGAGCCCTCCCTCAAAATAGAACGAACGTTCTCGATCGGCCCCCTCATCGAGCAGGCGGATCCACAGCCCCTTGTTCAGATAGGCCGACTCGCGGAGTCGCTGGGCGATGGTGTCGAAGGAGAACTCGACCGTCTCGAATACGTCGGGATCGGCCTTGAAGGTCGTTGTGGTGCCCTTTCGGTCGCCCTGCGGGCCGATCTTTCGGACGGGGGTGGTCGGGACGCCGCGGGCGTATTCCTGGGCCCACACGGAGCCGTCTCTCGCCGACTCGACGCGCAGCCACTCCGACAGGGCGTTGACGACGCTCACACCGACGCCGTGAAGGCCGCCCGAGACCTTGTAGCCGCCGCCACCGAACTTGGATCCGGCATGGAGGACGGTGTGGACGATCTCCAGCGCGTCCTTCCCGCTGGGATGGCGACCCACCGGGACGCCGCGGCCGTCGTCGACGACACGCACCGAACCGTCTGCCAGAACCGAGACTTCGACGTGAGTCGCGTGGCCGGCCATGGCTTCGTCGATCGAGTTGTCGACGACCTCCCACACGAGGTGGTGGAGGCCCCGACCATCGGTCGAGCCGATGTACATGCCGGGTCGTCGACGGACGGGGTCGAGGCCCTCGAGGACCTGGATGCTCTCGGCGTTGTAGTCGCTCGAGGCCGATTTGCGGGAACGACGGGTTGCGGCCGGCTGGTTCGTGCCGGTCGTCGACCCGTTTGCCGGTCCGTTGGCAACGCGCGGCGGATCCTGCGTCAAGAGATTCCTCCGGTGAGTCGGTCGTAGAGGCGCGAGAACTCCTCGTCGCTGTAGTACTCGATGACGATGCGCCCGCCCTTCCTGGACCTGGCGAGCAGCACCTTGGTGCCGAGGGCCAGACGCAGATCCTCTTCGAGCTGATCCATGTCGGGGTCCCCCACGACCGCGGTCGGGCTGGCCGCCGCAGCGGGCCTCTCCTTGAACCGGCGGACCAGTTCTTCGGTCTGCCGAACGGACAGTCCTCGGTCTATCACGGCCTGGACGAGCTGCCGCTGCCTGACCGCCGTCGCACCCGCGAGAGCTCGAGCGTGGCCTTCGGCAATGTGGCCTGCCGCGAGGGCCTGTTGGACGGGTACCTCGAGATCGAGCAGGCGCAGCGTGTTGGCGATCGTGGACCGGGCCCGGCCGACACGAGCCGCGATGTCATCCTGCGTCAGGCCGAATTCGTCGGCCAGCTGCCGGTACGCGCGGGCCTCTTCCATCGCGTTGAGGTCGGACCGCTGGACGTTCTCGACAATGGCGACGGCCAGCTGGTCGCGTTGCGCCATCTGCCGAACGATTGCCGGGACATGATCGAGGCCGGCCATCTGGGCCGCGCGCACGCGCCGCTCGCCGGCCACGAGCTGGTAGCCGTCCAGGACCTCGGTCACGATGACGGGCTGGAGCACTCCGTGGATGGCGATGCTGGCGGCGAGGGACTCGAGGGCCTTCAACTCCACCTGCTGACGCGGCTGATACGGGTTGCCCCGAATCCTGGAGATCGGGATGTCGACGGCCGCAGACCCAGCCGGCGTGGCTTGGGGGATCAGGGCCCCGAGTCCGCGTCCCAGCCCGGCGTGCCGCTCGAGATGCGGCGGTGTCAACGCGAGCTCCCGTCGGCGGCGCTGGACTGGTGTCGATCCTTGTGGGCCTCTCCGGCGGCGGCACGGGAAACCGGTTCAGGCCTCCCGTCCCGCTCTCGAAGCTCGGCGGCGAGGGCGGCGTAGGCTTCGGCACCCTTCGAATCGGGCCTATAGAGCGCGATCGGCAGACCGTAGCTGGGCGCTTCGGAGAGTCGGACGCTCCGAGGGATGACGGTATCGAAGACCGCCGGGCCGAGATGCTTCCGGACTTCCGCATCGACCTCGGCCGAGAGGTTCGTCCGCGGGTCGTACATCGTCAGTACCACGCCTTTGATCGCAAGGTCCGGATTCAGGTGGTTGCGGACGAGATTGATCGTGGCAATGAGCTGAGAAAGGCCTTCCAGCGCGTAGTACTCACACTGAATAGGGATGACGACGGCATCTGCGGCGGTCAGCGCGTTGACGGTCAGGAGCCCCAGAGACGGCGGGCAGTCGAGCAGGATGTAGTCGAAGGACGGCACCAATTCCGCGAGGATGCGGGCCAGTCGACGCTCGCGCTGAGGGAGGGGCGCAAGTTCCACTTCAGCTCCCGCCAGCGATATCGAGGAGGGAACGATGGACAGGCCCTCGATGTCGGTCTCAACGATCAGGTCGACAACCTTCGTGTCTTCGATGATCGCTTCGTAGACGGAATGGTGGATCTCGCCGCGATCCAGGCCGAAGCCGCTGGTGGTGTTGCCCTGCGGGTCGAGGTCGATGACCAGAACCGAGTCCCCGGCGAGGGCCAGGTACGTAGACAGGTTGACTACGGTCGTGGTCTTGCCGACGCCACCCTTCTGGTTGGCGCAAGCGATGATCTGGCCCACTCAGGTCCCCATTTCGGTCGTCGGCACGTTCAGAATTCTATCATTCGGGGTCCTTTCCCGGGTCGGAGAGTCCCGCTCAGGGCGATCTGGACCCCAAAGACCACGGCGCAACTCCGTCGGGGTCTCCTGGGCGAACGTTACCCGCGCGGTCTTCACCGCGGCTTATCCGCGGCGATCCAAAGATCTGGCTTGCGAGCTCGCGACCGCACCTAGGAAGTGCCCGATCGCACCAGTAGATAGTCCTGGATCGACAGTTGTCACCACGCGTCGCAGGGCGGCCGCTGCACCACCTCAGACTGCCCGCAACCCGCTTGCCGGCTGGGAGTTTCACGTGGAACAGCGGTCGATCGGAACTCCGGGTGCCTCGCATGGGCCGGTCACCTTGTCCGCGCCGGGTTCCAGGCCACGTGGGCTCGTGTCGGCGTGGCCGCGTACGAATTGACGCCGCCGGGCCGGAATCGGCCGACGAACCGCGGCACATGGGCCGAACGGCGGCCGAGGCGCGTGGGGGAGCCATCGGAATCGGCCCCTGGACTCCGTGCATCCGCCGCGCAGCCGGCTGAGCCGGCCGTCGCGCCGCCTTCCGACCGGCGCAAGACGCCCGCCTTGACCTCCGGGAAGGCCTCCCAGCCCAGCCCCGAATGCGTTTCACGTGGAACAGCCCGGATTCTCGGAGACATATGGCGATCAGCCGGGGCCTCGCTGTGAGGCCGAATGGCAGGCGCCTGCGACCCCGGCCGCTAGTGCGTTCGAAGGTGGTCCGGACCGAGGTTCGTCCTGCCCCGGTGCAGGCTGGCACCGCGCACCATCCAGGACACCACCGCCTGCCGGCGCCCGCAGCCACCGAACCGAACGGGTTGCTGTTTGCCGCCAGAGAACGCCGCAGTCCGACTGCCGTGTTGTTCCGCGCGACCCTCGGCGACGCGGTAGAACATGCAGGAAGGCGTATTCCGGGCCGTAGACCAGGCCAGGCAAGCGACCGGACCCCAGATCCGATCGCCGTCAGGACATCTGCCTCTCCGCCCTCGCCGCCGAGTCGAACCGGACCGTCGCCTCGGCTCCGGCAGGTCGCGGGCAGCCCGCTCGCTCGCCGCCGCGTTTGTCCCAAAGTTGCTCTCGGCCCTATACTCCCCCCGTCGATGCCGCTTGTCGGTCGCACTCCCAGTCTCGGAGTGCCATTCCAACCCCGCTATTGAGGGCTGGCCGCAATGGGTCCCGCATTCGCGGCGGTCGGTGCCGGCGTCGCGGCGCTCCTGGAACTAACCATCGCGTCGCGGTACCAAATCGCCGGCGCTCACCTGCAGATATCGCTCGTATTCGCCATCGCCGTGACCCTCGTCTACGGCTTCGAAGTAGGCATGGCCTGGGCCTTCGTGGGCGGATTGACCCTGGACCTCCTGGCCATGCGACCACTTGGGTCCAGTGTCTTCGAACTCCTGGTCGTCGTCGGCCTGGCCACCGTCGCCGAGCCGCTGCTGTCGCGATCGCGATATGTGGGATGCGTGATCGCCGCTGCCGTCCTGACCCCCGTCTTCCTCGTCATCTCGGACGTTACGACGGCGCTGCTGCAGCCGTCCGCCTCACCACTGCATCTAACCGATCTCATCATTGCGGCCGTTGTGAACGCGGTCGTCGCGGCAATCGCGGCGCCGCTCATCATCGGAATCAAACGGAGGGCCGAACAGAGGCAACGCGTCCTCTGGTGGAGGTAATGCCATGAATGTGACTACCAGTGGTGGCGATCTCCGGAACGCCTACCGGTTCGGCGCATTCGCTCTGGCCGTCGTCATCGGCATCACTTCGCTTTCCGCGAAGATGGTTTCTCTTCAGCTTCTCTCCGGGTCGCAGGCCGCCCAGGCCGGCGACAACACCCAGGCGACCGGGACCGACACCACGCAGGCTTCGCGCGGTCTGATCTACGACGCCACCGGGCATCCTTTGGTCAAGAACGTGGTCGACTTTTCGGTCACAGTGACCCCCGCCGACCTGCCTCTCAAGGACGAGCCAACAGTTGCGGCCCGACTGAGCTCCGTGCTCAGCCTGGATCCGATCTACATCGAGACTCAGATCGACAGTGCCACGGGATCGCTGACCATTCCGGTCAAGATCGCCGACGGGGTCTCGTCCGAGGTCGCTCGGTTTATCGAGGAGAACAGCGACCAACTCCCCGGGGTGGAAGTAGTCGAGGCCTCCAAGCGGGATTACCTGACCAAAGAACTGTTCGCGGACATCATCGGCTATGAAGGCCAGATCACGGCCCTGCAGTACGCCAAGCTCAAGGCTCTGGGCTATTCGTCGGAGGACGTCGTCGGTCAGGCCGGCCTCGAGAACTACTACGAGCAGGACCTTCGCGGCACACCGGGTACGCAGACAGTCGCCCTGGCGTCGGGCAAGCCGATCCCCGGGCTCGTGACGGAAAGCAAGAAGGCAGTTCCGGGCGACTCGCTCACGCTGAACATCGACACATCGGAGCAACAACTCGCCTATCAGGCCCTCTCCTGGGGCCTGGAGAAGTCCAACGTCACCCGGGGCGTGATCATCGTCGAGAACCCCCAGAACGGCAAGATTCTGGCAATGGTCAGCCTGCCGACCTATGACGACCAGCTCTTTGCGGACGGCATCAGCCAGACCAACTTCCAGAAGCTGCTCGACAACCCGGACCAACCGCTACTCAACAAGGCCGTGGGCTCCCAGTACGCACCCGGATCGACCTTCAAGCTCGTCACCGGTACGGCCGGACTACAGGACGGGGTCATCGACACCACGTCCACCATCAATTCGCAACCCTTTGTCGCGTTCGGCGGGTACAGGTACAACGAGTGGGACGGCCAGGGTTGGGGGCCCCTCAACATCTACCAGGGCGTAGCCTACTCGAGCGACACCTTCTTCTATCAGCTGGCGCAGATGGTCGGCCTCGACCGGCTCACCTACTGGGCGGACCAGTACGGGTTTGGGAAGCCGACCGGGATCGACCTGCCCGAGACCGCCACGGGCATAGTCCCGACTAACGCCTGGAAGGCATCGACCCAGGGCCAGACGATGTACGAGGGCGAGCTGATGCAGGCCGGCATCGGGCAGGGCTACGACGTGGCCACTCCTATGCAACTCCTGAACGCCTACTGCGCCATGGCCAACGGCGGGAACCTGTGGCAGCCGCAGATCGTCAAGTCGATAGCCAGTACCGACGGGACAACGACCACAGTCACCGACATCCAGCCGGTGCTGCTCAACCGACTGCCAGTGTCGCAAGACACACTCGAGACGATGCGTGTCGCGACCCGTCAAGTAGTGACGAGCCGGCATACATACAACCTGGTCGATCTCCCGATCGCGGTCGCCGGCAAGACCGGCACCGCCGAGTTCGGCGTCCCCGACCGGCTGAACAGGCTGCCGTACCACGAATGGTTCGTGGGCTACACGCCCGGCAATCCGTATTCGGATGACTTCACCAAGCCCGATTCCCAACTCGCGGTCGTCGCCTTCCTATACGGCGCCAACACGTGGGGCAATATGGCCACCGAAGTGGTTAAGTACTACATGATGCTGCACTACAAGCTGCCGGGCTACCGAGACCCGACGAACCCGCGCACCGCCGGATACACGCAGTCATGGATCTGGCGGACGACCAACTACTACGGCAGCCCAAACAGAGACTGACAGGGCGACGAAACCATGAGCATCCTGAACGCCCAGACTCTGAGACTCCGGGGTTGGGCACCCAAAGCCGGCTGGCTGGCCTGGCGCAACTACGATTTCCAGCTCACCACATACGCGGTGTTGCTCACGTTCTTCGGCCTGGCCATGGCCTACAGCAACAGCGTTGGCTCGAGCCACCTGGCCCTGACGATCAACTCGCCTTTCGTCAGAACGATCATGTGGGCGGTCGTCGCGGTTGTGGTCCTCGGTCTCACCACGGTGTTCGACTACAAATGGCTCCGCTCGTTCTCCTGGCCCCTGTACTTCATCAACATCTTCTTGCTACTGGTGACCCTGCGTCTCGGCAGCGGCACCGGTGAAGCGGGCTCGGCGGCGCGCTGGGTCGTCATCGCCGGCTTCCAGTTCCAGTTCAGTGAGCTGGCCAAGATCATCATGGTTGTGGTCTTCGCCGCCTACCTCGCCGACCGCCAACCCACCATCAAGTCGCCGGGGACGATCATCGGCATCCTGGTGATCCTGGTTCCGCCGTGGATCCTCGTGATGCTGCAGCCCGACCTCGGGACTTCGCTCGTGCTGGTGGCCACGGTGTGCGGCCTGCTGTTCATGTCGGGCGCGAGCCTCTTCTGGCTCGGCACTCTGGCGACGGCCGTGGCCGCCGCCATCCCGTTCGTGTGGAACGCCATGGCCGACTATCAGAAGGCTCGACTGCTGACGCTGGTCAACTTCTGGGCGGATCCCAGCAGCGTCGACACGCAGGGCGCCGGCTATCAAATCAGTCAGGCGAAACTGGCGGTAGAGACGGGCGGTCTGGCCGGCAAAGGCTTGACCAACGGCAACGTCGATCTGCCCGTGGCCACGACGGACTTCGTATGGGGCGTCCTGTCCGAGGAACTGGGCTTCATCGGGGCGCTGGTTGTCCTGGTCCTCTTCACGCTGCTCATATGGCGTTTGCTGGTGAGCGCGTGGCGTTCGAGCGACCCGTTCGCGATGTTCCTGGCCTGTGGCATGGCCACCATGATCTTCTTCCAGGTGCTCGTGAACGTTGGCATGGTCATCGGTCTGATGCCGGTGACGGGCATCCCGCTGCCCTTCATCACCTACGGCGGCGCGTCGCTGGTGTGCCTGGCTGCCGGACTCGGCACCATCCAGAGCACGAATCTGCGTCGCGAGAGGCCGGAGTGGTAGCTGCGGCACGACCCCGCCGCCAGCCAGATACGCCCGAGGTTGGGACCGGCTCCGTCGAGCAGTTCCATGCCCCGGCGCCCCTTTCCAGCGCAACCGTCGAAAGGGTTCTCGGCAAGGTCCGCAAGCCGGGCCGCTACGCCGGCGGCGAATGGAACTCGGTCCAGAAGGACTGGGCGGCGACGGCCCTGAAGTGGTGTTTCGCCTACCCCGACCTGTACGAGATCGGCATGAGCAACCTGGGGTTGCGGATCCTGTACGAAGTCCTGAACGATCGATCGGACAGACTTGCGGAGCGATGCTTCTCGCCGGACGTCGACCTGGCAGACGAGCTCCGGGCGGCCGGCGTGCCACTCTGGAGCATCGAGACCCGCCGACCCCTGCGCGAGTTCGATGTCCTGGGCCTGAGCCTCGGGTATGAGCTCGTCTGCACCAACATGCTCGAGATGCTCGATCTGGGCGGGATCGGGCTGACGACCGGCGAGCGGTCGGAGTCCGATCCGCTCGTCATCGCCGGTGGCTCGATCGTCCTCAATCCCGAGCCGATCGCGGGATTCGTCGACGCCGTCGTCCTGGGGGAGGGCGAAGACGTTGTGATCGAGATCAGCGACGAGCTCGAACGCCTCGGCTGGCACCGGCGGATCCGCGTCGGCGGGATCGGCGAACGGACCGGTGAGTGGCGTCGAGGCGTGGATCGAGCAACCGCCCTCCGCGCCCTGGCCCGCATCCCGGGCGTATATGTGCCCTCGCTCTACCGCGCAAGGTACCTGGCCGACGGTCGTTTCGACCGCCTGGAAGCTCTTGACGCCGCTGCCCCGATGACCATCACCGGCCGCATCGCCGCCGATTTCGAGACCCATGTGCGCGGTGTCCGCCAACTCGTGCCGAACATCGGGATCGTCTTCGATCGGGCCCAGCTCGAAGTCATGCGCGGTTGCACACGGGGCTGCCGGTTCTGCGGGGCGGGCATGCAGTCGCGGCCGCTGCGCGAGCGAGCGCCCGATGTGGCCGTCGATGCGGCGGAGGCGATCCTGCGGGCGACCGGATACGAGGAGATCGGTCTGACGAGCCTCTCCACGGCCGACTACACCCATGTCCGCGAGGTAGCGACGGAATTGCGACGGCGGCGACCCCAGACGCTTCTGTCGCTGCCGAGCACCCGCGTCGACGCCTTCACCGTCGAACTCGTCGACGCGATCGCGCCGACCGGGAAGCGGGGCGGATTCACCTTCGCGCCCGAGGCCGGGAGCCAGCGGCTTCGCGACACGATCAACAAGGGCGTGAGCGACGAGGAGATCGAGCGCTGCGCCCAGCTGGCATTCGACCGTGGCTGGAGCTCGATCAAGCTGTACTTCATGATCGGCCTCCCGGGCGAGACGATGGACGATGTGCTCGCCATCGCCGCCATCTCGCGGCGGGTGCTCCAAATGGGTCATCGCCGTCACGGCGGGAGGGCCCAGGTCAAGGTCAACCTCTCGACCTTCGTGCCCAAGGTGATGACGCCGTTCCAGTGGGACGGCCAGGATTCGACCCTCGAGATCGAGGCCAAAGTCGGGGCCCTGCGACAGGCGATGCATGGCAAGGGTCTGACCATCTCGTGGCACGATCCGACCAGCTCGATCCTCGAGGCCGCCCTGGGTCGCGGCGACCGGCGTCTCGGCCCCGTCATTCGGCGGGCGTGGCAGAAGGGCGCCCGGCTGGATGCCTGGGACGAGCATTTCGACTACCCGACGTGGCTCGCAGCTTTCGCCGAGGCGGGGCTCGAACCTGCCTGGTATGCCCAGCGCGACATCCCGACCGACGAGCGTCTGCCTTGGGCGCATCTCGGCGCCGGCGTCTCGACGGCGTTCCTGTTGCGCGACCGGAAGCGGGCCCTCGCGGCGAGGGCGACGGCCGATTGCCACTGGGGCCCGTGCGCCAATTGCGGCGTACCCGCGGCCACGGGATTCGCTTGCCAGACCGGCGAGGATGGGCCTCGCACGCTGCTCGTCTCGGTAGGTGACGAGGGACGCGGGTGGCGGTATATCGGGCCGCCGGGCGATCCGCGCCGCCCGACAACGGCCTCATCGGCCGGCCCGAATGCTCTCTCGGGATCCGGTGCCGATGTCGACGGTGATAACGTTGAGGCCGGCCGCGGCGAACGGCGCGATCGGCCCTACGACCTGCCGGGGAGCGAAATGCAGTCGAAGGATGCGGGCCCGGATGGGCTTGCGTCGCCGGTGGAGGCGGCCGGCGACGAGTCCACAGGGTGAGCTCGGGCGAAACCACTCTCGAACTCATCAGGCTGTTCGTCGTCCTCGTCGGCGCGGCCGCGCTCGTCACCCTGCTGGCCCGCCGCATCAATCTGCCCTACACGGTGGCCCTGGTCGGGTTCGGGATCGTTGCCGGGGCCGCCGCCCAGCCGCTCCGGGTCGAGATCACGCCCCAGCTCGTGCTGGTCGTGCTGCTGCCCGCCCTGATATTCGAGGCCTCGTACCAGACCGACTTCGGCAAGCTCCGGCCTTCGCTCGGCGGAGTGGCGCTGCTGGCTGGTCCGGGCGTCTTCGTCAGCGCGGCGCTCATCGCCGCGGCGCTCCACTTCGGCGCGGGGTTGACGGTACCGGAGGCATTCGTCGTGGGGGCGATGCTTTCGGCCACGGATCCGGCAGCCGTCATCGCCACCTTCAAGCGGCTTCGCTCTCCGCGCCGCCTGTCGACGCTCGTGGAAGCGGAGAGCGTCTTCAACGACGGCACGGGCATCGTCGTATTCGCGATCGCGGTCAACTTCGTAACGCAGCCGTCCGGGCCGGCGGAGATCGGTCTCGGCTTCGTGGCCGTGGTCGCCCTATCCGCGGCCCTGGGCGCGGCCGCCGGCTATGCCGCCTCGCACCTCCTGCCGAGCGTCGGCGACCACCTCATCGAGATCAGCCTCTCGGTGGTTCTGGCTTACGGCACGTATCTGGCGGCCGACGCGCTCCACGGATCCGGGGTCATCGCCACGGCCGTGGCCGGGATCGTGCTGGGCAACTACGGACGGCGGCTGGGACTCTCGCCGCGCACGGAGGAGGCTCTGGACACCGTCTGGGAGTTCGTGGCCTTCCTGGCTACGGCCTTTGTCTTCCTGGTGGTCGGCTTCGCCATCGCGGCCCGTTCGCTGGTGAACGTCGCGGTCCCGATCGCTTGGGCCGTCGCGGCAACACTTGCGGCCCGGGCGATCATCGTTTACGGGCTGCTCGGCGGGTGGCGGCTGGCAAGGCGTGCGTGCCGCGCGCGGCGGGCGCGTGGCGGTGCGGTCCTACCGGCGACCACGGTCGCCGCGGCCGGCGCCACCGGCGGGGCACGCGACGAAGGCGCCCTACCCTTCGACTGGCTGCACGTCGTCTTCTGGTCCGGCCTGCGCGGCGCGGTCTCGACGGCTCTGGCGCTATCGCTGCCGCTCGATTTCCCGGACCGCAATGAACTGCAGGAGATCACCTTCGGGGTCGTCCTGTTCACCCTGCTGGTCCAGGCGACGACGGCCGATGTGGTGGTGGGTCGATGGGGCCGAAAGCCCAAGGAGACGTCCAGGTCGAAGTCGACGTCGAAGCCGAAGCCGAAGCCGAAGTCGTCCGCGAAGGCGCCCGGGGGTCGGTCGAGTCCGGACGGCACGGCGATCGATCCAGCGCCGGCCGAAATCGCCGGAGCCCCGGCCGGCCCCGGAGCCCCGGCCGGCCCCGGAGCCCCGGCCGGCCCCGGAGCCCCGGCCGGTTCCGGAGCGAAGCCATGAGCGAGGTCAAGCAGCGCTGGCGCCTGGTCTTCGCGCGTGACGAGGAGGCTCGCTATCTCTCGCATCTGGACGCAGTCAGGTTGTGGGAGCGGGCCTTTCGGCGCGGCGAGATCCCCGTCGCAACCAGCGAAGGGTTCACGCCACGCTCCAGGCTCATCTTCGCCGCCCCGCTGCAGCTCGGCATGCTGGCCGAACACGAGTTGGCCGACCTCTTCCTGGCCGAACGGCTGACCGCCCCCGACCTGCGCGACCGCCTCGCCGCGGGGATGCCCCGCGGCTACCGAGTCGTGGATCTCCACGACGTCTGGGTTGGGGCGCCGGCCATCGCCCCGCAACTCGCCGCCGCCGACTACCGAATGACCCTGTTGAACGTGGAACGGACCGCCTTGGAGTCCGCCGCCGCGACGCTCACGGCCGCCGAACGGCTTCCCCGCGAGCGGCTCAAGGAAGGGAAGTCCATTCCGTACGACCTGCGGCCGTTGCTGCTCGACATTCGGGCGATCCCGCCCGACCCGAAGGCCGCGCCGCCCGAAGCCGCTGCCGCCATGACGAGCGTTTGGATGCGGCTCCGCCACACGCAGGACCGAGGCAGCGGACGGGCCGAGGAGGTCGTGGCCGCGCTCGCCGACGAGATGGGTCTGGTCGCGAGTCCGGCCTCCGGCGGCGTCGGGGGTGAGGCCGAGGCGGACGAAACCCGGGCCGAGATCGTCGCGCCGGCGGCGCGCGCGGTCATCGAGGTCATACGACCCGTTCGCGAGCGGCTCTGGCTCGTGAACGAGCTGGACTCGGAGGCTTCCTCGGGCGGCGTCGTCGGCTGAGGGTCGCGCCTCCGCGGACCGGCTTTGGGCAGGGCGCTAGATGGAGGTTTCGCGTTCCTCGAAGCGGGTGACGGTGATCGTGGCCGCCGGTGGGTCGATCGCCGCCACCACGCCCCCGAACCAACCGTTGCCGGGCAGCGCATCCGCCTTGTCGAGGAAATCCACGACCGTCGAACCCGCCACGACGAAGATCAGGCGGGTCGTCAGTCCGTCGGCTGCGCTGTCGCACGTGGCCGTCAAGGTGATCGGCGTCTCGCCGGCAGGCGTCGGCGACGTGCCCGTTCTGAGCTCCGACGGCGCCGTAGTGAGCGACGGCACGCCCAGCCGCGACTCCACGGTCCATGCCCCGTCCTTGCCGACGATGAACTCGTACTGGATGCGGTCGGCGCCGGCGCCGCGCCGGCATATCAGACCGAATCCGCTTGTGTCGCTGGATCCGGAGGAGATCGATTCCGTGGCGGTCATCGACAGCCCGTTCACCGCCTGGTCGTACGGCGCGGCAACGAAGACATCCGTCGGATCGGTGGCCGTCTTGGCGATCGCATACCCGGGCGACGTGTAGGACATGGTGCTTCCGCCGGAGGTCTGGCCGGTGAACCAACCGGAGGTTGAGTCCCGAAAGTCGTCGGTGAACACCACTCTGCCTCCGGCCGGCAGGCTGGCCGCGGCGGGGCTGCGCGTCGAACCGGGGGCGATCCGCGCGTACAGGAGACCGACTGAGGCGGCCACGACGACGGCGACGACGACGACGAGCACCACGACGAGGGGGCGGCTGCTCGCGGCCGGGACCGGCGGGGCGACTCCGAAGCCCGGTTGCCAGCCTGCTCCCTGGGGTCCCCAGGCATCCGGCGGCGCGGACCACTTGCTCTGGGGCGGACTCCAGCCGGGCGTTGGCGGCGTCCAAGCCGCCGACGAAGGCGGGGTCGAGCTATGGGGCGCCTTCTCCCAGCCCGGTGTGAGGGCGGCCCAACCCGGCGCATCGGGTGGGACCGAACTCGGGACATCCCAGCTCGGCGCCGGCCTCGGGGCCAGCTCCGGGATCGGATGCGGCGCCCAGGAGGGCGGCTGGTCATTGGGGCTCGTGGCGGGCCGCGCGTCGGGCGCGGGCTCGCCGCCGGCGGTCGCCGAGTCGGCCGCGTGCGAGTCACTGAATTCGCGATCCCCGTCCACGTGCCGTCTCCCGATCTTCATTCAAGTCGTAGACCGTCATTCTAGGTTCGACTCATACGCGAGCGCCCGTCCCGCGGTCCGGTTGACGAGGCCCACCTCGAGCCGTACACTCCCTGTTCGCGCCCCGGGAAGTCCGGGGGCGTCTTCGTGTCATGCACCTGTGGGGCTGCTCCGCCCCGTCTATCCCTGAGGACCCATGTACGCAGTCATCGAGACCGGCGGCAAGCAGTACACAGTCGAGTTCGGCGACGAGCTCGAGGTGGAGCTGTTGGATGCCGAGCCGGGCCAGGAGATCAACCTCGACCGCGTGCTGCTGGTCGTGGACGGCGATAACGCGGCAGTCGGCCAGCCCGTCGTGGCTGACGCGGCCGTAAGCGCGAAGGTCCTGCGGCAGGATCGGGGCGAGAAGACCATCTCGTTCAAGTACCGGCCCAAGGCCCGTAGCCGCGTCAAGAAGGGCCATCGCCAGGAACTCACGGTGCTCAAGATCACGGAAGTGCGCCTGGGCTCCAAGAGCGCCGCCGCTGAGGCCAAAGAAGCCGCAGCCGCCGCCGAAGCCGAGCGCAGCAAGGTCGCCAAGGCCGCCGCACGCCAGGCCGCTGAGGACGCCGCGCTAGCCGAGAAGCTCAAGGCTCGCAAGGCCGCCGAGGCCGAGGCAGAGTCCGCGACGAAGGCCAAGGCTCCGAAGGCTCCCGCAAAGCCGGCGCCGGCCAAAGAAGAGACCCTGGCCAAGCCAGAGGCTCCGGCGAAGGCCGCCAAGGCCGCTCCCGCCAAGGCCGCTCCCGCCAAGGCCGCTCCCAAGGCCGCTCCCAAGGCCGCCAAGACCGACGAACCGGCCGGTGAGGCTGCAGCCAAGCGGCCCGCTCGGACCAAGAAGGACGAATAGCAAATGGCTCACAAGAAGGCAGGCTCGAGCTCCAAGAACGGCCGCGACAGCGTCGGCCAGCGCCTCGGCTGCAAGGCCGGTGACGGCCAGTTCGTCACCGCCGGATCGATCATCGTCCGGCAGCGCGGCATGACGTTCAAGGCTGGACCCAACGCCGGTCTGGCCCACGACTACAGCGTCTTTGCCAAGATCGACGGAACCGTGCACTACGAGCACGTAACCCGGCAGAAGAAGCAAATTCGCATCGAGGCCCTTGCGGGCGAATAGCCCAATCACTGCGGCCCGGCGCCATCGCGCCGCCCGCGCCACGACGACCACCGGCGGGAGACCGTGCGGAAGGCGCCTGGGAGTTGCACATGAAGCCGAACATCCACCCGAAGTATCAGCAGGCGACCGTCAGCTGTGCCTCGTGCAAGACGACCTTCGAGATCGGCTCGACCCGATCGGAGCTGCGCGTCGACGTCTGCAACAGCTGCCATCCGTTCTTCACGGGCAAGCAGGTGATCCTCGACACAGCGGGCCAGGTCGAACGGTTCCAGCGTCGCCTCGAGCGAACCCAGCGCGCCTAGCCACTTTCCTGCCTGAAGGCTCGAGCAGGGCGCGTTTCCTGCCGGCCGGAGCGGCCATTCGCCGCGGGTGGGGCGACCCGCTGCGGCCCTCCCGTCCTTGGAGGCTAGAATCCGGCCATGGCCAGGTATCAGTACGGCGGTCAGGCGCTCATCGAGGGTGTCCTGATGCGCGGCCGCAATGCCCTCGCGGTTGCCCTTCGCCATCCCGACGGCTCGATCGTCTGGGCCACCGAGCGCCTGGACCTGGGACTTCGCGCCCGCCGGGCCTTGAAGATGCCCTTCCTGCGGGGGCTGGTCGTTCTGTACGACACCCTTGTCACCGGCACTCGCTGGCTGGTTCGTTCGGCCACGCTGCAGGCCCTTGCCCTCGAAGAAGGCGAAGGGCCGGCGTCCGGCTCAGGCTCGGCCGGCGGTGCGGCAGGAGTGGGCGAAACCCTGGCGACGATGGCCCTCGTCTTCGCCGGACCGGCCTTGTGCGCCGCGAAGGCGGAGGGCGGCACCGATCCCGCGGCCGGCACCGATCCCGCGGTCGGCACCGATCCCGCGGCCGGCACCGATCCCGCGGTCGCCTCCTACACCGATCCCGACGCCGCGAGCCCCGCGCTGGGAGCCACTCCCGCCGAGGAAGGGCTCGGCAAGGGCTACGCGGTGGCCGTCGGCGGCATGCTGCTGCTGACCCTCGTCGCCGGCATCGGCGTCTTCTTCCTGCTGCCGCTCCTGC
>PMKV01000097.1:0-123 GCA_003157875.1 Chloroflexota bacterium
GTCGACGAGGCTCAGCGCTTCCATACCCAGGCGCTGGAAGGGATCCTCGCCGAAGGCCGCAAGTTCGGCCTTCATGCGGCGCTCGCGGCCCAATCGTTGTCGGCGCTAGGGGAGCGCCTGGGC
>PMKV01000097.1:130-10699 GCA_003157875.1 Chloroflexota bacterium
CGACGTCGTCGTTCGGACGCGCGGGTCCGATGGCACCCCGCTCGTGCGAGGCGGGCGGGTGTCGATGCCCGGCCCTGCCGATCCCGAGCGCGTGGCCGCCAACGTCGCCGCGAGCGACGAGCGTGACGCCCCTCGGTCGCTGAAGGACGTCGAAGACGAAGTCCACCGTCGCTCGGGAGGCAACGAGCCCGAGGTGGACAAGCCAACCGAGACCAAGGGGCCTGACGCGGGAAAGCCGTCTACGGGCACCGAGGAACCCGGAGACGGTACCTGATGCAGGGCGTTTGGCGGGGCGCTTGGCGGGGCGCTTGGCGGGGCGTTNNTCCCCCGGAGGGAAGACCCTATATGAGCGCCGCCTTCCGAACGATCGAGCCCGGCAGCGCCATAGAGGTAGATCCGGACGTGCTTCCCACAACCGATCGAGCCTGTCTTCGTCTCCTCGTCCGCTGCGGCGCAGCCAATTCAGGGCAGGTAACCCAGCTGGTCTACAACCAGATCCGCCACAGCCAGAAACGCCTGCTCCACTTCCACAAGGCAGGCCTCCTCGAGCGCACGACAGTCGCAGACACGCCGCCCGGTCGAGCCGAGTTCGCCTACCGAGTCGGTCAGATCGGGCACCAACGTCTCGGGACCAGGCGAACTCCAGCGCCCGCGACATACGTGCGCCACGCCCTCGATACCGTAGACGCCGTCTGTGCGCTCAACCGAAGCCGCGACCGTGAACACCCACCAGTTCAGCTCTGGCTGACTGACACGATGACAGCGGACGTCCTAGGCCGGTTCGTTCGACCCGATAGCCTCGCCGTCGTCACCACCGATGCCGGATCCGCTGTACTAGCTCTTGAGATCGACGAAGGCACTGAGCACAGGCGAACCATCCGCGCCAAGCTCGCGGCCTATCGGCGCCCGCTGGCGATCCGTCCGAACTGGCATCTGGTGGTCGTGGTTCCAAGGCCGATCCGCGCCGCCTGGATGGTGCGCGTGGCCGCGTCTCTTGATCTCGGCCCTCGGTCGTGGGTCGTCACGCGGACTGATCTCGACGCCGGCTCGCTGGACACCGTGCTTCGACCACTCGACCCGACGCAGTCACCCAGGTCGATCCGGTCGCTGCTCAAACCGCCGCGGCGGCTGTCGCCCGCGCCGGTCGGGTCCCATGCCTGGCTCGAGCTTCTTGCGGCCGGCGGTGGCGAGGCAGCGGACGGTGCCCTCGCGCCGTAGGAGCGAGCTTGCTGGAGCGCCTCCATCGCCGGCCGCGCCTGGAAGAGCCTCCAGATCCTCCTCAGCCCACTGATCGACCAGGTCCATGGCTGGCATCAGGTGACGCACCGGCTAGAAACGACACGCGCCGCCCCTGGTCCCAAGCATCGCCGCAGCCACACCGCTTCGAGTTGTTGCCGGAAGGGAATCTGCGCGATCGCGAGCTCGCCGAGTTCTTCGATGACAGCATCGGTCGCATCGTCGACCGCGTCCATGGTCGCCTCGACGGTCGCAGCCACGGATCCGGTCAGCAGGGGTCTCTGCTTGCGATCGCCGAAGGGCTCGACCAGCAGGTGAGTACCCTGAGGGTAAAGCTCACGCAGCGCGCAGGCTGGCGGTGCGTCCGAGGCTGGCCTACAAGGCGCGGGGTCTCATCCGCGGCCTAGCTAGCCCGGGGTTTCATCATCGGCGCCGCATTCTGGCGGGAATGGCCGCTTGACACACGCTCGGCGTTGTCGAACAATAGCGGCTGCTATGTTAGAACCAGGACGCCCGACAACCTCTGTTGTGCAAGCGCTCAAGGACCGGCGAGCGACGCTGGCCAATGAGCGCAGCGACCTCGCGAACCGAGCGCAGCGACTGGAGGCGGAGCTTGAGATCGTTCGCCAGGCGGCTCAGCAGTGCGCAGCAGAGGCCATCCGTATTGAGGGCCTCATCTCCTTCTATGGCGCGGACCAACTAGAGCAACCTGTCGCCTTGGGAGACGACAGCGAAGCCTTGTCCGAGGACGAGGCGATCAGGGGGCGCTCGCAACGAGTTGACGAGCAAACGCACCGCAGAGCAGCCGCTCAGTGGACGACTGGGTGGAGGGACGAAGCAATCTCTGTGCTGCGTGATCACGGGTCGGCGATGCACTATCGCGATCTGTACCGAGCGATCGCGGCCCGCGGCTTCTCGTTCGGCGGCCGGTCGCCCGAGGCGACGTTTCTTGCATCGCTTAGCCGTGACCGTGACACATTCGTTGGGGTGGGCCGCGGCTGTTACTGGGTCGTCGGCGCGGCGCCTACCTCAACAACCCCGGCGCCCGGCCCTCAGCGACGCACGCGCAAACCGACGCCGATCGGCCGGGGGAGGTAGGCGGCAATGTCCTCCCGTCGAGACAGGCCAGACGCTACCCTCGGACTCATTGACTATGTTCTTGCAGCCCTCTTGCGCCTCGGCGGCGAAGCCGGCGTGGTCGATCTCGAGGACATCGCTGTCGAGGCCTATCGACTGGCACCGGACCGCTTCCGGTGGCGGCGCCACGACTTCCCGAACCTCGAGCTAGTTCGGGTGACCATAAGCGACGCGAACAAGCGCGGGACCCAGCTTGTGATCTACGACCGCAAGGGGCGCAAGCTGACCGTAGACGGTGCGCGCCGAGCTGGGGAAGTGCTCAGACGTCTCGACGCCGGCGTCGTGGTCCAGAGAGACGATGCGCTTCGCCGCCAGGATCTCGTCGAGCTTGCTCGTATGGAAGTTCATCCCGCATTCATCCACTGGTCTCGCGGTGAAGCAATCGACCTGGTCGACCTGGCAGACCTGGCGCGATGCTCCACCTCCACGCCGACGGGGCAGTTCGCGGACCGGCTGCGACGGAGTCAGGCGATCGCTGACTACTGGCATCGCGACACGCTCGTTAGCTTCTTGGGCACGGCCGTAGACCGGCTCCCGAGCATGATCTCCGAGGAGGGACAATGACAAACGAACCGCATTCAGCGGAGATCCCTTCCGCCGGAAGGATCGAGTACAGCCCACGGGCCGCGGTGCAGGACGGCGGACTGGCCATGGGCGGTGACGTCGTTCGTGCGCTGGTGGAGATGATCACCAACGCCAGCGACAGCTACACCCGCCTTGAGCACCACCGAGTAGCCGTCGACGGCGTGATTGAAGTCGCCACCGAGCGTCTCCGGAGCGGCGAGTACAACCGGATCATTGTTCGGGATCACGCGGAGGGGATGCGGAAGTCTGCCCTCTACAGCCGCATTCTGCTGGCTGGCGGTCGGACCAGCGAAGTTACCGATCGGGGGGTGCTGGGCCGGGGAGCGAAGGACATCGCTTTCTTCGGAAAGGCGGTATTCGAGTCGATCTCGGATGGGTTCTTCTCGCATGTCCTCGTGCATGACACGTACGACTACGAGGCGCTCGACGAGCGACCGGCGACCCGGGGAGACTACGAGCGGTTGGGAGTGCCCCCGAACGGCAGCGGGACCCAGGTCACGCTGTATGTCCGACGCCGGCAGCACTCGATTCCCCAGCATGGGAATCTAGTGAGACGGCTCTCAGACAACGTCCAGTTGCGCGGGATCATGACGAGCGACGCTCGTTCGGTCACCCTGGGAGACTTGGTCCGGGGCGGTGCTCCCGATCCCTTGCGATACCGGTTGCCCTACCCGCGCTCGAAGATCAAGTCTGTGGAGATCTCAATCGAAGGGGTTCCCGAGGCTACTGGAACGCTGGTCATCTACAAGTCGGCCGAGCCGCTCGAGGGTGTCGGATCCATGGAGCGGCACAGCGGCGTCGTGATCGATGACGGTAGCGGGATCCACGAAGCGACTTACTTTGGTCTCGAGAGCCGCGCGGGTGCCCTGAGCTTTTCCGGCTGGCTGACCTGTCCGTACATCAGAACACTTCAGAACCGGTGGGACGACGCGACCACAGCCGGCAAGTCAACCGACGACCCAAACAACCCTATTCCGATCATCTCGCGGACGCGGACCGGTATCTCTCGGGACCATCCGTTCACGACAAAGCTAGCGGCATTCGTTGAGCGCCAACTGCGGCCGCTCATCGAAGAGGAAGAGGCGCTACAGGCAAAGCAGGCCGGCCAGGTAAGCGAGGACACGAGGCGTCGCTTGCGTCGGGTCGCGAAGGATCTTGGCGCGAAGATGGCTGAGGTCATGAAGCGGCTCGAAGTCGAGTACAAGCACGAAGGCAGTGAGGAGCCTTCCCAGTCCACGCCTGTGGCCCTTAGGGTGGTGCCACCGCGCGCGTATCTTGCGCCGGAATCGCAGCAGACCTTCTCCATTCACGCATGGCCGGAAGCCTGGGGGAATGAGCAGCCTGAGCCGTGGACCGCGACGATCTACGCCGCTGATGAAGGCGTCGCTTCTCTGTCGGCGACCGAGGTGCAACTCGAACCGGATCCGCGAGACGCACGCCGCCGGCGGGGCGTGTTCCAGGTCACGGCAGGCACGACCGAAGACGCGACCCTTATTGAGATTCGACTTGGCGGCCTTTCCGAGATCGTGGAGGTCGAGGTGGCAGCTGAGGATGCGACGGTCCCAATGCCGACGCGCCTCATGTTCTCCCAGGCCTCCTATCGTGCGCGCATCGGCAAGCCAAAACACCTTGCGCTCATGGCGCCCGCGACGTCAGTGGAGCGGGCGGGCACGACGCAGGTCAAGCTCACGACTACCCACGAGGAGATCAGCGTGCCGGCAACCGCGACGCTCGAGCTCCGCGACGCCGGCGATGGCCGGTCCTGGTACGAGACTGAGTTCTCGGCCTTGGCGGCGACGACGGCAAACGGTAGGGTCCGGGCCACGCTTGGCGACGAAGCAGCCGTTTGCGCTGTTAGCACGGCTGAAGAGGAGGGCCAGCTTCCGTTTGACATTGACCCGCAGCCGGCGATCCCGAGGTACGGGTCCCAGGGGCGTGCCGACTGGATCTCTCCGAAGGGCGTGCGAACGCTTCGCATCTTCGCCTACCACCCCAGCCTGCGCCCTTACTTCGGAGAGCGCCTAGTCAACCAGGAGTCGCGAGAGGCTCGCATCATGCTGGCGGAAGTCGTTGCCCACGAGTTGGCGATGTGGACCCTGGCGCAAGCGGACCTCAAGGCCGCAGGTGGGCTTTCGCGCGACGCAGAGACATACCGCTCTCGCCTAAATGAGATCGCCAACGAGTATCTGACGGTCGCCCATCGGAGTCTCGTTCCGGAGGGACCGCGACAGTGAGCATGCCCGCCCAGCACCGTCCCGGTCGCAATGATCCCTGTTGGTGCGGCCTGGGGAAAAAGTACAAGGATTGTCACCTCGACAAGGACAACGCCAGAGACCATGAGGAGCGCGAGCGAGAGCGTGCCGAAGCAGAGCGTGAGGGTGCGGGGCACGTAGACCATCTGTGTGCCCGTTACGAGCCTCGGACCCACAAGGTCGCGGCGGTTCAGCGGCCTGACTTCGTAGTGGCGGTTCGCAACCTAAGTGCCACTGGTCCAGGGGCGTGGCTCCATATCGACGGTCCTGCGGATCTCGGCCGAGATCAGGCATCGGTAGATGAGGCGATCGCGCTCCTCGCCAAACATGGCGTCTGTCCTGATTTTCGGCGGGACCCACCGCCGCCAATCATTGCTGCGACGCAGGATCTGCTTGACAAGATGCTCGGCCGCGGCGTGTTCCGGGTCGAGCCGAGCGGCAACCGGCTTCGGAGCTATGGCCGCGTCGAGGTGTATCCCGACGGCGGCGGCTTCGTCGGGTATCTGACCGGGCGCTACACGTTCCAAGGCGTTATGGAACTGCTTTGCGGCGCCTCGGCACTCGACGCCGCAGCATTGGGCATCCAGGGTGGCCTCTTGGCCGACGTTTGGACGGGCGCGCGGGTGGTCCGTGAGCTCGTTCGCAATCAGCTGGACTTGCCGACGCCATTCCTCGAGCGTGCTCCGGCCTTCATGTCGGCTCTTGTAGAGCGGATCTCGGCGAGCGCCGACGAGGCTGATCGGCGCGGCGTGGCCGCCGACGTGGTCCGCGCGCTTGCGGCGCTGCCGTACCTCGTGGGCATCCGGGAAGCAATTGGGGATCCCACCGGCCAACTCGAGGGTATGGGTCTCAAGTCTGATGCTGTGGCTGTTCTGTTGCCGCAGCTCGAGGCCGCGGCCGACAGCCCGGAGTGGCTGCTCGGCCTTGCAGATCTTGCCGGCGAGGACTGGGACACTCCTGACGGATACGGGTCGTGGTTGGCTGGCGCGCGTTCGGTGGACGAAGTCGCTGGCGCGCTCGACGGGGTTGCAGCGGAACCCGCCGCCGAACCTGCTCCTACAGTGGAACCAGGTGTCGTGATTCAGGAGGCCGAGCCTGCTCCTGTGGTGGAGCCAGCCGTCGTTCCGAGCTCGGCTCCCGCGCACACTTTGGCTCCGTTCCTCTTCTCTGAGATTGATATCGCCGTGCAGGAACAAGCTGCCCAGCGCGAGGCACTCCGCGAGCGACTTGCGGGGATCCTCGATCGGGGTGACGTGCTCGAGGTGAAGCGACGCGAGCTGAAAGCGAAGCTCACAGAACTCGACTCCGAAGAGGCGGTCGTGAAGCAGGAGCAGGAAGCGGTCAGCACCGAACTCGAGACGCAGGCCGAGACGGAAGCGCGCTCGAGACACCGCGCCGTCCTGGCCGTGCTCGCGCGCGGCGCAGGGTCGGTCGCTGGCGCGGCGGAGGCCTGGTCGCAGGCCCAGATCGAACCCGACGACGATCACGGATCTCTGGTGGAGGCGGAGCGCACCGTTCGTGAGTACGAGGAGGCCGAGCGGCAGGGATTGATCGAGAGGTTGCCGGCCGGGCTCAGGGCCCAGGTTCAGCAGCAGGCTGAGGTGGCGCGGACGTCGCTTCGCCTCGCCCTGGGCGGCAGGGAGCCGATAACCGTTCCTGTCGTTGTTGTGGCGGAGGCGCAGCCTGCGCTGGTCTTGACTATTGGTCTTCCGATCACTGGTGGGGAAGATCTGATGCCGGGATCGCTCCAAACTGTCGTCGCTCTCGCGTTCGCTGATGTCCTGGCGGACGTGGTCCGGTCCATGTCGTCAGTCGACGTAGTGTCGATCGACCATGACCGGTGGCCCGAGGGCGGGTCGCGGCTGCGATTGTGGTTCTCGGGGCCGCCGCCGGTGACTGCCGACGACTGTGCGCAGTACTGCGCTTCCCTCATGAGCGACTTGGGCAGTTGCGCACCTCTGCGGGCCGCGGGCGTCGCGGTGCAGGCACGCGTCGAACCAGACCTGGATTTTGAGGTGGAATGAATGACTCTCTTGACTTTGCCGGAGGCGGCTGAGCGGCTCGAGATGTCACCCCTACAGGTCGCGGTCCAGTGTGCCCTCCGCGGCGTCCCTTGTACGGGTGGGCTGGTTGACGAGGAGGTACTCCCGGTCTTGGGGACCGTAAGGGCTGCGACGGTTGAGGCCGCGCCCGAGAGCGGCTCTGAGTCGTCTCTAGCTGAGGAAACCGACCAGGAGCGACGCGAACGCGTTGTCCGGCGTGTTCTCGAGAAGATGGCCACGATGGGAAAGTACTGGCCAGCTCATGCCGACAAGCGGGCAACTGCCAGGGGCTTTGACGGCTCCGACATCGGCCTCGCGCTCGACGCAACCGATGCACTGCGAGAGTGTGGGTACCTGATCGAGGAAACTCGCGGAGGGCGCGGGCCGCGTGTAGGGCTCGACGGCTCGCGACGCCGGGAGATCGCTGACGTGATTGCTGGCCACCCGACGACTAACAAACAACTGCGCGAGTGGATCGACCGGGGCTGAACAAGGCTCTTACGGCGGCCACAGGAGGCGTGACGCCACCGGCGAGAGGGGCCTGTCCCTTGACAGCCTGTCAGTGTCAAGGGACAGATGAATCTGGACGGAGACGGACAGCAAAACTGGACGGAGACGGACACGAGATCTGGACGCTGGCGGCCAAACAGAACTGGACGGCTAGGTTCTTCAGCCGGCCTCGGGTGTCAAGGGACATCGAATCTGCCCACCCGCGGCCACTGAACCTGCCCGCCCGCGGCCAAAGCTGGTGCCGCGTCAGGTGGAAGATCGTTGAGGCGCTTAGGTGGCCTTCGTTGCCGGCTTGACCTCACATCGGCCCGCCATCCACGATACGCGTCGAGTTAAGGAGTGGTTCCAGAGGGAGGATTAGAGATGGCTGAACCAAAAGGCGCACGCGGCGTTGCCTTGAGATGGCTCGCGTTCTTTGCTCTTGCGATAGGCGCGGCGGCGATGCTGACATCCGGTCAGCCAAACTCCGAAGCGGCGATCGCCTTCGGAGGTGGGTGCGCATCGGCTGCTGCGGCGTTGCTCGTGCTCGAATCGGCCGTGGGCTAACGACCGCCCTGAACCTCGGCCGACGCTGCGCCGTCAGGGAGCGCTGATGAGCGGGCGAACACCACGACCGTCTAGAGCCTCGGCGAGCCGGTGCGATTGGCCCTCGGTGACAATGACATGGGCGTGGTGCAGCAGCCGGTCCACAGCAGCCGTAGCTAGTCCTCGCGGGAAGATGGTGTCGAATCTCGCCGGGTGGAGGTTTGACGTCAGGATCAGCGAGCGGCGCTCGTATGTGGCGTCGACCAGGCGATAGAGCGCCTCGGCCTCGTCGGCACCCGCGGGCAGCAGGCCGATGTCGTCGACGACGATCAGCTCGGAGCGCACGATCCTCGTGACCACCTCGCCTGTCGTGGCGTCGATCCGGGATCGGGTGATCGTGGCCGTGAGCGACTCGAGGGTGAACCAGGCGACCCGCAAGTCATGGTCGATCGCAGCGTGGGCGATGGCCTCGGCGAAATGGCTCTTGCCGGTTCCCGACGGTCCGACGAGGACCAGGTTCTCGGCCCGACCAATCCAGTCGAGGCTGCGCAGCGCCCATTGGGCATCGAGCGGGATGGCCGACGCTGACGGATCCCAGGCCTCGAACGTCTTGCCCGACGGCAGGCGGGCGGACTTGCGATGGTGCTCGCGGGTCGCGTGGTCGCGGCCGACGGCTTCCTCGGCGAAGAGGGCCATCAGGACCCGCATGTGGTCCCAGCCTTCGGCTGCGGCCTGTTCGAGGATCGCGGGGCCGGCCCGCCGGGCATAGCAAAGACGGAGGCGGTTGAGGAGCAGGGTGAGCTCGAGGGGTATGGGTGGTGGCTCGACCGGCCGCAGCGCCGGCGGCAGCGCGCGCCACTTGTCGTATCCGGCGGGCGGGACCCAGCCTCGCAACCGACTGCGCGACTCGATCGCATCGGCGGCGTTGCTCATTGCCCGAGCATCTCCCAGGCGCCTGTGCCCGGCTGGAGGGTGTCATCGACATCGATGACCAGGCGCTCGGTGCGACGGTCGCCTATGAGCCGGCGATGGTCGAGGATCGACTCCAGGTCGCCCTCGGCGAAGCGCCCGGCCTCGGCCGCGAGAGCGAGAGCTTCTTGCAGCGAGGCTGGTCCCACGAGGCTTGCGAGTTCGGTCGCCCGGCGCATCTTGGTCCGGATGTGATCGGTCCCCGCAGCCGCGGCGAGGGTCAGCCAGCGCTCGGCACCTGGGCCGAGTTCGAGGAATGCCGCCTCCTCGGGGCCGACCGCTTTGGGCTTGGGGTTGAGAGGATCACTCGTCCGTTCCGGATAGTGGGCCGGATCGATCCTCGGGTTGCCGGGCGTGGTGAGCCGATGGCGAGCAACCTCTCGGGCACCAGAGGGTTCCCCGTGGACGACCACGAGCTCGTCCCCGTCGACCCGGACCCAGACCCGCTCGCCCACGAGCTTGTGGGGAACCGAGTAGCGGGCTGAGCCGTGACGGATCGTGGACTCGTCGTCGACGACGCGGGTGAGACCGAAGGCGACCGTGTATGGCTCGGCCGGAACCGGATGGAGCCGCCGCCGCTCATCGGCCACGAGTTCAAGGGGTGGCCGCCTGGTCTCGCGGTGCTCACGGGCGTTGACCTCCCCGCAGAACGCCTCGCAGGCGACCCGCAAGGCTGTGAACGAGGTGTATTGGGCGAGCAGGTTCGCCTCGGTCGGGACGATGTCGGCCTTGGCGATCTTGACCGTGCTCTCGCTGCCGCCCTTGCTCGCCGGATCGGCCGGCACGCAGGCGTGGATGACGAGGCCATAGTGGCGGCCTGTCGCCACGAGAACCGGGTGCTTGACCGCGATGCCCGCGACTCGATCGATCGTCACCGTCTTCTCGTTGTCGGTGAGGGCATAGGTCGGGCAGCCACCGAACCGGCGAAGGGTCTCATCGAGACAGGCGATGACGGTCGGCATGGTCCGGTCCCAGGTCGGGATGACGACTCGGAAGCGGCTCCAGGCGAGCCAGGCACACCACAGAAGCGTGTCCCGGCCGCCGATCGTTGGGCCCTTGCCCCAGTCGAACTGGAACCACATACCGGGCTCGGGGATCCAGGGCCGGAACACTCGCCGATGGCCGGCAGCGTATGCGCGCTTGATCGATGCCATCGCCCGCCTGGTGGTCCGCTCCGAGCCGTCGAAGCCAAGTGCGAGCAGCTTCTCGTGGGCGACGTCGGCCAGAACCCGACCGCGGGATCGCTCGCTCCACTCCTCGAGATTGGGCAGGAACTCATCGAGGATCTGGAAGCGGTGGACCGGATCGCTTGT
>PMKV01000136.1 GCA_003157875.1 Chloroflexota bacterium
GTCGTCTTCCTGGATGTCGATGTACGGGTACGTGTCGGAGCGGCTGCCCTCGTCAAGCAGCAGCGCGTCGCAGCGGACGCTGGCCACCACGCCGGTCGCGCCGGGCACGACCTTGAGCTGGCCTCGGTACGTGGTCCGTCCGCCGTCCTTCGAGATGGACTTGCTGATGATTCGGCTGCGCGTGTTCGGGGCGAGGTGGATGGCCTTCGCCCCGGTGTCCTGGTGCTGGCCCTTGCCGGCCACCGCCACCGAGATCACCTCGGCGGTGGCACCCTCGCCGCGTAAATAGATACTTGGATACTTCATTGTTAGTTTTGAACCGGTATTCGCGTCTATCCACTCCACGGTTGAGTGAGCATGGGCATGCGCCCGCTTCGTGACCAGGTTATAGACGTCGTTCGACCAGTTCTGGATGGTGGTGTACCGCACCTTGGAGTGCGGAAGCGCGATGACCTCCACGACGGCCGCATGGAGCGCGTCGGTGGTGTAGATGGGGGCGGTACAGCCCTCGATGTAGTGGACCTTGGCACCCTCGTCGACGATTATCAGCGTCCGTTCGAACTGACCCGTGTTCTCGGCGTTGATGCGGAAGTAGGCCTGCAGCGGAAGCGGGACCTCGACGCCCTTGGGTACATACACGAACGATCCGCCGGACCAGACCGCGCTGTTGAGCGCCGCGAATTTGTTGTCCTCGGGCGGAACGACCGTGGCGAAGTACTTCTTGAAGAGCTCGGGGTACTCCTTGAGGCCCTGGTCGGTGCCCATGAAGACGACGCCGATCTTGGATAGCTCCTCGCGAACGCTGTGGTACACGACCTCGGAGTCGTATTGAGCACCGACGCCGGCCAGGAACTTGCGCTCCGCCTCAGGGATGCCCAGGCGCTCGAAGGTCTTCTTGATCTTGTCCGGGACGTCGTCCCAGGACTTCTCCTCGCCCTCCGACGGCTTGCGGTAGTAGACGATCTTGGAGAGGTCGATCTGCATGAGATCGCCGCCCCACGTGGGCATCGGTCGCGAGAGGAAGTGGTCGTAGGCGCGCAGACGGAAGTCGAGCATCCATTGAGGCTCGTTCTTGAACTTGCTGATTGCCAGAACCGTTTCGCGGGTCAGGCCGGCTTTGGTTTCCTCGAGGTAATCGACGTCGTCGTGGAAACCGTACTTGTACTCACCCGAGACGATCTCAGGACTGGTCGCCATAGCGCTCCTTGAACGGGCCGGCGGTCCGTGCGGAGGGGGGACGCCGGACCGCCGCCGTAGGTGTCCTGCTAATTCCGACCCCTATTATCGGGATTAGCGGCGGTGGCGTCAAACCCTCGAAGTGCTATTCTGGCGGCCTCCGGCGGCTGGCGCCCGTCTTGGCACTCCGTGCCGCGCCAGCCCTTGAATCCCGGAGGCGTGCGGGTCCGCCTTCACGGCTTCGGGCCTCCACCCCGCGAGCGCTCGGACGCCACGCTACCCTTCACGGCTATTCCCGCCCGACAAGCCAGACCCGGCTTGGCCCACGACGGCTTCGGTCGGATCCCGATCAGGGCCTCAGAGGAACCACTTGAAGCGATTATCTCCGGCGGTAGTCCTGATAGCGGCGACGGCCTTCGTCATTGCGATCGACGCGATCATCGTGGTCGCGCCGCAGGCTTTGGCCGATCCGGCGCCATCGGCCACGATCTCGGCCGCACCGGCGATCGCGGACGCTTCGCCGACGGTCGGCGCCTTCAACGGCGACCCCCTGCCGGCCGGCACCCTGTACTTCGCCGATCCCAACGCGACGCCGGTGCCTACCCCCACCCCCTCGCCCACCCTCGAGCCAACGCCCACGCCGAAACCGACGCCCGTTCCTACGCCCTATGACACGGTCTGGAACGCCCGCACCTACGCCAAGAACCGCCTCGGCGCCGCGGGCTACGCCTGCATCGACAACGTCTTCACCAAAGAATCGAAGTGGAACCCGTACGCCGGGACTCCCACTGGAGCCTATGGGATCCCGCAGGCTTACCCGGGTTCGAAGATGGCCACCTTTGGATCCAACTGGCGCACCAGCCCCCTGACCCAGGTGAAATGGGGCATCTGGTACGTCACCAGTCGCTACGGATCGGCGTGCGCCGCGTGGGACTTCTGGCAGGCTAACGGCTGGTATTAGGGCACTCCGGACCAGGGCCGGGCGGCGCCCGCTGACTCCACGCATATGCCGTAGGACCTATAGGTTATTCGCGATCCGAGCCATCGGGGGGATCCTGGAACAGTGTTGTGGCTTCGCGACGTGCCCCATGTCGTAGTCCGACGACTGTGGGTCGCCTACCCACTCGTGACCGTTGCGGCGTTCGTTCTCGTGAGCTCAGCCGGGGCGAATACGCAGCTGGGCGTCGCCGCTGCAATAGGGCTGGGGGGCGTGGCCGCCGTGATCCTGGGCGTGCGTCTCTTCGACCCACGTCCCAGACGGCCGTGGCTATTGCTCGCGGTCGGGCAGTTGTGCTTTGCCGCGGGGGACATGGCCGCTGCCATCGGCCACGCACCTCCCAACCCCACGGCATTTCCGTCAGTCTCGGCCTTCCTGTATCTGGCCGCCTATCCGATCGTCACCCTCGGCTTCACCATGCTGGTCGTGCGACGGCCGCTCGGCGCCGGCTGGAACGTCCTACTCGACGGCGGGCTCCTCACCGCCGGAATCGCGCTGCTGGTCTGGGTCGCCTTCGCCGATCCGATCCTCAAGGACCCGAGCCTGACCCGGCTCGATCAGGCTGTGGCGATTGTCTTCCTGCTGTGCGACATCGCCCTGATCGGCGTGGTCGCGATCCTCCTGCTCGGCTCCGAGGCCGGGACCCCGGCGATCCGGCTCTTCATCCTCAGCCTCATGGCGATGCTGATCGGCGACGGCCTGACCGGCGCCGGCGGCGGAGCGACCCATGCGTCTCTGGCCATCCCGGCCTATTTCGCCCAGTACGGTCTGTGGGGAGCGGCGGCTCTCCACCCCTCGATATCGAGGCAAGCCCGCCTCAACGTCGACAGGAGCCATCGCATGACCCCGGTTCGACTTGTGACGATCGTCGCGGCCGGCCTGGCGGCGCCGGCAATCCTCGCGGTTCAGGGCTTCACCCACACCGAGATCGACTTCGGGGCAGTCAGCCTGGGTGGCACGCTGATCGTGATCCTGGCCATCACGTCGATGGCCGACATGGTGCAAGAGCAAACGGTTGAGGCCGAGAAACAGCTCGTCCTCGAGGAGCGCTTCCGACAGACGTCTGAGACCCTCAAGGCCATTCTCGACTCGTCGCCGCTGCCCATCATCGTCGTGGACCGGCACCGGCGAGTCCTGTTCTGGAGCCGTGCCGCGGAACAGCTCTTCGGCTACACCGCCGCCGAGCTGATGGGCCAACGATCCCCCATCATCCCGCCCGACCAGTCGCCGGAGGGCAAGGCACTGATGCCGCGCGTCCTCGCCGGCGCCTCGATCGTGGAGCGGGAGCTGCCCAGCCACACCAAAGATGGTCGCCCGATCAACATCCGGGCCCACTTCGCCCCGATCGCCGACGAGTCGGGCCGAATCTTGGGCGCCATCTCGTTGATGGAGGACACGAGCGAGCTGGACCGCCTGCAGGCCGAACTGTTCGAGGCTCGCAAGCTGGAGTCGGTCGGTCGCCTCGCCGGCGGAATAGCCCACGACTTCAACAACATCCTGACCGCGATCATCGGCTTCGCCGATCTCTCGCTCGACGAACCGCCCGAGACCGACCTGACCGAGTACGTGACCGGCATCCGCGACGCCGCCGAGCGAGCCGCCGGGCTGACCCAGCAGCTGCTGGCGTTCAGCCGGCGCCAGATGCTGCAACCCCAGGTGCTGGCCGTGAACGACGTGGCCGCCGGCATTGAGTCCATGTTGCGACGCCTCATCGGAGAGCAGATCGAGCTGAAGATGACGCTCGATGCGGATGCGGGGTACCTGCGCGCCGATAGGATCCAGCTCGAGCAGGTGATCCTGAACCTGACCCTGAACTCGCGCGACGCGATGCCCACCGGCGGTCTGCTGATCATCGGGACCGGCCACCAGCACTACGGCCAGACCAGCCGCTCGAGACCGCTCGAACTCGGCGCCGGCGACTACGTGACGATCTCCGTCAGCGACACCGGCCTGGGCATGGACGCCGAGACGCGCGACCACATCTTCGAGCCGTTCTTCACGACCAAGAGCCGGGGCCGCGGGACCGGCCTGGGCCTGGCTACCACCTACGGGATCATCAAACAGTCGGATGGATCGGTCTTCGTGGATTCGGAGCCCGGCCACGGCACCACCTTCAGGATCTACTTCCCGATGGTCATGCGCGAGGCGGTTGTCGCGGGCGATTCGGGGCGGGACAGCCAGGGGCCACTCCTGCCCGGCCAGCGATCCGGCCACATCCTGCTCGTGGAAGACGAGCCGGGGCTGCGCGACATAGCCCGGCGAGTGCTGGCACGTGCCGGCTTCGAGGTCACTGTCGCAGCCGCACCCGATGAGGCGATCCTGGCCGCTGAATCGATGACGGAGCCGATCGACTTGCTTCTGACCGATGTCGTGATGCCGGGCATGCGCGGGCCAGAACTTGCGATTCGGCTCCGGGCAAGCCGGCCCGGACTGCGGGTGCTGCTCGTATCCGGCTATGCCGAGGAGATCGTCGAAGGCGCGCGCGACGACTCGCTGCCGTTCCTGGCCAAACCGTTTTCGGCGGAATCGCTTCTGGCCGCGGTGGATGCAGCCATTGGCCCCGGCCGGTCGAGCGGGGACGGGCGCGGCTCGGCTGGGTCGGCCGATCCCGAGGCATCGGGGACCGACGGCTCCGGCGGGTTCCTGGTTGAGTCTGGACCTCGTCCCGAAGGTATGTCACGCTGAGACGCGAGCAACCGCTCGGTCGCTAGCAGGGGCCTGCCGAAGATGGAACTCTGGCCGGGCCGTCCCTTCCCCCTTGGCGCAACCCCAGATCGCGACGGAACCAACTTCGCCGTGTACTCGGGCATCGCGGACGGCGTCACGTTGTGCCTCTTCGACGCGGCGGGCGCCGAGCAACAGCTACCGATGCTGGAGCAGGATGCCGGCGTATGGCACGGCTTCGCCCCCGGGGTCGGGCCAGGCCAGCGCTACGGCTACCGTGTCTCGGGCCCGTACGAGCCGGCTCAGGGCCTGCGCTGCAACCCCAACAAGCTGCTGCTCGACCCATACGCTCAAGCCATCACCGGCGAGATCGATTGGGTCGATGCGGTCCTGGGCTACGTGCCGGGGACACCGGACAGCTTCAGCACCCTCGACTCCGCGCCGCACGTGCCGCGCAGCCTGGTCGTAGCCGACGACTTCGATTGGGGATCGGATGCTCCGCCCGCGATCCCCTACTCCGACACGATCATCTATGAGACCCACGTCAAGGGCTTCACGCAACTCCATCCACGCGTTCCCGCCGCCTTGCGCGGCACGTACGCCGGGCTGGCATCCAAAGCCGCGATCGACCACCTCACCGGCCTGGGCATCACGGCGGTTGAGCTTATGCCGGTTCACCACCACGTCGATGACGGGTTTCTTCGGTCCAAGGGGCTCGACAACTACTGGGGCTACAGCACGCTCGGCTTCTTGGCGCCGCATGCCGGCTACTCGGCCCAGGTCCGCGCCGGGAAGCCCGGCGGTCAGGTGGCTGAGTTCAAGGCTATGGTCAAGGCCCTCCACGCGGCAGGGCTCGAGGTCATCCTGGATGTCGTCTTCAACCACACCGCCGAGGGCAACCACCTGGGCCCGACGCTGGCCTTCCGCGGCTTCGACAACCCGGCCTACTACCGGCTCGTCGCCAGCAACGCCCGCAACTACTTCGACACCACGGGCACGGGCAACTCCCCCAACGCCGAGAATCCGGCGTGCCTGCGACTCATCATGGATTCGCTGCGCTACTGGATCACCGAGATGCACGTCGACGGATACCGGTTCGATCTGGCCGTCGCGCTGGCGCGGGAGCATGGCGGTTTCGACAGGGTGTCGGCCTTCTTCGATCTGATGGCGCAGGATCCGATCATCTCCAAGGTGAAGTTGATAGCCGAGCCGTGGGACGTCGGCCAACCCGACAGCTACGACGTCGGCCAGTTCCCGGCCCAATGGAGCGAGTGGAACGGCCGTTATCGCGACACGGTCCGCGACTTCTGGCGCGGCGTGGCGGGCACGCTTCCGGATCTGGCGACGCGGCTGACGGGCTCGGCCGATCTGTACGGCCCGTCGCGACGGCGGCCCAATGCCTCGATCAACTTCGTCACCTGCCACGACGGATTCACTTTGCGCGACCTGGTCAGTTATGAGCAGAAGCGCAACGGGGCCAACGGCGAGTCGAACAACGACGGCACCGACGACAATCGCTCCTGGAACTGCGGCAGTGAAGGTCCGACCGACGACGCCGGCGTCCTGGATATGCGGGCGGGGCAGTCTCGAGCGATGTTGGGGATGCTACTGCTGAGTCTCGGCGTGCCGATGCTGCTCGGTGGAGACGAGTTCGGACGTACCCAGGGGGGCAACAACAATGCCTACTGCCAGGACAACGAGATCTCCTGGTTCGATTGGAAGGCCGTCGACAAGGACCTGCTGGCGTTCACCCGCGCCGTCATCGCGACCCGGCGCCGCCACCCGGTTCTGCGACGCCGTCGCTTCGCCAGCGGCGTGCGGCGTGACGACATCGAGTGGTTCACCCCGGTAGGCTCCGCCATGACCGATTCGGACTGGGAGGCAGGCTGGACGCGCAGCGTCGTAGCCTATCTCGACGGCACGCGCGGCGCCGACCGCGACGATTACGGTGCGCCGATGCTCGACGACGACCTGCTGCTCGTCGTCAACGGCTGGTGGGAGCCGCTCACCTTCACCCTGCCCGACGTGGGATCTCCGCGAGAGTGGCAACGCGAACTGAACAGCCACCCGGGAAGTGCGGAGACGGTCGCCGGAAAGGCTCTCGCCCCCGGATCGAAGCTGGCGGTCGAACCGCGCTCGTTCGTCTTGCTCCGAGCGCCGCGACCCGCGTAGCCCGACATCGATAGCTGCCAGCTCCTGACGCGACGACGCGCCACAATCGCGCCATGACCCAGCACATCAGCATGGCCGCGGCGCGCCGGTTTCTGGCGATCCGCCACCTCCTCGCGCCGCCGCGCGGATTGCCCGCCTCGCCGGAAAGTGTTCTGGCAGTCGTCGATCGCCTCGGCTCGCTGCAGTTCGATCCACTTGAAGTGGCCGGTCGAAACCACGATCTGGTGCTCGGGGCCCGCATCGCCGGGTACGGGCGCGGGCTCACCGACGAGCTTCTCTACGGCCGCCGGCTGCTGTTCGAAACCTACAACAAGGCCCTCAACCTGCTGCCGACGCGCGAGCTGCCCTACTACCGGATCACGTGGCAGAACGGCGCCGACGGCCGGGCCGGGCAGCTGATCCGCGAGCACTCGGCCCTCGCTGAGAAGCTGCTCGCGGTCATCACTGCAGAGGGACCCAAGTGCTCCGGCGACTTCGAGCGCGGGGCGGCCATCGACTGGTGGTGGGGACCGACCAGCGCGGCCCGGGCGGTGCTGGAAGCGCTCAGCGTAACCGGGCGTCTCAGCCTGGCCAGGCGGGACGGCAACCGCCGCTACTACGACCTTACCGAGCACCTCTTCCCGGCCGACCTTCTCGAGATTCGGATTCCGGAGCGCGAGCAGCTCCGCCACAAGCTGCTGTCGCGATTCCGCGGCCACGGGCTGCTCGGCGCCGGCGGCAGCGGCGAACTGTGGCCCGGGACGGGCGCGGCCGCGAACAGGGCGGAAATGCGCCGCGATCTGCTGGACCGCGGCGAGCTGGTGCCGATCGAAGTCGAGGGGATGCGCGGCGAACGTTTCGTCGTGGGCGACGAGCTGCCGCTGCTGGCCCAGGCCGAACGGGAAGTGGCCGCCGAATCGGCCGGCGGCGCCGTGCGTCCAGGCGACGCGACGCCCGGCTGCAGCTTCATCGCCCCACTCGACCCCCTTATGTGGGATCGTGGCGCGCTCGGGCCGATCTACGACTTCGAATATCGCTGGGAGGTCTATACGCCCGCGGCAAAGCGCCGCTGGGGCTACTACGTCCTGCCCATTCTCTTCGGCGACAGGCTGGTGGGCCGCATCGAGCCGCGTATCGACCGCGCCGCGAAGGCGGTGCGAATCCTATCCCTGGGCTGGGAGCCCGGCTTCGACCCGATCGAGGCCCCCGGCTTCGTGCCAGCATTTTCGGACGCCCTGAATGCATACCTTGTCTTCGGCGTCGCCGACGGGCTGCTGCCACCGCCGGGTGCGACCCACCGGGCACTCTTCCGGGAAGTGGCTTCGGCCGTGCCTGTGCGACGCGGTGCGGCGCCGGGGCCGGGGCCTCGGGCCGGCCGAGTCAGCGCCGCGGCCGCCGTTCCGAGGATCCGCTGAGGGTCCGCCGTTTCAAGGCCCGCACTCGCCACATCTTCGGGTAACCAGTCGGGCGCGCCCGTGCCATCATCGAGTCGTCAGAGATTCGACAGAAGGAGTCATGTCATGGCAACGGTTCGTCGTGCGATGGTGAACTGGGAAGGCGACCTCGCCACTGGCTCCGGCCATGTCGATGCCGCCACCAGCGGGGCCTTTTCCAAGCTGCCGGTGACGTGGGCTTCGCGAACCGAGACCGCCAACGGGCGAACGAGCCCGGAGGAGCTGCTTGCGGCCGCCCACGCCAGTTGCTTCTCGATGGCCTTCTCGAGCGAGCTGGCCAAGGCCGGCTCGCCGCCGCAGAGCCTGGCGGTCTCGTCCGAGATCGCTTTCGATCGCGTCGACGGCAAGTGGACCGTCGTCTCGGGCAAGCTCTCGGTCCGTGGGCGAGTCGCCGGCATTGACGCGGCGCGGTTCAGCGAACTCGCGACGCAGGCCAAGGACGGCTGCCCGATTTCCCGAGCGCTCGCGGGCAATGTGTCACTTACGGTGGAGGCCTCCCTGGATCGCTGAGCACTGGGACGCCGCCTCGCCGAGGAGCCCGATGGCTGCTACTCTCCTGCCATGAGCAAAGGCGATCAGCCCAAGGACGTCCGCGCAGACGGCTGGAGCATCGACGGCCAGTGGCCGAGAAGCCGAACGGGCGTCAGCTATGTCGGTGTTTTCCTGGTCATCCTGGGCCTCTTCCTTGGCGCCGGCCAGCTCTTCCCCCAGGCACAGATCGGGGCCTCGGCCTTCTTCCTGGCGGTCGGCTTTGTGCTCGTCTACGTCGGGGTCCGGGACAAGAGCGACCTCGCGCTGTACGCGGGGGTCTTCGTCACGGCGCTGGCCCTCTCCGACCTACTCAGCAGCATCGGCCTCATCCACGGCTCCGGGTGGGGAACTCTGTTCCTCGGCGTCGGCGTGATGGCCATCGCCCTTCTTCGCTCCTCCGCCGGGCACCGATGGAGCTGGACGTTGGGCATCGGCGGATTGCTGGCCCTGTGGGGCGGTAGCGACGTGGCCGCGTCAAATATCGACTTCCCAACAGATCGGCTGATCGGCCCGTTGATGATCGTGTTACTTGGGCTCTATATCGTGACCCGGAGCAAGGGCGCGCGCGACCGCTGACGCCGCAGGCCGAACCTCAGGCGATCTGCCGCGCGCTCCGAGCCGCAACGGGACCCGTGTCGGCGGCCAGCACGATCTCACAGCCCTCGCCCGACGCCATCACGGCACACTCCTCGCCGTCGGTGGCGACCGGGCAATCCTCGATCGCCACTCTGACGGTCACGGTCACCGGGTCGAGCATCGGCAGTATCGCGAGGCGGGCGTGCAACTCGTCCGTTCCCGACATCGGCGCGTGGATGTCACTGGACAGGGTGCGCTCGAGGGCCGGATCGAGCGGGCGGAGCTCCCCCTGCTCGTCCACGACCTGCTCGAAGACCGCGACGATCTCCGGATCGAACTGGCTGCCGGTATGGGCACGCAGCTCGGCCCAGGCCCGGTCCATCGTCAATCGCGGCCTGTAGATGCGATCGCTCGTCATGGCGCTGAAGGCGTCGGCAACGGCGATGATGCGGCCGCCCAGCGGTATGGCGGTGCCGACGAGCGCGTCCGGATAGCCGCGGCCGTCCCAGCGCTCGTGGTGGTGGCGAACGATCTGGGCGATGTCCGACATCGCCTCGTGGACTTCGAGGATCGCCGCGCCTATCTCGCTGTGGCGGCGCATCTCGGCCATCTCGGATTCGGTCAGCTTCCCCGGCTTGAGCAAGATGGCGTCGGCGATCCCGATCTTGCCGATGTCGTGCAGATAGCCGCCGATGCGGATCGTCATCTGCTGGCTTTCGTCGCAGCCGAGGACTCCGGCCATCCGCTCGGACAGGACGCCCAGCTGGCGGCAGTGCTCGCCGGTCTCGAGGTTGCGGGCCTCGATCGCCGTCGAGAGCGTCAGCGCGATCGAGTCGAGGACCGGGCTCAGATACCGATATTGCAGCGCTTCGTAGCGCATCTGCGCGGCCGAGAGCGCGCGTCGCACCTCGGCCAGCAGTTCCTCGCCGGTGAAGGGCTTCACGAGCATTCCGGTGGCACCCTCTCGGAGAGCCTGGATCGCTGTGTCGACGGTTCCGTGGCCGGTAACGACGACGACCGGCAACTCGGGCTGGACCTGGCGGAGGGCACGCATCAGGGTCAGGCCGTCCATGCCCGGCATGTGGATGTCGGTGATGACGACGTCGAAGGCGCCTTCGGTGAACGACGACACTGCGGCGAGTGGATCGTTGCAGGTGATCGCGTCGAAGCCCTGGACATCGAGCAGGCGGCGCAGGATCTGCAGAATGACGGGCTCGTCATCGACGCACAGCACCCGCGGGCGGGCGCTGCGAGAACGTGTCGGACGCAGGTCCCAGGTCATGCGGCGACCTTCCGTTTCTTGCTGCTCAGAGGTTCCTCGCCCACGGCGGCTTCTGGGGAGGCGGAGGTGCCGTTCTCGGGAACGCTCTGAGACTCGAGGCCCGGGACCAGGACCGCGCCGTCGAAGGCGGGCCAGGATCTCGGCAGCCACACGCTGAAGACCGAGCCGTGGCCCTGCACGCTCTCGACCTCGATCGTGCCGCCGTGGCCCTCGACGATCTGCAGGCTGACCGACAACCCGAGCCCCGCCCCGCCGGTGCCGGCTCTCGTGGAGAAGAACGGCGTGAAGATCCGGTCCAGAGTCACTTCGTCCATGCCGACGCCGGCGTCGGCAACCACAAGACCGACGCGCTCGCCCTCGTCGATCGTCGTGACGCGCAACTCGCCGCCGTCCGGCATGGCGTCGATGGCATTGTTGAGGAGATTCAGCAACACCTGCCTGAAGGCGTCAGGGTCGATCTCCAGGGACGGCAGCTCGGCGTATTCGGCATGAATCCGAACGCCGGCCTCAGATGCCCGGAACCGAACCAGCTCCACGGTGGCGCGGGCCAGATCGTTCAGGTTCGTCGGAATGCGCTGGGGCGGACGGGGCCGAGCGAACTCGAGCAGGGCCCTCACGATGGAGCGTGCCCGGACCGCCTCGTCGCGGATGACCGCCGCCTCATCGTGGCGGGGATCACCTTGCGGCAGCTCCGCCACGAGCAGCTCCGAGAAGCCGAGGATCCCCGTCAGCGGATTGTTGACCTCGTGTGCGACGGCCGCTGCCAGCTCGCCGACGGCACTCAGCTTGGTGGCCTGGACCAGCTGCTGCTGGACGCGCTGAACCTCGACGAGCTGGTGGCGCACACGGGCGAGCAGGGCGTTGTTCTCCATGGCAACGCCGATCTGGTTACCGACGAGCTGGGCCAGACCGACAAAGCTCGGCTCCAGGATTCGCTCGTCATGGTGATCCAGCAGATGCAGCCACCCCATGCACCGGCCGCCGTGGTCCACAAGTCGGATCGAGAGGGCAGATTCGACGTCCGCCTCGAAATCGCCGAAGTGCGTTCTGGGCATGGCCCTGCCAACCGTATGCCCGCTGGCGCTGTAGGACGCCAGCGGAGCCGGGGCCAGCTCAGGATCGGTTTCCGGAGACGGCAGCGGCCGCGTCATGCCGACCACCGACGCAGCCAGCGGACCATGCGCGGCAACGACCGTGGCGTCGGTCCCACCGTCGATACGAACGAGGAACGAGGTGGCATCGTCCGGAGTGATCGCCGCAAGAACGCCCAGGTAGTCGACCTGCCCCTCGCCGGTGAAAGCCAGGCTCTCGCTGGCCGCGAGCACCCGTGCCAGCTCATCGGCCCGGGCGCGCTGGGCGGCCTCGGCCGCGGCGGCGCGATCGATCGCCGTCTTCGTCTGGGCCTCGGCCCGATGAAGGCCGCCCAATCCCACGAAAAGCATCGCAACGAACACGGCGATCGCCACAACCGCGACCGTCACGACGAAGGCGCTGCCAAGCTCCGAGACGTCTTCAAAGGCCACCAGGGCCATCGCGGCGACCAGCGGCGCGGCGACGACGAACGCCAGCTGAGCGCCGGCGGCGGCAAGCTTACGCGGCCCGCTCCCTTTCTCCAGGGCGCTACCGGGCAAGCTTTCAACACGGTTACCTGAAACCATGCGTGAACCCTACGGGTTGGACCCCACGCCTGCCATCACCAACATTGGCGATTCTTGACTGCGGCGGACGGAGTAGGAACGTTGCCCTATGGAACCGCGGGCACGCTCAAAGCGCTTGAAGAGGGCATGCAGGCGCCCCCCCGGACGGCGTCTGTCGGCCGCGAAATCCTATCCGGCGATCGGCCATCTGACTGACTAGGGATTACCCCTAAACGATCCGGTCGAGGGCCCTGGGGTGTAGTTGAGGGCGGTCACCGGGCCACAGGCGCGCCCCGACTCGTCGTGCGCCACGGCGCAGGCCACGCCCCTACGAGGGTCTCGAGCCGGCCTGCAGCCGCAGGCTTTCGACGGCGGGCGGCAACCGTTCCGGAGCGCCGACGAGCAACTCCAGCAGGGAGTACGCCTCGCGCCTGGCGTCGTCCACCGACAAAGGGCCCGCCTCGAGCGCTCGGATGACGAAGCCATCGATGAGGGTGACGAATGCCGAGGCTATCGAGTCGGCGTCGATCCAGCCCGGCAGCTCGCCGCGGGCGAGCGCTTCTTGCAGCACGAATCGGGAAAAGGCGACCATCTCCGTCCGGCGGTCACGCAGTATCTGGCGAAGGCCCGGCGAGTCTTCGGCAACCATCCAGGCATGCGCCCGAACGCTGCTGTCGTGGGCTTCCGACATCGCCGTCTCGACGGCATAGTCGATCGCCGTTCGAAGCCGGTCGGCCACCGAGCCGACCTCCGCCAGGCGCAGCCTCAGGTCGGCCTTCTGGGCCTCGACCTCACAAGCGCAGGCGACGAGGAACAGCTCCTCCTTGTTCTTGAAATGGGTGTACACCGCGCCAACCGATAGACCGCTCGCCCTGACCACGTCCTGCACGGTGGCACGCTGGTAGCCCATCTCCCCGAAGACACCGATGGCGGCATCGATGATGCGCTGCCGCACAGCCTGCTCATGAGCGACCGTTACTCGGGGCACTCGGTAACCTCAAGAAGAACTCGCATTCCGATTATGTTACTCCACGCGTCCATACCCCTCCCCAAACGTGCGGCGCGGGATCGGTAGTTGACAAAAGGAATGGAGAATCTCTATTCTCCTTACGTCGGCGAGATCCGGCAGGTCGGCCGACCGTCCATCGCGTACCAGGGAGGGCTGGCGCTTCGTGCGCCGGCCACGCCCGTTTCCACGAAAGGGACGGTCATGTTCGTGCGTTGGGGGAGGTTCGTCTACCGCCGTCGGCGGTGGGTTGCCGCGCTGGCGATGCTCACCGCGGCAATCTCGCTCGGATTCGCCTCTCAGGTCTCCTCGGTGCTAACGACCGGTGGCTGGTACGACCCGAGCTCCGAGTCGCAGCAGGTCGCGCAGCGGCTCGTCAGCGACTTCGGTCAGGGCGGGAGCTCCGTCGTCGTGCTGTTCGAGGCACCGGGTCGCACCGACGCGGCCTCGGCTGGCTTCCAGTCCGAGATCGCCACGGCCCTCGCCAAGCTCCGCCTCGACCCCCGGGTGACCTCGATCGTCGGTTTCGCGGAGACCGGCAGCGGGCGCTTCATCAGCACCTCGGGCGACGCGTCCTGGGTTCTCGTGAACCTGGGGCTGAGTGAGGACCAGGCGATCGGCGCTGTCGACGGCATCCGAGCGGAGATCGCGGCCCCACCCGGACTCACCGTCCAGCTGACCGGGGACGCACCGCTGAGCGCGGCAACGTCGGCCCAGTCTGAGAAGGACCTGAGCCGGGCGGAGACGGTCTCGCTGCCGATCGCCCTTCTGATCCTGCTGCTCGTCTTCGGCACCCTGATCGCGGCCGGGCTGCCGCTCTTCGTGGCCGGCCTGACCATTCCCACGAGCCTGGCATTGGTCTGGGTCCTGGCCCAGCATCTGACGATGAGCATCTTCGTGACCAGCGTCGTGACGATGCTGGGTCTGGCTCTGGCGATCGACTATTCGCTCTTCATGGTCAGCCGCTTCCGCGAGGAGCTCGCCTGCGGCGCCACGGTCGAGGAAGCCGTGGAGCGAACCGTGGCCACAAGCGGCAAGGCTGTGGCGTTCTCCGGGACTGCGGTCGCGATCGGGCTGGCCGGCCTGCTGGTCTTTCGTGCACCGACTCTCAGCTCGATGGGCATCGGGGGCGCCCTCATCGCCCTCTGCTCGGTCGCCTATGCCCTGACCTTCCTGCCGGCCGCGCTGGGCATGCTGGGGCCGCGGGTCGAGCGACTGCGGATGCCCAACCCGTTCCGCCGGTCCTCCTCCGCCACTGCCGAGCAGACGCCGGCGACGACGGGCCGCCGCGGCCTGTGGGAGCGGATTGCCGGGTTCGTCATGGTGCGTCCGCTGGCGGTCCTTCTGCCGATCCTGGCTCTGCTACTCGCCTTCGGCCTGCCGTTCCTGGGCGAGAAACAGGGTCTGCCGGGGGCTGACGTCCTGCCGTCGACGGCGGAGGCCCGCGCCGCGTGGGACACCATCGAAACCAAGTTCCCGGCCGGCGAGACTCGACCGATCGACTTGCTGGTCACAGTTGCGGGCGATCCGCTGTCGAGCGCGAACGCCGCGGCGCTGGCCGACTACTCGGCCCGCATCGGGTCCATCGCCGGCGTGACCGCGGTCGACGGACCGTTCTCCCCCACCGATTCGGCCGGTCGGACGCTCCCACCGTCGGCCGTCACATCCCTCCTCGCGGCACCGGCCCAGTCGCGGCCGGCGGCGCTCAACGCTTTGATCGCGTCGACGGTCAGGGGCTCGAGAGTGCACATGCAGGTGATAAGCCCGCTTGCCGGAACGACCCGCGGCCAGACCCTGGTTCAGACGATCCGCGACCTCGTGCCCGGAGGGGGGCTGACGGTCCAGGTCGGTGGCAGCGATGCCGCTTCGCTGGACTTCCTCGACGCTCAGAACGCCCAGCTGCCGCTGGCCATCGCCTTCATCCTGGTTGCCATGGCGCTGATGCTGATGCTCCAGTTCGGGTCCGTCGTGCTGCCGCTCAAGGCGGTGGTCATGACTCTTCTCTCCCTGACCGCGAGCTTCGGGGCCCTGGTATGGATATTCCAGGACGGCAACCTGTCCGGGTTGCTCGGTTTCACTTCGCCGGGCTTCACGGTCGCGATCGTGCCGATCCTGATGTTCAGCGTCATCTTCGGGCTGTCGATGGACTACGAGGTCCTCCTTCTGTCGCGGATCCAGGAAGCGTACCGCAAGAGCGGGAACACCTCCGAGGCGGTGATCGAGGGACTCGCCCGCACCGGGCGGGTCATTACCGGGGCCGCCCTGATCATGGTCTCGGTCTTCGCGGCCTTCGGGCTGGCCGACATGATCATCATCAAGAGCCTCGGCATCGGGATGGCGATCGCTGTCCTGCTCGATGCCACGATCATCCGCGCCCTGCTCGTGCCGGCAACGATGAGGCTGCTCGGCGATCGTGCCTGGTGGGCCCCGTCGCAGTTGTCGTGGGTCACGGGTCGGCTCGGGTTCAGCCACGTCCAGACCGACTACGAGTGCGATACGCCCGAAACGTCGCCGGCCGCTCGCGGCGACGGCGAGGCACCCGACGGGCGAACCGGTCGACCCGGCCGTAGCGGTCGAATCGCCCGGCCGACCCCGGGACCGTCTGCCGGCTAGCCGGACACGCCCGCGACGGCTCGTTCTACCGCCTCGCCGAGGCGATCGACGACCGAAGCGATCTCGCTCTCTGTTATCACGAACGGCGGCCCCAACAGGACGGTGTCGCCGTTCGTGCCGTCCGCGTTGCCGGTGCCGTGGTACAGGAGCAGACCGGCGGCGCGGGCGTGGTGCATCACGGTCTCGATCAGTTTCGCCGACCGCGGGAAGGGGCGCTTCGTGGCTCGATCGGCGACGAGCTCGATGCCGACGAGCAGGCCGCGGCCGCGGATCTCGCCGACATTCGGGTGGCCTCCGAGGCGCTCGGTCAGGAGACGCCGCAGTCGCTCGCCTTTGACGGCGCTGGCCTCGACGAGCTGCTCCGTCTCGAGGATGCGGAGGACCTCCGACGCCACGGCCGCGCCCACCGGGGANNCGTGAACCCGTGGACGAAACCGCCGCCCTCGCCGGGGCCGCCGCCGGGGCGCGTGATCGTCTCGTAGACCGTCCCGCTCGCGACGGCCAGGCCGAGCGGGAAGTAGCCACCGGCGACGCCCTTGGCCGCGGCCATCACGTCGGCGCGGACGCCCCAGTGGTCCAGCCCGAACCACCGCCCCGTGCGCCCGAAACCGGTCATCACCTCGTCGGCGACGAGCAGCACCCCGTGGCGCCGGCAGACCTCCACGATCGCCTGCCAGTAGTCGTCGGGAGGGGCAACGGCGCCGAGAGTGGCGCCGACGATCGGCTCGGCCACAAAGCCCGCCACTCGGCCCGGGCCCGCTTCGGCGATGGCCGACTCCAGTTCCGCGGCCAGGGCAGAGGCGTCGCCCAGGGCGTGCGCGGCAGGCTCGCCGGCGCGGTATGGGTACGCGGCGCTGACGTGGGCGAAGCGCCCCAACCACGGTTCGTATGGACGGCGCAGCGGCTCGCGGCCTGAGAGATCGAGCGCGCCGAGAGAGTTGCCGTGGTAGCTGCCGTGTCGGGCGATGACGACGGTCCGGTCCGGCTCGCGGCGCGCGAGATGGTAGGACCGCACCATCTTCAGGCAGCTCTCGATGGCCTCCGACCCACCGCTGACAGGGTAGATCGCGGGATCGTCCACGGGCAGATACCGGCCCACGGCCCGCGCATACGTCTCGAGGGGCTCAGTGGTGAAGGTGGTGCCGTGGACGTAGGTGAAAGCTCTGGCCTGGCGCTCCATGGCGTCGACGATCGACTGCCGCCCGTGGCCGACGTTGACGACGATCGCGCCGCCGGCGGCGTCCAGGTAAGCTCGACCGTCCGCGTCCCAGATCGTGGCACCTTCGGCCCGCGCCGCGACCGGCAGGTCGATGCCGACGGCCCGCTGGAAGACGCGCCCGGGGTTCCCTCTCGCGGCGCTTCCGCCGGCTGCGGTGCGATCGATGGCGCTCATGGCCGGATTGTAGGGCCGGTTGAAACTTCGCTCCGTGCCGCACCCGTTCGGGCCGAAGGGCGAAGGGTCTCGTGACATTCGGCACGGGGTCATATACGTGCGCATGATCTATTCATATACCACGCATACATCCACGAGCCAGAGGTCCACGAAGGATGCCGCAACCGTCGCGTACCCGGATGCCACGCCGCACTCTGACTGGCTCACTTCTCGATAGCGAGGTCTAGGCCATGCCCCGCCCAACCGACGGCATCTACGCGCTGCAGGCCTCACTGCTCAAGACGCTGGCCAGCCCCCGGCGACTCGAACTCGTCCACTACCTGGGCGAGGCCGGGCCGCTCGAAGTCCGCAAGCTCGCCGACTACTTCGACATGCCTCAGCCGGCCATCTCCCAGCATCTCGCCGCACTGCGCGGCGTCGGCATCGTCGAAGCGGTCCGGGACGGCCGCGAGGTCCGCTATCAGCTCGCCGACCCGGAGATCGTGGCGGCCTGCGGGCTGATGCGCCAGGTGCTCATTCGTCGCATCGCCAGGCTCGGCGACCTTGCCGCTTCTTACGAAAGCCACGTTCAGGCCGAGCAGGAAGCGATAGCCGCCAGACCCTGATCGACCGCCAGAAGACGTGTCCAGCCCAGCCGAGGTACCAGCACCGATGTCCGTCGTCTGCAACCCCTGCATGAAATCTCGGGAGATAGATCCAAGCCAGCTCGTCGAGAACGCGGAGGTTGTGGCAGGCGCCCGATTCGTCGTCGAGTTGACCTCCGCGACCAACGCCCTCACCTACTGATAGAACGCCGCACTGGAGACCGCGATGAGCGCCCTGAATACAGCCGAACTCGAAGCCATCACCGCCGCCGAGATCATCGACGCCCGCGGCGCCGCCTGCCCGGGTCCGCTCCTCGAAGCCAAGAAGGGGATGGGCAAGATCGCCGTCGGCGACGTCATGGAAGTCTGGTCGAGCGATGCCGCGACCAAGTCTGATATGGGCGCCTGGGCCGGCAAGGTCGGTCATGAGTTCCTCGGTGTCGTCGAGGCGGACGGCTACGACCGGGTCTTCCTCCGCCGGGGCAAGTGACCTTCGAACGCGACTCAGGAGCGTCTCCACATGACCGCATCAGCCGCCGCCCCAGTGAGTGAGCGGACCGGGACCTCTGCACCGCGAATCCTGGTCTTCTCAACCAACAACATCTCCGACCCGGGGATCGACCTGGCCGGCAGCGCCCACCTGCACTACTCACCCGGCGTTCGCGTCATCAGCCTGCCCTGCACCAGCGGCATCCGACCGTCATGGATCATCCACGCCGTCAAGCAGGGGTTCGAAGGCGTCTTCATCGCCTCCGACGGCGACGAGTGCGCCTATCTGCCCGACTGCGCGAAGCGAGCGTCACGGATCGTCGCAGAGGCTCAGGGGCTCCTCAAGGCGGAGGGGCTCGCGCCGCAACGGCTGAAAATGGCGGCCATCTGCTCGGTCTGCGCCGAAAACTTCGCCAAGCACATGATCGCGTTCTCGGAGGCACTCACCGCCCTTCGCACGACCGATGCGGCGGGAGCCAACCGATGACCGACTACGACGCCCTCGTCGTCGGCAGCGGCATTGCCGGCATGGAATCGGCCCTCAAGCTCGGCGACATGGGCTACAAGGTCCTGCTCGTCGAGAAGGAGGCCAGCGTCGGCGGGCGGATGATCCTGCTGTCCAAGGTCTTCCCCACTCTGGACTGCGCCAGCTGCATCTCCACGCCGAAGATGGCGGCATCGATCCACCACCCCAACGTGACGGCCCTGACCTACACCGAAGTGGACGGGATCGCGCGCGACGGCGACGGGACGTTCAAGGCCACGATCCGCCACAAGCCACGCTTCGTGGACGAAGCGGCCTGCACCGGCTGCCAGCTGTGCGAGACTGCCTGCACGGTCGCCGTGCCCGACCAGTTCAACGCCGACATGGTCGCTCGCCGAGCCGCCTACATCGCCTTCCCGCAGGCCGTGCCCAAGAAGGCCGTCCTGGAGCGAGCCGGGACGTCGCCGTGCACCTACACCTGCCCGGCCGGCATCAAGGCTCACGGCTACGTCTCGCTCATCCGAAGCGGCGAATACGAGAAAGCCTTCCAGCTGGTCCTCGACGCAACCCCGCTGGTAGGCACGCTTGGCCGTGCCTGCTACGCGCCGTGCGAAGCCGAGTGCACGCGAGGCTCACTCGAAGGCACGCTGCCGATCCGCAGGCTCAAGCGGTTCGCCGCCGACCGGCACTACGCTGCAGCCGACGGCCCCGGCGTCGAGGTCCCGCGGCCCAACGGCAAGCGCGTGGCCGTCGTCGGCTCCGGTCCGGCCGGTCTCACCGCCGCCTGGCAGCTGGCCCGACTCGGCTACGGCGTGAAGATCCTGGAGGCGGCTCCCGTCGCCGGCGGGTTCCTGCGTCTGGCCATCCCTGGATATCGCCTTCCACCCGAAGTCGTGGAACAGGACATCTCCAACGTCACCGCCATCGGCGTGGAGATCGCCACGAGCTCGCCGGTCACGGACCTGCCGGCTCTCAAGAGCGACGGCTTCGATGCGATTCTGGTGGCAACCGGAACACAGCTCTCAACCGATCTCGGCGTCCCAGGAGAGAAGCTCGACGGCGTCGTCGGCGGCCTGCAGTTCCTGCGGGGGACCAAGCTCGGCACGGGCGCCGACCTCGCCGGCAAGAAGGTCGTGGTCGTCGGCGGCGGCAACGTCGCCATGGACGCGGCCCGAACGGCAGTCCGTCTCGGTGCCGCGCAGACGACTGTGGCGTACCGCCGCGGCCGCACCGAGTTGCCCGCTCACAAGACCGAGGTCGACGACGCCGAACGAGACGGCGTCACCTTCACGTTCCAGGTCGCGCCGGTGGACGTCGTTGGTGACTCCGCAGGCCACGTGACCGGTCTGCGTTGCCAGCGAATGGCCCTCGGCAGGCCGGACGCATCGGGCCGCCGCCGCCCCGAACCGATCGAGGGCAGCGAGTTCGTCGTCGCCTGCGAGACGGTGCTGGTCGCCATCGGAATGGCTCCCGAGGGCGCCGCCTTCGGCGGCTCAATCGCCGTCAACGCCAACGGCACGTTGGTCGCCGACGCACGCTCGCTCCAGACCGCCGTTCCGTACGTCTTCGCCGCCGGCGACGTGACGACCGGCGCCTCCGACATCACCCGCGCGGTCGGGCAGGGTCGGCGCGCCGCGCACATGATCGATCGCTGGCTGCGCGGCGAGACGCTGGACGGCGAACCATCGCCAGGCGATGGTTTTGAGATGGACGACCAGCTGCCGCTCGTCGACAAACCGAGCGTCCTGGGCCGCCAGAAGGCTTACGGCCGCGGCGGTGCACTTATCGAAGCCGCCCCGCCTGCCGCCCGCGACTTCGCCGAGATCGAGGCGCCTCTGACAGAGGCCGAGGCTCGCGCCGCGGCCGGCGACTGCCTCGACTGCGGCGTCTGCTCGGAGTGCAATGAGTGCGTGGCGGCCTGCCCGTCCGACGCGATCCACCTCGACATGCGCGAAAGCGTCGAAGAGGTGAGCGTCGGCGCCGTCGTAGTCGCCACCGGCTACAAGCTCTTCACCGCCGACGCGAAGCCGGAATACGGCTTCGGACGATACAAGAACGTCATCACCGGCATGCAGATGGACCGCCTGCTGGCGCCGACAAGGCCGTTCAACACGGTCCTCCGACCCGGCGACGGCAAGGTCCCCGAGCGCATCGCCTACATCCTCTGCACGGGCTCGCGCGACGAAGCGCCTGGACCTGACGGTCGAGGCGGCGTCAACAACCCGCTCTGCTCGCGCTTCTGCTGCATGTACTCGATCAAGCAGAACCAGCTCGTGATGGGCGCCCTTCCGCTGGCCGAAGTCACCGTTCACTACATGGACATCCGCGCCCCCGGCAAGCGATACGACGAGTTCTACGAGGGCGCCAAGGCGATGGGTGCGACCTACGTAAAGGGGCGCATCGCCAAGGTCACCGAGAAACCGGACGGCAATCTGATCTTGCGCTACGAGGATATCGAGCACGGCGGGGCGCTCGTGGAGGCCGAGTACGACATGGTCGTCCTGGCGATCGGGGTCCAGCCCAACCGCGAGGTCGAGCGCCTCTTCGGCGGAGATGACGCGATCGAACTCAACGACTACCACTATGTCGCCGAGCGGAACGAGGACATCGACCCCGGACGGACGAACATCCCCGGCGTTTTCGTGGCCGGGACGGCGTCCGGCGCCAAGGACATCACCGACTCGATCCTCCACGCCGGCGCCGCGGTCGCCCAGGTGGCGGCCCATCTCGAGTCAAGGAAGGTGCCGGCATGAGCGCCAAGCAGCCGACCACGATCCCCGGGGCTCGCGCCGCTGAGCCCAAAGCGCGCCGCATCGGGGTCTATGTCTGCCACTGTGGCGGCAACATCTCCGACTACGTCGACGTCCAGGCCGTCGCCGACGCCGTGCGCCACGAGCCAGGCGTCGTAGTCGCCAAGACCATGATGTTCGCCTGTTCCGACGCCGGCCAGGGAGAGATGGAAGCGGACATCGCGGCCAACGACCTGGACGGCCTGGTCGTGGCGTCGTGCTCGCCGAAGCTCCACGTGGTGACGTTCCGGGGCGTGGCCAAGCGCTCCGGCATGAACCCCTACGAGTACAACCAGGCCAACATCCGCGAGCAGTGCTCCTGGACCCACACCGACGATCGAGCCGGCGCCACGAGCAAGGCGATCGGTCTCGTCCGCGGCGTCATCGGCAGGACGCGGCTCACCGAAGCGCTCGAACCGCTCGTCGTGGAGACGACGCAGAAGGCGCTGATAGTCGGCGGCGGGATCACCGGCTTGCGGTCGGCGATCGGCATGGCCGACATCGGGCTCGGCGTCTTCCTGGTCGAGCGCGAAGCGGAACTGGGCGGCTGGGTCGGCCGGTTCGGTCCGATCTTCCCGCACGAGCGCGATGGTCGCGAACTGATCGCCGGCCTGGTCGTGGAGATCAAGAAGCGGCCCTCGATAAAGGTCTTCACCCGCGCCGAAGTCGTCACCAAGACCGGCACCTTCGGCAACTACCAGGTCGGCATTCGAGTAGCTGCCGATCCGCCTCAGACGATCACGGCCGAGGTCGGGTCGATTGTCGTCGCGACCGGCTTCGACTCCTACCAGCCGGCCGAGAACGAATTCGGCACCGGACTGGACGCCGTCCTGACGCTGCCCGAGTTCAAGGATCTCGTTGACCACGCCGATGGGCCGCTGCGCCACAACGGCCGGCCGGTCCGGAGTCTGGCCTACATCTATTGCGTCGGCAGCCGCCAGCCCGACGGCAACGAGTACTGCTCGCGCTTCTGCTGCACAGCCACCGCGCACCTCTCCATCAGGGTGGCCGCGCTCGACCCCAGGCTGCGGCAATACCACCTCTACCGCGACATCCGAACCTACGGCAACTTCGAGCTGCTCTACACGGAAGCCCGCAAGTCCGGGGCTGTCTACGTCAAGTACCCCGACGATGCGCCTCCGGTCGTTTCGGTCGAGGCCGGCGGCGGACTGGCAGTGGCCGTCCGCGACCTGCTCTCCGGCGACGAGGAACTCGAGATACCGGTCGATCTTGTCGTCCTGGTGACGGGCATGGTCCCCCGCAAGAACGAAGAGATGGTCGGGCTGCTGAAGCTCCCGATCGGTCGCGACGGTTTCTTCAACGAGATCCACCCCAAGCTCCGCCCCGTGGAGACCATGGTCGACGGCGTCCTGATCGCAGGAGCCTGCCAGGGCCCCAAGTGCTCGGCCGAGAGCGTGGCCTCGGGCCTGGCCGCCGTGACGCAGAGCGCCTCGGTGCTCAAGAAGGGCGTCGCCGAGCTGGATCCGCTGGTGGCCACAGTCGATCCCGACCGATGTACGTGGTGCGGCAAGTGCGAGACGGCCTGCCCGTACGGCGCCATCGAGAAGCTCTCGCTCAACGGCCGCGAGGTCGCGACGATCAGCGAGGCCGGCTGCAAAGGCTGCGGCGGTTGCGTGCCGATCTGTCCGGAGAACGCAATCGACCTGCGCGGCTACACCGACGCCCAGATCACGGCGATGATCGACGGCCTGCTCGAGGAGGCGATCGCGTGAACGCTCCCAACACAGCGCCCAACCGGGACCTGCGCGAGATCATCCGCGAGGAACCACTGATGCGGAGCCGCATCCTGGAGGTCCTCTCCGACGGGCCCCACACCGTCCCCGAGATCGCCGAGGCGCTCGGCCGACCGGCTCACGAAGCCATGTACTGGGTCATGGGTCTGCGCCGCTACGGCTGGATCCGCGAGGTCAAGGAGGTCACGCCCGAGGGCTACTTCCGCTATCAGGCCGTCGAAAAGGAGACGCGGCCATGACCGCACGCGTCGATCGGAACCTCTATCCCGAGCTGCAGCGCTTCGGCGCGACCGACATATCGGCCTGCTTCAACTGCGGCGTCTGCTCCGCCATCTGCCCTCTCTCCGTCGACGGCGCGTCCTTCCCGCGACGGATGTCCCGCTACGCCCAGCTGGGCCTGCGCGACAAGCTGCTCTCCAGCCCGGAATTATGGTCGTGCTACGGCTGCTCCGAATGCACCGACTCGTGCCCGACGTCGGCCGACCCCGCTTCGTTCATGGCAGCGGCCCGGCGCTATGCGGTCGCCAGCTACGACCGGACGCATCTGGCCTACCTGCTGGCGACGTCGCGCGTCTTCGCCGGCGTCTTCGTCGTCGCCCTGGTGGGGCTGCTGGCCGCCTTCATGTACTCGGTCCACCGCCCGGTCGACGGCTCGACGCTGGCCTTCTTCGAGTTCATCCCTTCGGACTTCGTCCACAACCTGGGCGTCGCCGCGATGGTCGTCATGGGCGTGGCCGCGCTGGTCGGCCTCTTCGAGATGGTTCGACGCGTCCTGCGCGGACCAGGCGTGGGCACAGCCCGGGCCGCGATCCGCAAGGCGGCCGGCGCCGCCGTCTACGCCGTGGGCACCGAGTCTCTGGCGCAGGCGCGCTTCCGCAAGGATTGTGCCGATGCCGTCGAGGTTCGACCCTGGTATGCGCAACGCTGGTTCATCCATTTCGCCACGATGTGGGGCTTCCTCGGACTGCTGGGCGCCACCATGGCCGATTACGGCCTCGAATTGCTCGGCGTGAAGGCAACGGGCACGCCGGTGCCGATCTGGTATCCGGTCCGATTGCTTGGCACCCTGGCCGGGGCCGCCCTGATCTACGGCACGACGGTCCTCATCGTCCGGCGACTTCGCAAGAGCGATCGATCGAGCGCCCACTCGACGACCTCGGACTGGACCTTCCTGGCAATGCTGTGGGTGGCGGGCGTGACGGGCTTCGCCCTCGAGCTGGGACTCTACCTCCCTCAAGCGCCGGCGTGGGGCTATCCGATGTTCCTCGTGCACGTCGGCGTGGCGATCGCGCTGGTTCTGCTGGTGCCGTTCGGAAAGTTCGCTCATGTCCTCTATCGGCCGGTGGCGCTCTTCGCCATCAGGCTGCGGGGCTGAGCGGCTCGATGGCACGACCGAGCCGGTGCCCGAGCACGTAGACTGAGCCAAGCCCCGAAACCGCGTCGGCAGACCTGTGCATTCAGGCCGAGGCCAATCAGGAGATACATGCGAATCCTCATTCCGACCACCGACACCAACGGCGCCAGCGCCAGGCTTTCCGGGCACTTCGGACGCGCCCCGTTCTACAGCGTGGCCGACTCCGAGACCGGCAAGGTCATCGCCGTTGCCAACCCATCCAGATCGCATGGTCACGGCGAGTGCGTGCCGGCGTCAGAGGTCTTCGGGCCCAACGGCTTCGACGCCGTCGTCTGCCAGGGCATCGGACAGGGCGCCATCAACCGCCTGACCGAGGCGGGAGTGCCGGTCTTCGTTCACGAGGGTCCCGACGTCGCGTCCGCGCTGGCCGCCCTACGGAGCCACTCGCTGCGAATGGCGGGTGCCGACGACGGCTGCTCGGGTTCAGGATCGAGCTTGGGCTCTTGTGGCGGCCACGGGCACGACCAGGCAGACGAGATGAACTGATCCATGAGCCCCAAGCAGCGATCGCGCGAGACGAGCCGTCCGACAGACCGGCAGGCGGGGGCCAGATCGGCCGCGGCCAGATCGGTGCCCGTCGGGGCCAGATCGGCGGCAACCACGCCCACCGGCCTGGGCGCTCGAATCGGCTTGTTGGTCGCGGTTCTGGTCCTCGTCGCCGTGGTGGTCATCGGCGCCGATTTCATCTTCGGCGCGATCGCGGGCGGGGGCGGCAGTTCGTCGGGGAGCGCGCCGAGCGCAGCCGCGGCGATGCCGACGGGAGTTGTCGTTCAGGGCAAGGGCGGTCACTGGACCAATGTCACCCCGGATGGGTTGGCCGCCATGCTCACCCGCAAAGACTTCACACTGCTCAATGTCAAGACGCCATACATCGGCGAGATCGACGGAACCGACCTCTACATCCCGTACGATCAGCTCACCGCCCGCGCCTCCGCACTGCCGGCGAACAAGGCGGCCCGCATCCTGGTCTACTGCCGCAGCGGCGCCGAGAGCGCGCTGGCCGCGCAGACGCTCCTGGATCTCGGGTACACGAACGTGTGGAACCTCGACGGCGGGATGAACGCCTGGCAGGCCTCCGGTCGGCAGCTGGTCCAGAAGGACCGCTAGTCGGCGGCGCCAGCGCCTCTACCGGACTGCATACCCCACGAACCGGCAGAGCGGCCGGTCACCAGACCCACGGCAGCAGGCGCCGGGTTCGACTCCTGTATGAGTCATAGCCCGCGAACTGCTCGACGAGCCAGATCTCCTCGCGGCGGGACTTGAGGTCGAAGAAGCCGGCCAGAACGGCGGCTCCAATGAGTGCGGGCAGCGAGGCCGTGAACAGTCCCCAGCCCAGTGCGCCGAGGATCAGGCCTGTGTAGATGGGATGGCGGACCAGGCCGTATGCACCCGACTCGACCAGACGCGCGTCGGGCATCGGTCTCGGAAACGGCGTCAGGCTCTCTCTCAGATCCAGCACGCCGCGCAGCGACAGGATGCCGCCGCAACCCATCAGGCCGACGCCGGCCACGATGGCTACGATTCTCGGCCATCCGCCCCAGGCGGGACCGACGGCACCCGCGGCCGCGATTGCGACGAACAGCACCATCTGAGCCGCGAACCAGCCCTCGCCGCGACCGCCCAGCGCCGGAAGCCGGGTCACGCTATGCCTCGACGCCGGCGGCACGGGGCACAGCCGGAGCATCTGGGTCGGCATGTGGTCCGGCCACCATCACCTCGCCCTCGACGGGGGCGGCGCCGGCGGCGCCCAGGATGCGGTAGCGGTGGTGAATCTCGACGGTCCCGGCTGAGAGCATCGCGGCCACCGAGCAGTACTTCGTTGCGGACAGCTCGATGGCCCGGCGCATGGCCGCCTCGTCGATCCCGGGGCCTTCGACGAGATGTACGACGTCCGCCCGCGTGAATACGGCCGGCTGTCCGTCGCGCTGGTCTGCCGTCACCGAGACCTCGTAGCGGGTGACGTTCTGGCGCTTCTTGTGGAGGATCGAGATCACGTCCATGCCGGTGCAGCCGGCCTGGCCGACCAGCAGCATCTCCACCGGCCGCGGTCCGGCGTTTCCGTCGGAATCGTCGAGGACGATCTCGTGGCCCGATCCTGTCCGGGCGATGAAACGGAGGCCTGACCCGTCGTAGCGGGCGGTCGATGTCTTGACGGTCACTGGGGGGACTCCTGGGTGGCTATCGGCCCGGGGCGGCGGATGACGAGCAACGAGTCGATCGGGCCCCGGTCGGGGAGCGGAACGCGGCGCACGACCTCGGCACGCTCGATCACTAGGTCCGGTTCGGCGGCGCGCAGGTCGCGGGCAATGTCGTCGGCCGTGAAGAGGCGGTCCGGATCCGGGCCGCCCTGGCCCTCGACGGCATGGTGCGGGTGATGGCCCACCACGAGCAGCCGGCCTCCGGGAGCCACCGCGGCCGCGGCGCGGGCATAGATCGGCCGGCGTTCGTCCGGCGGCACGTGCAGATACACGATCACGACGAGGTCGAACGAGCGCACCGGCGCCGACCAATCGAACAGGTCGCGCTCGAGCCATTCGACCTCGACGCCGGCCGCCGCAGCCTTGGCCTCCCCATTCGCCAGGGCAACGGGCGACCAGTCGACCGCGGTGACGCGCCAGCCTTGCCCGGCGAGCCAGACGGCGTTGGTACCGCTACCGGCAGCAAGCTCGAGGGCGGAGCCGCGACCGAGCCCGACCACCCCGGCCACGAGCGCCGGATTCGGCCCAACTCCCTCGAAATCACCACCGCCATGGCGTTCATCCCAGGCCAGGCGTCGTGGATCCGCCGTCATGACTTGTCCCTTTCCAGCGGTCTCTGGGTGCGCGCCCAGGCGCTCGTCCCGCCCCTCACGGAAACGGTTCCTTCGAAGCCCCGGGCGAGGAGGAAGTCGGTTGCGCTCTGGCTGCGGTTGCCATGCTCGCAGATGACCGCCAGCGGCTTATCGTGAGGCAGCTCGGCCAAACGCGTGGGCAGCTGGCCGAGTGGAATGCTTTGCGCGCCGGGAACCCGACCGCGCCGGAACTCCCAGTCCTCCCGGACATCGAGGACTCGCACGCTCCCTAATCGCAAGAGGTCGTCGAACTCGTCGACCTCGATCTCGGGCGTGGCTGGGCGAGAGAAGAAATGCATGGCTACTCCGGTGAGAGTTGGCGGCTAGGGCGCGGACTACCGCCCACATCGCCATAGCGCCTATCGTTCGTTGCTGGCTCTTCCTTCTCCGGCAATCTCGTCCGGAGGCTGCTAGACTAACTGCAGTTGCGTAGTTGCGCAAGTAGTGGAGTAGGAGACTCGGCTCGATGGTCCAGCCCGGATGACGCCCGAGGCCGATCTGGGGATATTCCTGGTCAGTGCGGCCGCCGGTTTCATCGGCGCCCTGGCCGGCGTCGGCGGTGGCATCCTCGTCATCCCGGTGCTCACGTTCGGGTTTGGCGTGGATCTCAGGCTCGCCGTCGGAGCGAGCATCGTGTCGATCATCGCCACGAGCTCCGGCGCGGCGGCAGCGTATGTCCGCGACCGCATGACCGACATGCGAGTCGGCATGTTCCTCGAGCTGGCGACGACCACCGGCGCCGTGTGCGGCGCGCTCCTGGCGGTGCTCATCGCGCCGGCCTTCCTTTACCTGCTGCTCGGCGTCATCCTGCTGGGCACCGCGGCCATGCAGGTCGCGCGCATGGGCGAGGAGACGCCTCCCACCGATGCGCCCTCGCCCCTTGCGGCACGCCTGCGTCTCGAGTCCTCATACCCGGACCGCAGGCTCGGCCGCGAGGTCCCCTACTCGGCCCACCGCATCCCTCTGGGCTTCGCCCTGATGTGGATCGCCGGCGTCGTGTCGGGCTTGCTGGGAATCGGCTCGGGCGTGCTCAAGGTCGTGGCGATGGACGGAGCCATGCGCCTGCCGATGAAAGTCAGTTCCGCTACCAGCAACTTCATGATCGGTGTCACCGCCGCAGCCTCGGCCGGGATCTACCTCGGGCGAGGTGACGTGGATGCGACGATCGCGGCGCCGGTAGCCCTGGGCGTCCTGACCGGCGCGCTGGTCGGCGCGCGTGTTCTTCAGCGGATCTCCAACCGCACGGTTCGGTTGGTCTTCCTGCCGGTTCTGGTAGCCGTCGGGCTCGAGACGATCGGCCGCGGCCTGGGGTACGGGCTATGACCCCGGAGCGGTTCAGGATCGCGGTGAGCACGGTGCTCATCGTGGGCGTCGGGATCAGCGCCGCCCTCATTGGGTTCGGCTTCGCGGCAGCGCTGGTGATCGGCTGGCAAGGGTCGCTGACGGGCGTGGCGCACGCCACCTCGGCATCGACGGCGGACTTCAGCAACCTGCCGGCCAGGCTGGTCGTCCTCGAGCCGCTGGCGATCACCCAGCTCGGTCTGCTCGCTTTGTTGGCCACGCCTGTTGCCAGGGTTGCGACCTCAGTCGTGGCCTTCACGCTGGAGGGCGACCGACTCTATGCGGCCATCACCGTCGCCGTCCTGTTGATCCTGTTGACGAGCATCCTGGTGCTCCGCTAGCCCGCCGCACGCTCGGCCTGTATCCATTTCGCCTTCGATCTCGTCCTTGGAGTGAAGACGGTGCAGGAACCCGTCGCAGACAAGGAGAACGAACAATGAAGATCCAGATCAACGAAAGCCCGCTCGACCGATCCGTCCGCATCGTCCTCGGCGTCGCCCTGCTGGCCCTCGGTGTCGCCGGCGTGGTGACCGCCCCGATCGCGTACGCGACGACGTTCGTTGCGGTGATCGCGCTCGCGACCGGCATCGTCGGCTTCTGCCCGCTGTATGCCATCCTTCGCCTCAGCACCGCCCCCGCCAATAGGTGAGTTGGGTGACCCATCAACCCGCGCAGGCAGCCCCGGTCGGTGAGAGCGAAGCGGATGCGTTCGCGGCGCGCCTCGCCGCCGAGCTGCCGCGCCTGGTGGGCCTGGCGACGAGGCTGCTGTCCGATCCTGACCAGGCCGAGGACTGCGCCCAGGAGACGATCGTGGGCGCCTGGCGGCGCCGAGATCAGCTTCGCGATACGGCCGCTCTTCCGGCCTGGCTTCGACGCAGCCTGGTCAACCGGATCATCGACAGGTCCCGGCGTGGGCACGACGAACTCGATATCGACGCCGTCGAGGCCGACTGGCAGGACGGCGCCTACTCCGTCCAGCCCGAACTGGTCCTCGAAAGAGCCGAGTTGCGCGACGAACTCGAAGACGCCCTTGCTCGACTGCCCGTCATCTACCGCCTGCCGGTCGTCCTCCACGATGCGCTCGGCTGGACGGCCGCCGAGATCGCGAAGTCGATGGACGTCGGCCGGCCTGCGGCCAAGCAGCGCCTTCGCCGAGGCCGGATGATGCTGGTGAGTGCCCTGGCCTCATCCGATGGACGCCGTGAGGCCAGCCTGGCTCAGCCGATGCGGTGCTGGCAGGCCCGCCGGCACGTCTCGGCCTACCTCGACGGCGAGCTTGACGAGGCAACGAAGTCGATGGTCGAGGGCCACCTCGCCGGCTGCCCAACCTGCCCGCCGCTATATACGAGCCTGGTCGGCGTCCGCGCCACCATGGGCGACCTACGGGACGCCGATGCGGTGGTCGAGGACGCAATCGCGCGGCGCATTCGCGATCGTCTGAACCTGGAGTCGGCACTCGGCCAGACCGGCTGACCCACGACCGAACGCGTGACCAACTAGATGAAGAACGTGGAGTCGGCCTCCGTCGCCAGCTGCAGCATGGTGGCCGCGCCGACCGGATCCTCGAGGCCGTCGATCAGGTCTTCCTTCTTGAGCCCGAAGAGGTCCATGGTCATCTGGCACGGGTAGATCTTGACCCCGAGCTCCTGGCACATGTCGAGCAGGTCCTTGGGCTTGGAGACGTTGTACTTCTTGGCCAGCTGGAACATCATCCACGGCCCCATGCCCATGAAGTTCATCTTGCTGAGCTTGCGGTGGCTGATCCCAGGCCTCTGCATCACGGACAGCATTTTCTGCATCCAGTTCTGGCCGGGCAGGCGCCTGCGGTCCTTCACGAGGGCGTGGAACCCCCAGAACGTGACGAAGATCGAGACCTCCATGTCCATGGCGGCCGCGGTCGAGGCGATGATCATGCTTGCCCAGGTCGGCTCCAATTCACCGCTGTAGGCGATGATGCAGATCTTCTTGGGCTTGCTGGCAGCCTCTGCGGTCATTTCTGATCCTTTCGTGTGGATGGCGAACCAGTCGGGTGCTCGTCTGTATGGCTACTTGCGGCGCACCACGAACCGGAACTTTCCGTTTGCGGAGTCCTGCTCGACCAGGGCGTTGCCGGTTGAGCTGGCCCACGCCGCGAAGTCCTTCACGGACCCTGGGTCGGTCGCCACGACCTCCATCAACTCTCCCGATTGGAGAGTCTTGATGCCCTGCGTCGCCTTCAGGATCGGCAGCGGGCACGAGAGGCCACTGGCATCGACCTTGAGCTTGATGTCCTGTGTCGCCATATCTCGCTTCCTTTCGACGGGACCGGGTCGGCACGCACGACGCCCTGTTCCTGGCTTCGGCCGTCTCCGACCAACCTAGATGAAGATGATCTGGCCTTCGCCGGCATTGATGTAGAAGGCCGCGACGCCCTCGACTCCATCGACGATCGGATCGAGGTCCGACTGCTTGAGCTTGAGGATCTCCATGGAGGCCGAGCAGGCCTGGATGTCGACTTCGCCCAGCTCCTTGGCCATCCGCAGCGTCTCCGCCCAGTGGGCCTGACCCGCCTTCGCGGCGGCAGCCACGGCGGCCCGACCGAACTCACCGGCTTCCGGGGCCAGCCCGTGATCGCCCACGATCCCATCGGCCCTGAAGGCGTTCAAACCCCAGTACTGCAGGAAGATCTTGACCGGGCGGCCCAATGCCGCGGCGCCGGCCGCGAGGGTGGCAGCAGCGGTCAGCTTGTCGTCGGTTCCGGAGAAGAGCACGATCGAGACGGTTTCGTCCATCGCGGGCAGCCTCAGTTAGCTTGAGTTGTGGGTCCCGTCGAGCCGGATGCCGCGACGGCGGTTCTTTCGGCAACGAGATCGCCCGGGGTTCGAGCCGCCGCGACGCTGATGCGCGCCAGCCTGCGGACAAGGACGCCGCGCATGGTTTCGCAGGCGCAGATGATCTCGGGGTCGCTGAGCCGGTATCGGACCTCGCGGCCGTCCCGCTCAGCCTCGACTACTCCCGCGGACCGCATCAAGGCGAGGTGCTGTGACACGTTCGGCTGACTTATCCCCATCTCCGCGGCCAGGCGGCTGACCTCGCGCGGGCCTTCGGCCAGGAGGTGGATTATCTCGAGGCGCCTCGGGTTCGAGAGCGTCTTGAGCACATCCGCCTGTAGCTTGTACACCTCGTCCATAGCGTGCAGTGTTGGTCATATGCGCAGGTGCGCATAGGTACAGGCGTCCCGTGGGTGAGGGCCGAATGGCAGGGCGGCTGAGTCGAGCTCTAGCAGATGCGGGGCAGCTGCTCCCCGACCAGCATGTCGACGATCCGTTGCGAGCCGACGATCGTGCGCATCGTGACCATGGCCGGATGGTCCGCCACCACGCGGCCGATCTCCACTGCCCCGACACCCTCGGGGACGGCGCGCATCGCGGCCAGCACGGCCTCGGTCGACGAGGCGGGCACGATCGCCACGAGCTTGCCCTCGTTGGCCACGTGGAGCGGGTCCAGGCCGAGCATCTCGCACGCGGCATGCACGGGGCCCGGGATCGGGATCGTTTCCTCGCGAAGCTCGATTCCCGCGCCGGACGCGGCGGCGATCTCGTTGAGGACCGAGGCCAGGCCGCCGCGCGTCGGGTCGCGCAGAACGTGCACATCGGGGCCTGCGGCGACGATCGCAGCCACCAGCGCGTTGAGGGGCTGCGTGTCGGAGGCGATTTCCACCTCGAAGTCCAGGCCTTCGCGGACGCTCATGATGGCAATGCCGTGCAACCCGATCGGGCCCGACAGGATGACGGCGTCGCCGGGCACGGCGCGATCGGCCGCGACCGCGACCCCTGCCGCCACGAGTCCGATCCCGGCGGTGTTGACGAAGAGCCCATCGGCGGCTCCCCGACCGACAACCTTCGTGTCGCCGGTCACGATTCGGACGCCCGCTCTTGCCGCCGCCCTGGCGACCGACTCGGTCACCTTCCGCAACTCATCGATCGGCAGTCCTTCCTCGATGACGTAGGCCAGGGACAGCGCCAGCGGCTGGGCGCCCATCATAGCCAGGTCGTTGACGGTGCCGTTGACAGCCAGCTCGCCGATGTCGCCGCCGGGGAATTCGAGCGGGCTGACGACGAACGAGTCTGTCGTGAAGGCGAGCCGCCCGCCCTCCACGTCCACAACGGCGGCGTCGTTGAGCGGACCGCTCAACGCCCCGCCGGCACTTGCCAGCGCCGGGCCGATGACCTCGCGCATCAGCGCGGCCGAGAGCTGGCCGCCGGAGCCGTGGCCCAGCAGAACGCGGGCCCGTTCGGGGATCGGGGCCGGACAAACGAGTTCGGCCGGGTTCGGCAAGGCCGAGCTTTCTGGATCGGGCGCCGGGCCGGCCCAAGCCGCCGGTACCGCCGGGTCGGGGGCCACGGGATCGGGCGCCGCGGCCCGCGAGGTCGCTCGCTCGCTCATCGGTCGACCCGCGCAAGGTCATAGAGCGGGAAGGCGGTCGGCGCCGCCAGACCACGCCCCGCGGCGTGATAGGCCGAGCACACTCCCTCGGCGCTGACCATCGGTGCCCCGAGCGGCTTCTGCGGCGAGCAAAGCACGCCGTATGCCGCGCAGTCGAGCGGGGTCTTCGTCCCCTGCAGGATCCCGCCGGCGATGCACGCCGGATGCTCCTGGGTGTGGATGTCGCCGACGTCGAAGCGCGCCTCCGCGTCGAACGTCGCGAACTCCGGCCGGAGGTGGTAGCCGGAGTCCGGGATGGTGCCGATGCCGCGCCAGGTCCGCTCCCCCACTTCGAAGACTCGGAGCACCGTTTCCTGGGCCGCCCGGTTGCCTTCGCGCTTCACCGCCCGCGCGTACTGGTTCTCGACGACCGCGCGCCCTTCCTCGAGCTGGCGGATCGCCATCAGGATCCCCTCGAGCAGGTCGAGCGGCTCGAAGCCTGTGACCACGATCGGGACGTGGTAGCGCTCGGCGAT
>PMKV01000183.1 GCA_003157875.1 Chloroflexota bacterium
GCCAGGCCACGGCGAGCGGCCAGGGCCACAGCCGTCGGCCGTTCCGAGTTGGGGACTTGGTGACGTTGGGGTGTGGCAACGGCACGATCCGGCGCCGAACGGGCGTTTCGTACCGAACGGCAACCCTTGCGCTACCGCACCGTTACCGAAGGTCTACCGGTGCGCTACTGATTTGAGCCGACTCCATAAATAGACTTCCAGTTAGTGAAAGGGATGCAAATCCCGCTGGTTCAGCCGAAGGAGCCAAGAAATGATCGCAGTCGCTTTCCTCAGCTTCGCAGTCTTGGTCGTGGCCTGGTTCATCGCCCCGTCCCGCGCCCACGTAGCGGAATAGGAACCAACAAGCAAACCGCGCTCATCTCTGGGCTCCGGGCCGACTGAGGGTCGGCCGACCAGCCGGACAACTCGATACTCAAAACAACGACCCGCGCACCTTTCGGCAGGCAGCGCGGGTTCTTGTTTGTCCGGAGTTGGGGAAGCCCGTCCTGACCTGGGCAGGGCCCGGAATCGTCGAAGCGTCGAAGGGCGTCGAAGGGCGTCGCCGGAACCGGGGAGCTAGTCCACAGCACCGGCGTTCGGTCCGAGGTCGATCCGGGCCGACCAGGTCGCGGCTCCGATCAGCTCGGGGCGGTGCGTGATCATCACGACCGTCCGGCCGGCGGTCGCGGAAAGCAGGTCGGCGATGAGCGCGGTGGCCGTGGCTTCGTCGAGGTGCTCGGTTGGTTCGTCGAAGACGACTACCGGCGCATCGGCCAGGACCGCCCGGGCCAGCGAGAGGCGCTGCCGCTGACCGCCGGATAGCCGCGCTCCGTGCTCGCCGACAATCGTCGAGAGACCGTCCGGGAGCGTCGCGATCCAGCTCGCCAGCTGGGCTGCCCCGAGGGCCGCGGCAACTTCGGCGTCGGAGGCGCCGGCGCGGGCCAGCCGGACGTTCTCGGCGACTGTGGAATCGAAGACGTGCGGGTCCTGGGCGCACAGACAGACGACCCGGCGAACGTCGTCGCCGGCCAGATGCCGGATATCGACCGAACGGTCGGCGCCGACCAACTCGACCGATCCGGCGGAAGGCTCGAGGAACCGAACGAGCACAGCCGCGAAGGTGCTCTTGCCCGAGCCGCTCGGCCCGGTCACGAGCAGGCGCTCGCCCGGCCGGACCTCGACGTCGGGCAGCACGAGCGCGTCCGCCCCGCCCGGGGAGTAGCGGGCACGCAACCCGCGGCAACGCAGCCCGTACGGGCCGCCGGGGAGTGGCTCCGGCACCGCCGGCTCCGCGACCGGATCCGGGCGCGATGTCACCTCCACCAGCCGCCCGGCCATGGCCGCCAGGCCGGGGAGATGCTGTGATGCCGGCACGAGACCCGCCACCGCCTCGTGGACCGCGATCGGCGTCAGCGCCACCACGGCCAGGCCCACGCCACCCAGTGAGCCCGCGCGCACCGCCGCGATCCCCGCGACCAGCCCGAGCCAGACGGCGACGCCGCTCGCCACGCCGGACAGCAAAGCCCCGACCCCGGCCCCGCTCGCCGTCCGGGCCTCGGCCGCCGCCAGCCGGCCGTCGATCGCGCCGAGCTCGACGAGCCGCGCCTCGGTCGCGCCGCAAACGAGCAGCTCGGGCGCGCCCGAGATGACCTCGAGCGTCGCGGCCGCCAGCTCGCCGCGGGCTCCGGCGATCCGCCCCTCGCCACGGGCCGCGACCCGAATCGTGACCAGGGGAATCCCCAACGCGACGAACAACAAGGTGACCGCAAGCACCGCCGCCGCGGCCGGCACGAGGAGCCAGATCGCAACCACGGTGACGGTCGCAGCGACACCGGCGACGAGGTAGGGGAGCAGGACCCGCAGCCACAGGTCGGCCAGGCCGTCGACGTCATCGACCAGCCGCGACAGCAGATCGCCCGAACGGAACTCGGCCAGTCCGGCCGGGGCCAGGCGTTCGAGCCGGGCGTAGGCGACGCCCCGAAGCCGAGACAGGACGCGGAAGGCGGCGTCGTGACTCGCCAGCCGTTCGGCGTAGCGCAGGACGCCGCGCCCGATTCCGAGGGCCCGCACTCCGGTCACGGCCACCATGAGGTACAGCACCGGCGGCCGTTCCGCGGCTCGGGAGATCAGCCAGGCCGACGTGGCGGTCAGTCCGATCGCGGCCCCTGCCGCCGCCACGCCCGCCGCCACGGCCAGAGCCAGACGCCCGGTCACGGGCCGGCCGAAGCGGGTCACCCGCAAGAGAGCGGCGAGGCCGGCTGGGGCGGGCGCGGCGCCCTCGGCTCGGGTCGTGCTCATGCCCGCTCGGCCGCCCGTGCCGAGATCTCCACCACGCGATCGGCGATGGCCAGCGCCGCGGGCCGGTGGGCGACCAGCAGCACCGCCCGCCCGCCGTCGGCAGCCGCTCGCACCGCGGCCAGCACCGTGGTCTCGGAGGCGGCGTCCAAACCCGCCGTCGGCTCGTCGAGGATCAGGACCTCGCCGCCGCGCAGCAGCGCCCGGGCCACTCCGATCCGCCGCCGCTGCCCCGACGAGACGCCCGAACCGCCCTCGCCGAGCGGCGCCTCCGGGTCGATCCCGGTCAGGCCCACGGCCGCCAGAACGCGGCGAACCTCCCCGTCCGAGGCATCGGGCGCGGCCAGCCTGACGTTCTCGGCGACGGTCCCCGGGAAGCAGAACGGATGCTGCGGCACCCAGGCCACGTGGCGGTGCCACTCCGAGAGCGAGAAGGATGAAACGGCCTCCGGCCGTCCCTCCGGGGTCGTCACCGCCACGCGCCCGGCATCGGCCGGCCGCAGCCCCAGCAGGACCTCGACGAGCGTGCTCTTGCCGGCACCGCTCGGTCCGGCGACCCCGACGACCTCGCCCGCCCGCAGGACCAGCGATGCCCGATACGGCGCATCCAGATCGCGGCCGGGCTGTCGAACCGTCACGTCCTCGACCCGAATATCGGCACCGCGCAGGTCGGGGACCCCTGCCGTGCCGGCGCCAGATGGCGTGCCCCCGGGCGTGCTTTCGATTATCGCGAACACCCTGTCGGCCGCCCCGAGGCCTTCCTCCGAGGCGTGGAAGCTGGCCCCCAGCTGGCGGAGCGGCAGATACGCCTCGGGCGCCAGGATCAGCACGAAGAGCCCGGTGCGCAGGTCCATCGCCCCGTCGACCAGTCGCAGAGCGACGCCAACCGCCACCAGGGCCACCGACAGAGTCGCGATCAGCTCCAATGCGAAGGCCGAGAGGAAGGCCACTCGCAGCGTGGCCATGCTCTCGCGGCGGTAGTCGTCTGTGACCCGCTTCAGGCGCGCGAGCTGGGCCCCGGACCGCCCGAAGACGCGCAGTGTCGACAGCCCCGCCACGACATCGAGGAAGTGGCCCGAAAGCCGCGCCAGGGCGTTCCAGCGTCGCTTTCGCCGCCGCTCCGTGGCCGATCCGATGAGGACCATGAACATCGGAATCAGCGGCACCGTCAACGCCACGGTCAGGGTCGCCACGAGATCCGCGGTGGCGAGGCAGGCGATCACCACATCCGGCACGATCCCCGCCAGAACGAGTTGCGGCAGGTAGCGGGCGAAGTACGCGTCGAGCGAGTCGAGGCCGCGGGTCGCGAGGGCCACGACCTCGCCGCTGCCGGGCCCCGCGGCGCTCTCGCGGCCCGCGGCGCTCCCCGGCGCCAGCGCCACGCGCCGCAGCAGCTCCATCCGGAGGCTCGACTTGACTGCCGCGGAGCAGCGCCGCGCGACCCACTCCTGCGCCCACGAGACGCCTGCCCGCGCCGCCAGCACGACCGCCAGAGCGGCCAGCGTCGCCCCCAGCGAGTCGAGCCCGGCGCCGCCGAGGAACGCCGAATCGATCGCGACGGCCAGCAGCCACGCTCCCGCCACGGCCAGGGCGGCCGTGATGAGACCCATCGCCACCGCGGCCGCCAGGGCGACGGCCGTGGCCCGCGCGTACCGGAGCAGCCGCCGGTCGATGACCCTCAGTTCGAGCTCGCCGCCGCCGGGCCCGCCGGGGCCGAAGGCGCCGCGACGTCCGGGATTCGGTCGGCCGTGACTCGCTTGCGGAAGACCCAGTAGGTCCAACCCTGGTAGAGCAGGACGAGCGGCGTGAAGATGACCGCCACGACCGTCATGATCGTCAGGGTGTAATCGGTCGACGACGCGTTGCTGATCGTCAGGTTGTACGCGGCATTGGTCGACGACGGCATCACGTTCGGGTATAGGTTCAGGAAGAGGGCCACCACCGCCAGCCCGATCGTGGCGGCGGTGCCGATGAAGGCCCAGCCCTCATGCCGCAGCCGGTTGGCCGCCAGCGCACCGACGAGCGCCAGGGCAGCCGCGACGGACACGACCGCCGAGCCGGGCACGAACTTGGAGGCCTGCGTCCAGCCGAGGAAGACGACCGCGGCCGCCGCGGCGACCAACCCCACGAACACCAGCAGCCGGTTGGCCCGGGCACGGAGCTCGCCCTCGGTCTTGAGGGCGATGTACGCCGCGCCGTGGGTGATGAACAGCGTCAGCGTGACTACTCCGCCGAGCAGCCCGTACGGGTTGAGGAGCGTGAAGAGGTCACCGGTGAATTCCTTGTTCTGATCGATCGGGACGCCGGCCACGATGTTGGCGAAGGCGACGCCCCAAAGGAGCGCCGGGAGGGCCGAGCCGATGAAGATCGCCCAGTCCCAGCCCGCCCGCCAGCGGGCACTGTCACGCTTGCTGTGGTACTCGAAGGCGACGCCGCGCAGGATCAGGGCCACCAGGATCAGGAAGAGCGCCAGGTAGAAGCCACTGAAGAGCGTGGCATACCAGTGCGGGAAGGCGGCGAAGGTCGCCCCGCCGGCGACCAGGACCCAGACCTCGTTGCCGTCCCAGATCGGGCCGATGGCGTTGATGAGGGCCCGACGCTCCTTGTCGGTCCGCCCGAGGAAGGGCAGCAGGATGCCCAGGCCGAAGTCGAAGCCCTCCAGCACGAAGTAGCCGATCCAGAAGAAGGCGATCAGCAGAAACCAGACGTTGTGCAACACGGCCCTCTCCTCAGTACGCGAAGGCGGCGGGTTGGTCGGAGTCGGCACCGCCCGCGTCCGCGGCCGGCAGCGGGGCCCGGATGCGTTTCGCCAGCAGTCCAACCTCCACGACGGCGAGGCCGCCGTACAGAAGCGTGAAGACGACCATGGTTATGGCAACCTCGAGGGAACTCACGTTGGGCGAGACTCCGCTCGACGTGAGCTGCAGGCCGTAGACGATCCACGGCTGGCGTCCCATCTCGGTGAAGATCCAGGCGAAGGAATTGGCGGCCAGCGGAAGAAACGGCAGAACCAACGCAATGGCCACCGCGCCCCTGCCCGGCACTCGGCCCCTACGCATCCGCCACAGGAACCACAGCGCGGCCAGCGCCGCCAGGCTGCCGGCGCCGATCATGAGCCGGAACGACCAGAAGGTGACCGGCACGATGGGGGAGTAGTCGCCCGGCCCGTACTGGGCCGGCGTACTGGGTTTGCAGGTTGTCGATGCCCTGAACCGTGGCCGTTGGGGTCGTGCGTGGCCAGGATGGAAAGCACGTTCGGGATCTTGATCGAGACGATCTCCTTGCCGCTGAAGTCCCACAGCGTGAATGACGGAGAACGGCGCCGACGACTGGGTCGTCTGCAGGTCCTCGGCGGCGGCGAGCTTCATCGGCTGGTCGACCGCGATGTGCTGGCCAAGCTGGTCGCCGGTGACCACGATGAAGAGCCCGGCCACGAGCAGCGCCACCGCGCCGACCTTGGCGGCGGTACGGAACGGCGCGCCGTCCTCGGCCGGCCGGCGGAGAAGCCGCCACGCCGAGACACCCAGCACGAACGCGCCGCCGGTCATGAAGCAGCCGGCGATGACGTGGGGGAAGGCCCAGATCACGGTCGGGTTGGTCAGCACGGCGCCGAAGTCCTTCAGCTCGGCCCGGCCGGCGGTCGAGTTGACGATCGACCCGACCGGCTCCTGCATCCAGGCGTTGGCGGCCAGGATGAAGAAAGCCGATAGCAAGGTTCCGATGGCTACGATCCAGATCGAGGCCAGATGGACGCGCTTGGGCAGCTTGTCCCAGCCGAAGATCCACATCCCCAGGAAGGTCGATTCGAGGAAGAAGGCGAGCAGGCCCTCGATCGCCAGCGGCGCCCCGAAAATGTCGCCCACGAAGCGGCTGTAGTCGCTCCAGTTCATCCCGAACTGGAACTCCTGGACGATACCGGTGACGACGCCCATGGCGAAGTTGATCAGGAACAGCTCGCCGAAGAAGCGGGTCAGCTTGAGGTACTTGGGGTTGTCCGTGCGGAACCAGGCCGTCTGGAACCCGGCCACGATGAACACCAGCGAGATCGTCAGCGGGACGAACAGGAAGTGGTAGACGGTGGTCACACCGAACTGCCACCGCGCGAGATCAAGCGCGTTCATTCACGGCTCCCATGGCATTCCCGGGTCGATCCGACTGCCACGACCGCGACTCAGGGGGACGCGCTGATTCGCATTCGTCGCCTCGCTGGCACTCCGCCACGCGCACCGCAAACGGTACCGTGGAGTTGCCGGCTCAGCAATATCGGGGCGGTGAGGGCTCCGGGTGCTCCGATTCCGCCTGTTCAGCTGCGGTTGGGGAGGGAGTCGGCTCGGCGGTCCAGCGGCATTCGCGCGGTCGTTCAAGCGGAAGGAAGAACTACGCCGTCTCCTCGAGGCGGTAGCCGACGCCGCGGACCGAGGCGGGGACGGGGGCGCCGGCCTCATCGAGCTTGGAGCGCAGGCGGGCAAGGTGGGGCTTGAGCCACTGCGGGTCCGGGTTGGGCTCGCCGGGCCAGCCGGCGGTGAGCAGCGTTGAGTGGGAGACGACGTGGCCGGCCGCGGCGACGAGGGCCGCCAGGAGGCTGTACTCGGTCCGGGTCAGAGTAATCTCCTCGCCGGAGACGGCGGCGGTGTGGCGGCCGCGATCGAGGACGATGGCGCCCCAGCGCAGCTCGCCGACGCCGTGCGGCTCGGCTTCGTTGCCCCGGCGGCGCATCACTGCGCGGATGCGGGCCAGCAGCTCTTGCTTGCCGAACGGCTTGACCACGTAGTCGTCGGCGCCGGTGTCGAGCGCTTCCACCTTGGCCCGCTCGTCGGCCTCGCCGGTCAGGACGATGATCGGCGTCTGAGACATGCGGCGGATGGCGCGGCATACCTCCACGCCGTCGAGGCCGGGCATCGCCAGGTCGAGCAGGACGAGATCCGGCCGCTCCTCGCTGAAGCGGCGCAGGGCGGTGTTGCCGTCGTAGGCGGTCACGACGCGGTGGCCGGCACGGCCGACCAGGGCCGACACCGCGCCTACCATGGCGGGCTCGTCGTCGACGACCAGCACGAGCAGGCTCGCCTCCCCGGGTCCTGTGCCGTTCACTCGCCGCCTCCGCTCCGCTACCGATTCGCTACCCTTCGGGACCCGCCTCGGACATCACGCCCGCCTCGGGACCGCCGGTGCTTTCGTCAGTGTGGCGCTTTTCGGGCACGGCCACCATGAATCGACTCCCACCGTACCCATTTGATTCCAACCAGACACGTCCGCCCATCGCGTCCATGAGCCGTCGGGCGGCATAAAGGCCGATCCCGGAGCCCCGCGGCCGGTTGGCGGTTCGAACGTAGGCCTCGAAAACGGACTCCCATTCCGGCTCGGGGATGCCCGGGCCGTCGTCGGTGACGTAGATCTGGACCTCGCCGTTCTTGCGCCACGCGCCGACGCTCACGGCCCCGCCCTCCGGCGAGTATTTCACCTCGTTCTCGAGGAGATGCTCCAGGACCTGGCGGAAACGGCCCTCGTCGCCGATCCCCATCAGCTCCTCCCACGTCCCGGTCCGCCGCAGCGGGTGCTCCCGCAGGAGCGGGGTCATCTCGCCGATGGTGTCGTTGACGGCGCGGGCGATGTCGAACGGATCGCGGGCCAGGCCGGCCGCCAGCCCCTCGCCGCGGACGGACGCCAGGATCGAATCGACGAGCCGGTCCAGGCGCGTGACCTGCCCGATCGCCTGGGCGCGCCATTCGTCCACGACCTTTGGGTCCGGCGTCGCGCCTCCGCCGGCCGCGTCCACGGCGGCATCGGCGAGCAGGTCCAGGTAGGCGCGGACGACCGCCAGCGGCGTGCGCAGCTCGTGCGTGACCACCGCCAGCAGCTCGGCCCGGGCGCCGTCGAGGGCGGTCAGGGTCTCGAGCTGCTCCTCGGCCTCGGCCTGGAGGCGGCCCTTCTCGATGATGCCGCCAAGCAAGGCGCCGATCGTGACCAGGAATTCGACCTCTTCGGGCGAGAAGATGCGCGTCTCGATGGCCTGGAGGTTTATGACCCCGATGACCGAGTCGTTCCAGGGCAGCGGGACCGACAGCATGGAGACGAACTGCGACTGGTCGAAGCCGGGCACCCACTTGAAGCGCGGGTCGACTCGAACGTCCGGCGATGCCACCGGCTGGCCGATCATCGCCGCGTGGCCGGTCAGCCCTTCGCCGACGGCAAGCGTCACCACGCCGATCTGATCGCGGTCCAGGCCGTTGGTGGCGGCCAGGCGAAGCCGGGCGACATCGCGCTCCATCAGGTAGACGGAGCAGACGTCCACGTCCAGGGCGGTCGTGGTCCGATCCACGATCGTCCGCATCAGCTCGTCCCAGTTGCGGGCCGTGGTCAGGAGCTTGGCGAACTCGTGCAGGAACTCGAGCTCGCGCAGCTTCCGTTCGCCATCGAACGGCGCAGCGTCGGCCGGCGCGGCCTCGGTGGGCTTGTTTACGCTGCTCATCGGTTCGATCGTCCGGGCCGGCTACTTCACGCCGCGCGCCGGCGCGTCGTAGACCTTCGTCGGCAGGCCGGCCAGAAGCGGCTCGGTCCAGGTCCAGGCCGCGCCGTGGCTCTTGCCGACGGCGCCGTGCCGGGCCGCCTCGGTTCGGAGCGGTAGCCCGAAGATCTCGATGAACCCGACCGCGGCCGCGTGGTCGTAGGTGTCGTCCGCCTCGTACGTGGCGAGGGACTTCTCGTATAGCGAGAGCGGGCTGCGCCGCCCGGTAGGGATGGCGTTGCCGTGGTCGAGCTTGACGCGGACTTCGCCGCTGACGACGCGCTGGCTGCTGGCCGCGTAACCGCGCAGGTCGCGGTGCAGGGAGCTGAACCAGAGTCCGTCGTAGGTGAGCTGGGCCAGCTCGTCGGCCACGATGCGGTTGAAGCGCAGCGTGTCCTTGGACAGGGTCAGGCCCTCCAGGGCGCGATGGGCGCGATGGATGACCGTGGCCGCCGGGGCCTCGTAGATCTCGCGGCTCTTGATGCCGACCAGCCGATCCTCGACGTGGTCCACGCGACCGACGCCGTGGGCGCCCGCCAGCTCGTGCAGACGCTCGACGAGCGCGACCGCGTCCAGCCGCTCGCCGTCGAGCGAGACCGGCACGCCGCCCTCGAAGCCGATGACGATCTCGACCGGCGCGGGAGCCGCCTCGGGGTCGACGGTCCAGCGGTAGACGTCGGCCCGCGGCGCGGTCCACGGATCCTCCAGGATGCCGGCCTCGATCGACCGCCCCCACAGGTTTACGTCGATCGAGTAGATCGAATCCTTGGTGATGGTGATCTCGATGTTGCGTGCCTTCGCGTACTCGATCTCCTCCTCGCGC
>PMKV01000154.1 GCA_003157875.1 Chloroflexota bacterium
ATCGCCGACTTCCTGGTCCCGATCCGAGTCGGCGAACGAATGAGCGCTCGACTGCGCCACATCGCACTGATCTGCGTGGGCGCCGTCTTCATCGCCCTGACGGCGAACCTTGCCTTCAAGGTACCCACCACGCCTGTGCCGATCACCGGTCAGACGCTATCCGTCCTGGTCGTCGGCGGCGCCCTGGGTCTTCGCCGAGGCGTCCTGTCGGTGGCGCTCTACCTCGTCCTGGGACTCTTCCTGCCCGTATACGCGCAGCAACAGCACGGCATGGGCACCATCGTCGGTCTCGACTCCAGCGGCCTGGCGTTCGGCCCGGTCGGTGGCTACCTGATCAGCTTCCTCGTCGCCGCGGCTCTGGTCGGCTGGCTGGCCGAGAATGGCTGGGATCGGCACATCCCGGGTGCAATCGGCGCGATGATCCTGGGCGAGGTCGTTATCTACGCCATCGGCGTTCCCTGGCTGGCCCTGTCATTGGGCCTGTCGCCGGCGACGGCGATCGAGAAGGGCCTCCAGCCGTTCCTGATCGGTGATGCCATCAAGCTGGCTGTCGCGGCGGGTCTTTTCCCGTCGGCGTGGTGGCTCGTGGGTCGAAGGGCTGGGGACCGCTAAGACGCTCGCGGGTCAGCCGACCGATCCGCCCGCAACCCCAGCGAGCGTCTAGAAGGTCGTCCATTCCTCCGGGCTGAGTTTGCCGATGCCGAATAACTTGAGGCAGGGCTCGAGGCCTTCGATCCTCACCGGAACGAGCTCGCGCTGCCAGGACTCGCGGGTGCAGCGAACTTTGATCTCGAGCTCGCGCTTGCCCTCGATCGCAAAGACCTCGTCGCCGGTCACACGGTACCCGAGCTTCTCCGAGACGCGGGCGGATGCGGCGTTGCCCTCGATGTAGCCTGATTCGGCGGCGTCCGCGCCGAGGCCGTCGAAAGCAAGGGCGAGCATCGCCCCCCGTGCTTCTGTTCCGAGACCCTGACCCTGGAATTCGCGGCCCAACCAGCTGCCCGAACTCACAACCCGGCGGATGGCGAACTCTCGGCCGATTATCTCCTGCAGTCCGATGGGCCGGCCGTCCTTTGTGACCGCCAGAACGAGCGACCAGGCCGTCGGACTCCAGCGACCACGCTCCGCCCACCAGTGAAGCAAGAACTGCCGCTCGAAGGCGGGCGACGGCAGCTTGTGCCACGGCATCAGGAAGACCGTCCGCTCCGCGTCGACGATGCCGGCCCTGGCAACGCGTGCGAGTTCGAGCAGTTCGTCATCGTTCGGCAGACGCAGCTCGAGGTGTGGGGTCCTGAGGCGCAGGTCGAAGAGTGGCCAGGGATGCCCGTTCATACGGGTAGGTTAGGGGAGCCGCTCCGTTTCGTCAGCAGCCGCTCCCGGCATCCGGTTCAGGCGGTCTTGCGGCGACGGACCGGCGCGGCCTCGGCATCTTCCTCGGGGGCAGCCGCCGCGGTCGATGCGGCCGGCGCGGGCTTGCGGGCCGGCCTGGTCCTCGCCTCGGCGAGAGTCTCGGGTGGGGCGGAGGCGCGGGCGGCTTTGGCGGCGGCGACGCTCGCTTCGAGGGCGGCCATCAGATCGGTGACCTTCGCGGCGGGCGCCGGCGTGGACTCGGCGATCTCGGCGCCGGCGGCCTTGGCCTCGATGATCGTCAGCAGAGCCTCCCGGTACTCATCGCGATAGGCAGTAGCTTTGAACTCCGCCGTCATCGCGTCGATGAGCTGCTCGGCCATGGCGCGCTCGGCCGGCTTGACCTCGACCTCCGACTCGGGCAGCGCCAGTTCGGCCGTGGAGCGGATTTCGTCGGGCCAGTGCAGCGTCGACAGGAGCATCGTCGATTCATACGGGTCGATCGAGGCGAGCTGCTCGCGATCCTTGAGGACGATCTTGGCGATGGCTCGCAGACCCCGCTCGGCCAGAATGCCCTTGAGCAGGTAGAAGGCCTTGCGCGCGACCGGCTCGGGTTCCAGGTAGTAGGCCTGCTTGACGAAGCGGGTTGCCTCGCCGGCCGAGTCTACCGGCACGAACTGCTCGATCTCGATTGCCCGAATCGTCTTGAGCGGCACGGCGCTCAGGTCCTCGTCGGTGACGACGACGTACTGGCCCGGCGCCACCTCGTAGCCGCGCACGGTGTCGCCGCGCTCGATGTAGACCTCATCGGTGGGGCAGTAGGTCTTCATCTGGATCCGGCCGTGGCATTCGGCGTGGAGCATGTTGAAGCTCACGCCCTTCGATTCGGTGGCCAGGTACAGCTTCACCGGAATCGTCACCAGGCCGAACTGGATGGCACCCTTCCACATCGAACGCGCCATTTGACAGCACCTCGCGTGCGCGAACCCTTCTCGGTGGGTACGCGAAGCGCGAGCATAGCGCGGCGAAGCGCTGTGTCCAGAGCCCCGGACCTACTGTCCCGCGCTCCGTGCCGGCTGACCGGATTGCCACCGAACCGCGCGAGCGGTCCAACGGCCGAGACCGAGGGGCGACTGGGCAGTCGGCGCGGCGTAGGGATGTCAGCTGGGAGACACGGGCTGGTCGTTTCCGCGACCTAATGTTCCTGCGTATGAGAGGCGCGTCAGGAATGAGCTACCGAACGAGGGCAGCCTATGCCCTCTTTGCTTGTCTGCTCGCCACCGTGGCCTCCGGGTGCTACGGCGTGGTTCTGACTTCTCCGTCGCCGACCTATACGCATGTCGCCGGCCGATTCGCCGTGACTGGCTCAATGTCCGCGGGGCGGGAAGTCGCCACAGCCACGCTGCTCTCTGATGGGAGCGTCCTTGTGGCGGGCGGCGACGGCGACTCAGGCTTCCTGTCATCCGCGGAGGTCTACGACCCGCGCACGGGCACGTTCGCACCGACAGGTCCGATGACCGCGCCACGCGGAGTCCATACGGCGACGCTTCTGCACGATGGCCGAGTCCTGGTCATCGGCGGTCGTGACGGGTCCGCAGACATCTACGACCCAGTGACCGGAGTATTTAGTCGGACCGGGGCCTTGACGACGCCTCGTCAGGGTCATACCGCCACTCTTCTACATGACGGCCAGGTCCTCGTGGCTGGCGGCGACACGGATGCCGGCGTTCTCGCGTCGGCGGAACTCTACGATCCAGTCACGGGAACGTTCAGCCCAACCGGCACGATGACCACACCACGCTCCCCGTCCAGCGCGACATTGCTCCAGGATGGGAGGGTCATCATTGTTGGAGGCGAGAATCGATCAGGCATCCTGGCTTCGGCGGAACTCTACGATCCAGCCACGGGACAGTTCAGCCCAACAGGGTCGATGATGACCGATCGCAACCAGCCCAGCGCGACACTCCTCCCAGATGGGCGGGTCCTTGTCGCTGGGGGCAATCAAACTTCGGCTGAGTTGTATGACCCAGCGACCGGCATGTTCGCTCGGACGGGATCACTGGCGGTTTACCCCGACACCGGGAGTGTCACAGTGATGGCAGACGGTCGAGTTCTCTTCGTTGGGTGGACGACTCCCCCTACGTCCCCCCTCCTCGGTAACCCAACCGTTTTCGCGGCTGCGGAAATCTACGATCCCAGATCCGGCGCGTTTGGAGTTACCGATCCGCTGATCATGCCCAGGGACCTTGCCACCGCCACACTGCTCCGGGATGGACGCGTCCTGATCGTCGGAGGCAGCGCACCCGCCAGCGCGGTCGCCTCAGGCGGCACCGGCTCATCGGTGCTTGCCTCGGCCGAACTGTTCCAGCCTTGACTCCCAAGCCTACGACCAAGGGTGGCAGCAGCGACCGGAATGCGGAACCGCGCGAGCGCTATCGGGGGCGCAATTCGGATTCCGCTTCCTTCAGCCGCGCCAGAATGCCGTCCCGCAGCTTGTCCAGGCCGACGTAGACGTCCTTGGCGCTCGTCCCGATGCTGGTGAGGGTCACCTTGAGGGCGCGAAGCGTCTCCAGCTGCTCGCGGACGCCCTTGATGGCCTCGGCGATCGCTGCCGCATCCACCTCGACGTCGTGGTTGCGGAGTGTCTGGAGGGCGAGGAGCCGGGCCAGCCGGACCGCGGCTTCGAGAGTGGCGGGTTCCGGCGCTCCGGGATCCAGAACGCAGTAGACGTCGCCGGCCCTGACGTCGAACGGGGCGATGCCCGCCGGGGCGTGGGCGGCGGTGAAGACGACCAGCGCCACGGCGGCATCGCGGTTGGATTTGGCGTCGCGTAGCTCGTCGCGCATGGCCCGGCCCGAAACGTAGCGATCTTTGCACTCGACCACGACCCGCAGCTCCGCGCCGGCCGTCGAGTCGGCGTTCAGCGTCAGCACGAAGTCGCCCTTCTTGGAAGCCATCATCGAGCCGGTCTCGGTTCCGGTCCGCTCCAGGATGTCGCCCGAGCCGCGCGCCAGCTCGCCGAGGAGGGCCTCGATGGTCGCCTCGAAATCGGCGCCCTTGGCCGCGGACTTGGATCGCTCGGCGCCCCGCGCGGCGCCCGCCGCTTCGAGGGCCGCGAGCCGCTCCCCGATGCGGTTGAAGCCGTCCGTCATCTCGGTCCGGAACTGGTGGAGCGGCGAGCCGAGTCGCGTCGGGTCGAGCAGCTGAGCCAGCCGGGAGGCGTCGCCGTCGAAGTAGCCTCCGAGCAGAACCCTCATGCGGCCGATGGCGCTGTCGCGCTTGTCTTCGTCGAAGAGCTCGTCGACGAAGCCGCGCAGCTGGCCCTTGTCGCCAAGGAACTTCTCCAGCGTTCGCGGCAGGCGCCCCTCGCCGTCGGCGAAGTTCTGGCGGAGCATCGTGTCCAGGGCCGTTGCTGCTCGTTCGTTCGCGGCTTCCGTCTGGCGCAGCAGCCCCTGGAACTCGGCCCGAACCGCATCGACGTTTACGGTCACGCCGACGCTCTGGATCGCGGTTAGCCCGACGCGCAGGGCGCGCTCGAGGAGGGCGGCGCGTTCGTCGGCGGGACGCTCGGCGACGAACGATGCCAGGCCGGCGTCGTCCAGTACGAGATGCTCGACGACGAGCCTATCGGCGTCGATGCGAATGCTTGCGCCGCGGTTCGCCGGAGAAGGGAGCGGGACCAGTCTGGCGCTTTCCATGCCCTAATTCTGGTCGGGGTCTGTGACAGCTAGCGTGTCACAGCGAATAGCGGGGCCGGCGTCCGGGCCGGTGGACCTGGGCCGCGGCGCGGCCCGGCGCCGGCAGCCGGTAATCTGTGGCGATCCCAGAAGCGGAGGTCGGGCGTTGCCCAGCAACAGCAGATACCGCGAGGCGTGGCTCTTTGCCGTCCTGGCATTGGCCCTTGCCCTGATGACGTCGATCATCGGCGGCCGACTGCTCGACCCATACGGCTGGATTCCGCTGGCGGCGGCGGTCGTGGTGATCGTGCTCGGGGGCGGGCTGCGCCACAGAGAGGCATGGGACGGATTCGGCATCGGCCGTATCGGCCTCGAGGCCTGGCTTCCGGCGCTCGCGATTCCGGGCGTTGTCCTGACCTCGGGCTACGCCGTCGCGGCCGCCACCGGCAACGCGCAGCTGAGCCTGGGCGCGACGCCGCCGGCGGTCTTCGCGGCCACGACAGTGGCGATCGTTGTCGCGGCCTCTGTCGAGGCGATCGGCGAGGAGCTGGGCTGGCGGGGATTCCTTCTCCCGCGGCTGGTGGGGCTGGGTCGAGTGCGCGCCGGGCTCGTCGGAGGACTCCTGTGGGCGGCGTGGCACACGCCGTTGATCTACATCGCCGGCGCCTATCACCACGGTGCCGGACCTCTCTACATCGTCTCCTTCACGGTGACCATCGTGGCCATGGGCTTCGTGGCCAACGAGCTGCGAGTGGCGTCGGGGAGCTCCTGGCCCGCGGTCGTCTTCCACGGCGCACACAACGGCATTCTCTTCCAGCTGGGGGCGCTGACCGTCGGCTCGACCGGTCTGCTGGCCGGGATCGGCGACGAATCGGGTCTGGTGCCGATGACCCTGTACTCGCTGGTGGCCGTCTGGATCGTGCTCCGACGGCCGGCCTGGTCGGGGGTCGACTACGCGGCCGGCGACCCGGGCGCGCTTCTGCCGCGGCGACTCAGGTAGGAGTGCCAGAAGATGCGGGCCGCGACCGATCTCCAGGGCTGCCACGGTTCGCCCAGCCCCCGCATCTGATCGGCGTCGGGTCGCCGGTCCAGGCCGCGGACCTCGGCGATGGCGGCCGCGAGAGCGATGTCGGCGGCCGGCCAGACGTCGGGTCGCAGCAGGGCTTCCATCAGGTAGATCGAGGCCGACCATGGCCCGATCCCGGTCAGCGCCACCAGCCGTCGCTGGACCTCGTCGTCGGGCAGGTTCGCCAGGCTGTCGAGGTCGAGCCCGGCCGACGCGATCTCCCGGGCCAGATTGCGAACGTAGCGCGATTTCTGGCGGCTGAAGCCGATCGCGAGCAGCCGAGCGTCGTCCAGTGCGAGAAACCGCGCCGGTGTGATCGGATCGATCGCGTCTCGAAGCCGATCGAAGGCGGCCCCGGCCGAGGCGAGCGAGACCTGCTGCTCGAGCACGATGTGGACCAGCGTCGCGAAGCCGGCGGGTCGATGCCACAGCGGCGGCGGTCCGAACCGTTCGACGATTCCTCTCAGGTCCGGGTCGCGGGCGGCGAGCTCGCGGACGGCATCCGCGAGCGTGTCTTCGGTGAGTGGTGGGCCGGATGACACAGTCCCGGGACCATATCGCAAGCGCCGTCGGCACGTCGCCGCGCCTCGTCTGACGCGCCCGGCAACCTCTACTTTCACGTAAACGGCAAGGTTGGCGTAGGATTCACCCATGACGACGTCGACCGAGGGACACGACCCTGCCGGGCATGGGCAACCCTCGACCAGGCTGATGCGCATCCAGGAAGCCGCGGCCGAGGTGGGCCTCACGCCGCGTTCCGTGCGGTACTACGAGGAGCTGGGGCTCATGCGGCCCGCGGCCCGCTCCGAAGGCGACTACCGCCTCTATGACGCTACCGACGTCGAGCGGCTCCGATTCATCAAGGGTCTGCGCGACGACGCCGGGTTCTCACTCGCCGAGATTGCCCAGCTGCTCGAGGACGAGGAGGCCCGCGAGCGTGGCCACGTGGCCTACCACGCCACGGCCGATCCGGTCGAACGGCGGCGGATCCTTTCCGACCGAATCGTCCGCTTCGACCACCAGATCGAGATGCTCCGGACCAAGATCGGCCGGTTGCAGGCGATGGTGGACGAGACCGACGCTCGACGAGCCGGGACGGCCACGAAGATCGAGGAACTCCAGGCGACCGACCGGCCCGCGCCCGGAGAGGAGGCCGGCCGATGATCCTCGGTGGTCGAGTTCGCTTCACGGCAACCGGCCGCGCCCTGAAACACCGCAACTTCCGCCTGTTCTTCTTTGGCCAGCTGGTGTCGGTGACGGGGACCTGGATGCAGTCCCTGGCCCAAGCCTGGTTGCTGCTGACTCTCGTAGGCAACGATCAGGCTCCGTTGTATCTGGGCCTGCTCGGGGCAGTCCAGTTCCTGCCCGTCCTCGCTCTGGGCCTGTTCGGCGGGATCATCGCCGACCTCTTTCCGAAGCGGCCGATGCTGATCGGAACCCAGACCGCGGCCGGGCTGCTGGCCCTGGTGCTGGGCGGTCTCGTCTACTTCCAGGTCGTGGCCGTGTGGCACGTGTTCCTGCTGGCCTTCCTGCTCGGCCTGGTCAACGCAGTCGACATGCCGTCCCGCCAGTCCTTCGTGGTGGAAATGGTCGGCGGCGACGATATCGCAAACGCCATCGCCCTCAACTCGGCCTTGTTCAATGGGGCCCGGATCATAGGGCCGGCCATCGGCGGGATGATGATCTACGCCGTAGGCACCGCGGCCTGTTTCATCTTCAATGGTCTCAGCTACGGCGCCGTCGTGATCGGGCTGCTGGCGATGCGCGACAGCGAGCTCAGGTCGGCCGCCCGCCTGCCAATGCCTCGCAGCCTGGGTGCGGTCCGGACGAACCTGGGAGAGGGCCTGGGCTATGTCCGGCGAACGCCGGTGGTGTTGCTGGCCATCACGGTGATCGGTCTTGTCTCGACCTTCGGCATGAACTTCAACGTGGTTCTGCCGATCCTGGCCGCTTCGGTCCTGAACGTCGGCCCGGCGGGGGCTGGGGCCCTGTACGCGGCTATGGGTGCCGGGGCGCTGACGGCCGCGCTCTTCGTGGCCATGCTGGCCCGCCCGAGGCTGCGGATACTCCTCGGCGGTGGCATGGTCCTGGGGGCCTCGGAACTGGTCCTGGCCTCGACGACTTCGTACTCCGTCGCCCTGGTCGCCGTCTTCGTGGCCGGCGTGGGTGCCATCTCCACGGCGATCAGCGCCAACTCGCTGGTCCAGATCACCGTTCCGGGGCCGCTCCGGGGTCGCGTCATGAGCGTCTACACGACCGTCTTCGCGGGTTCGACGCCGATCGGGAATGGCTTGACCGGCGGCTTCGGCGGACTGTGGGGCACGCCCGTGGCGTTGGTCATGAACGGCGCGGTTGTGATCGTGGCCGAGGCTGCGGCGGCGGTGGCCGTGCTGCGCGGCTTCGTGCCGCGCATGGGTGGCGGAGGGGCGGATACGGTCGGGCGCAGGCCGGTACCGTCTGTCGCGGGCAAGCGGAGCCTGCCCTCGGTCGACTAGGAGGCCGGTGCCCGGGACGCCGTTCCTACCTGGCGGCGCCGTACATCGCGGCCGGAGCGTTGACGTCCACCGGGAGCGCTGGGTAGACCAGGACACCTCGCGGCAGCACGACCATCATGCTCACCGAGCCCCCACCCCAGGCGATCGCCTTCCAGTTCGTTCCGTCGGTCGAGGTCCACGCGTGCCCGTCGCTCTTGACCGCCAGGAAGATCAAGCCGTTCGAGCCGATCGACCCGTCGGGACCAACGCCACACTCGCTCTGACAGGTGAGCTGGCCCAGCGGGCCGAACGTCTGGTCGTCCTGCCAGGTCTTGCCGCCGTCGCGCGACCAGGCGAAGCCAGTCCCACCGGGTATGCCTTTGTCTTCGGTGTGGAGCAGGAGGGCGCCGGCGGTGGCATCGATGTAGCTCCCATAGCCCGCGAGCCCGGTCGATCGAATCCAGGTCCGGCCATCGTCGGACCACCAGACCTGGCCGTTGGAGACTGACGAGGCGAGGATGACTCGATCGGGGCCAAGTCCGGAGCCCGGTGCCAGCCCGCCCATCAGGAAGAGGCGCCCGTTGGCGGCCTGGACGGTCGGGCCGGCGCTGTCCCACAGAAGGCCCGCGTGGACGGTCACCGGCGACCAGTGCACGCCGTCGGTCGAGAACACGATCGATGTTTCTGTGCTCGCCTGGTCCGAGACCACGGCAACGTAGCCGCTGTGGTTGCCGGCGATCGACCTCACCAGTCGCAGGCCTTGCGGACTGGCGGTCTCCGTCCAGGTAGTGCCGTCCTGGCTGGTCGAGACGATCTGCTGGGCAACCGTTCCGCTGACGCTGAAACCAACTGCCAGCAGACCGGCGGGCCCGTCCGCGACAAGTAGGGGTGATCCACGCAGCGGGCCGAGCGTCCACGTCACGCCGTCGGGCGAGGTCCAGAGCCGGCTCGGCGGCGTGTCGCCGATGGTCTGCGTCATTGCGTAGCCATGCGCCCAGGAGATCACCTTGTGGTCCTCCGCGGCGCCCAGCAGCGGGCTCGTGTCCGGGACGGGCGTCCAGTCGAAGCCCTGCCACGCCCCGGTGGCTCCGGCGGTGGTGAGGGTCGTGTCCGTCGCAGTGAGCGCGGGAGTCGCCGTGACCGCGGGAGTCGGTGCGACGGAAGCGGTCTCGGCGCTCGAGGTCGTCGGCGCGGTCCCGAACGGTGAGCTGCTGACGGCGGGAACGTTCGGGGCGATGGCACGCGGAACCAGTATCGCCGCCACGAGCACGAGGATGGCCATCGTCACCGCCAACGCGGGCAGGCGCGATTCGTGCGATGAGCCGCGCGGCGCGCGAGCCGGCGGAGTGGCTCGGTCGGCGACGGCCCGCCACTCGCCGAGGATGTCGTCGCTCTTGCGGAAGGATCTCATCGGGCGGCCTCCAGCTTGTCGCGGCCACGGGCAATCGCGGCCCGGATCGCGCCGGGAGTGCTATCGAGCAACTCGGCAACCTCGGCCGTGGAGTTGCCCACGATCAGGTTCAGGACGATGGCCGTGCGCTCCAGGCCTGAGAGTCCGGCCATCGCAACCTGGACGTCGAGCCAGCGGTCGTGCAGGTGCTCGTCGAGGGTTGTGGTTCGGGGAGTGCCGAGGACGCGGCGCCGGAGCGCACGAAATCGGTCAGTAGCCAGGCGACGTCCGGCCACGAGCAGCCAGGGAAGGACGGGCCGGCTCCAGTCGACCCGATCGCGGTTGCGCCACAGACGCACGAACGCTTCCTGGGTCAGATCCTCCGCCGCCGCCCAGTCGTTGGTCCAGGCGAGGAGGAACTTGAAGACCGCCGGCCAGTGTTCCTGGAAGGTTGTCTCGTAGAGGATTTCGGTGTTGTTGATGGCTGCTTCGACCCTCATGCCCATGTACACGTCGAACGACGGCGGATCGTACGGCGGTGGCCCAATGTCCTCGCCTCGGGTGGGACTCAGGCCAGGTCCAGGACGTAGCCCAGGAGATCGATGCCCGGTGCGGGGCTGAAGTCGATTTCTGTGGCGGGGACGAAGCCGAGCGATTCATAGAGGCGAACTGCCGCGGGCATCCAGCGGCCTGTGTGCAGGACCATGCGCCGCCGACCGGCCGCGCGGGCACGCTCCAGGCAGTCGACGGTCAACGCGCGGCCGACTCCTCGTCCCTGCGCCTCCGGCGCCACCGCGAGCATCCGGATCCCGGCCTCGCCTTCGTCGAGTTGCTCGGAGTACGGGTCTTGGGGCCCCGACACGTAGGTGACGCCACCGAGGAGATCTCCGGCGGGGGTCGTGGCCACGAGCACGCACGAAGTCCGCGCGCGGCGGGCGACATCGCGCAGCTGGATGTCGTACTCGGCCTGGTGGTCCATCGGGTCGGGCAGCCCGTGATAGGCCGCGACGGTCAGCTCTCCCAGTGCCCGGAACTCGTCGGGGCGCACGGGGCGGATCAGGTACGTGGTTTCGCTCGCGTTCACGACGGCAGCGTAACCCCGCGCGGGGGCCGGCTGCCGGTCGATAGGGTGCTTTCCCCCGCGCGCGGCCGGCAGCGGCCGTGTCTTGCCCTCATCTTCGCCCCCGGCGATGCAAAGTGGGCACCTGGGTCCCGAATCGGCTGAACTTGTCGGCCGCGCGCGAACTCCACGCTCACGCCACGGCCCGACGGCGCCCTCAACAGGCTCGACGACGCGCGCGACTCGCTTAGTACCGCCCGGGGCGAAGATGAGCAGGCCAGGCCGGACTCCGCCGCAATATCAACGCCAGCGGCGAAGTTGAGGAGGATGGGCCGCGCGACCGCCGACCCGCGACCGCCGACCCGCGACCACCGAGCGCGCGACCGCCGAGCATCTGACGAACCCGCTACGGATCGGCGAACCAGAAGGACCGGGACACGCCATCATTCGGCCATGGCCGGACATCTGGGACGCGGCCGCGACCTGGGACCGCTCCTCGTCTACGGGCCGCGGTCGATCACGTACGACTTCGGGCCGCGGCATCCGCTCAGTCCCCGGCGCTTCGGGCCGGGGATCGACCTGCTGCGGGCGGTTGGGGCCGAGCCGGGTCTGGCGCCCGAGCCGGCGACCGACGACCGGCTCGGATGGCTCCACGCGGCCGACTACGTCGCCACGGTCCGACGCTTCTCGGCCGATCCCGACGGACCACCCCAAGCCGGCATCGGGCCGGGGGACGATCCGGCCTTCGCCGGCATGCACGAGGCGGCCGCCGCGGTGGTCGGAGGCTCGATCGGTGCCATCGAGGCGATCCTGCGCGGCGAAGTCGATCACGCCTACCACCCGGGCGGCGGCCTGCACCACGCGATGCGGTCGCGGGCGAGTGGCTTCTGCGTCTACAACGACGTCGCCCTGGCCATCGCGAGAGCCCGGCGGGACGGCCTGCGCGTCCTCTATGTCGATCTCGACGTCCACCACGGCGACGGCGTCCAGGCCCTCCACTACTCAGACCCGGGCGTCATGACGATCTCATTCCACGAGTCGGGCGGCTCGCTCTTCCCCGGGACGGGATTCCCGGCAGAGCTGGGGGAGGGGACTGCGGCCGGGACCTCGATCAACGTGCCGTTTGAGCCACTGACCGGTCCGGAGGCCTGGCTGGCCGCTGTGCGGGAGGTGGTCCCGCCGCTCGCCGCCGCGTTCGGCCCCGATATCGTCGTGAGCCAGCACGGCGCCGACGGCCACTTCTGGGATCCGCTGGCGCACCTCTCGCTGACCACGACGGCGATGGGCGAGGCGGCCCGACTGGTCGATCGCGTCGCCCATCGGTACGCCGGCGGACGCTGGCTCGCGACAGGTGGCGGGGGTTACGCCGTGTACCGAGTGGTGCCGAGAGTCTGGGCCCTGACCTGGCTGGCGGGAGCTCACCTCGAGACGCCCGGCCGGCTGCCGGCCGAATGGCGGGCCCGCTGGGAGGGCGATGCCGCTCGCTGGAACGACTCCCCGCTCCCGGACGAGTTCGAAGACGGTCCGGAGGCGGACGGGATGGTCGGCGCCGGTGGCTCGGCCGGTCTCGCGGGCTATGTCGGCGCCGCGGCGGGCTACCGAGCCGAGGCGGCGGCGGAGAAGGCGAAGAGGACGGTTCGGCTTGTTCGAACCGTTCTGGTGCCGGCTCTGCTGGGCGTTGCCCGGGATCGGGGTTGGTGGCGGTTCGACGGACCCTTGCCGGAGAGCCCGACCCGCGCCGCGCTGGCGGCAGAAGCGCGGCCGGCCCGCGGGGAGCCGACCGTCCTCGCCCCTCTCACGACCGAGACGCTCGAGCGGCTCTCACTCGCTCCGCGCGTCATCGCCCCCGTCGATACGGCTGCCGCGGCCGCCATCCTGCGCGCCGCGCTTCTGGATGGCGCCGTGGCCGCCGGCGCCGTCATCGGTGAGTGGCTCGTCGGCGTGGCGCTCGCGGTGCCGGGCGAGGTGGAGGGCGTGGATCGGCTGGTGGCCCTGGGCGTGGCACCGGAGTGGCGGCGGGGCGGCATCGCCGCGGCCTTGTTGCGGGCCCTCGTGGAAGAGCAGGACCGGCGGGGCCGCGCTCTAGCCGCGCTGCACACCGCCGCCGAGCGCGATCCGATCGACCCGCTGCCCCGGGCGGTGCGCCGGGGAGTGGCCCAAGCGCTGGCAGTGGGCTCCGGTATGACGTGTATTCCCGCGCCGCCCCGAGTGCTGGAAGTGGATCCAGAGGCCCTCCTCGCCCTCCGCCTCCCGCCGGGGTCCGGGCCCCAGATCGAAGCTCGCCTCGCGGAGTGGGCCGCTTCGCTGTAGGAGGCGGGTCGCATCGCCCTGTCGGCCCCCGCCGGCCGCGGGCTCAAACCATAATTAGTCTCGTTATGTATTCCGCCCCTCGTTTCCCCTTGCCCGAAACAACAAATACGCACTAACGCGGTATTAAGAGTCCAACTGGCCCGGTCCGGACGGGACCAACGGCACACTTACCGAATAGTGATCACCTCTACATTCGATCTATCGACTTCAAGGGTCTGGCGCTTTCGGGGGACCGAGATCGCGGACCATCAGCGAAAGGTGCAGGGACAACAGTGGACAAGAAGGATCGTGGAATCTTCGTACTGAGGGCAGTCGTCGGCTTCGGCTTCCTGTTTGCCGGCCTGGACAAGTTCTTCATGTGGGCCAGCGGGACGCCCTTCACGGCGGCAGGCTTCCTCAAGTTCGCGACGACCGGCGCGTGGCTCGGCAGCGACCCCAAGGCGGTCGTCAACCCGACCCACCCGTTCTGGGTTTCCCTCGCCGGCAACGCCGGGCTCATGTCGGTCATCGATACGATGGTCGTCTTCGGTGAGTGCGCCATCGGTATCGCCCTGATCCTGGGCCTGGCCAGCCGCTTCGCCGGCCTCGCCGGCGCCGTGATGATGGGCCTCTTCTTCGTGGCCAACTGGAGCTTCGCGACCGGCCCGATCAACGAGCAGCTCATGTACGGCGTCATCGCCGGCACGATCGCCTACGTCGGCGCCGGGGCCTACGCCCTCGACACGGCCGTCGCCAAGCTGGCCATCACCCAGAAGATCCCGGTCGTCAAGTACGCCCTAGGGTAGGGCCAATCCAAAGTCCAGCGAGCGGGGAGAGTCTCGTCCCATTACCTCCCTGCACACCGAGACGGCGGGCCGCAAGGCTCGCCGTCTCTTTCTGTCTGATAAGCCCCGACTCGAAAACTGGGGAAGTCGAGCCCGCCGCCGACAACTACTGGGTAAAGGTTGCTCCACTTGAGGGAGTTGCCGAGAGAGGTCTGCCGCGCGGGACCTGGCGCCCGGCGGCTGACGTCGTGGTATGTGTGGGGTGAAAGCATGAGCAGGGACCCGATCATCGAGCGGTCGCCCCGATATGACTGGCGTCCACTGCTCGTTCGGACAGCCGCTCACGCCGGGTTTGGGCTCGCCCTGCTTTGCATGGTCATCTGGGCGTTAGCGGCGGCTGCCGGGCTTCCCATGCTCGGTGGACGCGACGCGGCGGTCATGGGCATCGGGATCGCGGCCGGTTGGGGTGTTACGTTTGCCGTCTTCCGGGTGACCGTATCGCGCCCGCTGACTCGAATCACCGCTGCCGCCGAGGCGCTCGAGTCGCGGGACACGGTGGCCTTTTCTGACACGCTGGCTGCCGTGGCGCAGGGCGACCTCACCAATCGCCTCGAGTTCCAGGTTCGACCCATCAGCCTTGGCTCGGCCTGCGCGCCGGAAGTCGGTCACCTGGGCCTGGTCGTCAACGGGATCGCGGCGCGGCTCGCCGACGGCGCCGCCCAGCTGAACACCGTGACCGACGAAGCTTGCCGGCGGTTGTTCTACGTAGGTCCCGACGGCTATCTGCAGGGCCAGATCTGCGCCGAGCAGATGGGCCGTTCCCTGGGCGGCCGAGGTCAGGTGGTCATCATGTCGAACAACCTGCACCACGCCGGCCTCGAGGTTCGCCGGAGGGGGTTCGAGGCCATCCTGCGTGAGAAGTACCCCGACGTCGAAATCGCGGATGTGGTCGAGTGCGCGGACGAGGGCGAAGCTCTGCGCGCCGACGCCGCGGCCGTACTGAAGAGGCATTCCCGCCTGGCGGGCATCTACGAAACAGGCCCCGCGAGCGGCCTGGCCATGGCCGTCGAAGACGCCGGAATGGCGGGCCGGATCACGGTCATCTGCCACGACCTCACCGATCTCGTGATGCCGTACGTTTCAAAGGGCGTCATCTCCGCGACCATCGGGCAGGACCCCTACGCCCAGGGCCACGATGCGGCAATCCACCTGTTCAACCACCTGGCCGCAGGCTGGCAGCCGGTCGACTCGCGCCTCCTGACCTCGATGGATCTCGTCACGGCAGCCAACTTCGAGTCGTTCTGGCAAACGGGCAAAGGGGTCATCCAGTCTCAGGCGACGATCGAGAGGCGACCGAGGCCGATCCAGGCTTCGACGCGAAGATTGCGCATCGCCATCCTCGGCATAGAGGACAGCGTGTTCTGGCACCCCATCCGGGACGGAGTCCTGGATGCCGCCGCCGAGCTCAAACCGTACGGCGCCGACGTGGAGTGGATCCTTCCCGAACCGGACAAGGCGTTCCATCTGTCGATCCGGGCCGCGGCCATCGAGTCACTGGCACGTGCGGGCTACGACGCCATCGCAACCCCGATCAACGACACGGGCCTGGTGGCGTCGATCAACAGGGCGGTGGCCGCGGGTGTCCCCGTCGCGACCTTCAACTCGGAGTCGTCGAGCCTGCGCGGCCTGATGGACTCGCTCAGTCATCGCGCCGGGCGTCTCATGGTCGTGAGCGACGATCTGGTAGCCTCGGCGCAGTCGTCCGGGATTGCGACACGCGAGATCGCAGAGACGGTTTCGCGGATGGCGAAGGCCGCCGGCGACGAAGCCGCCGCCGTGACTCAGGCCAATGCCAGCATTCAGCTCATCGCGGATTCGGTCGACGCAATCGCCGATGGGGCCCGTGATCAAGCACGGGCCGCGGACAGCTTGTCGCAGACCGCAACCCACATCGCCCGAGCGGTCCAAGACGCCGAGTCGAGCTCGCAGACCGTCACGGCCGCGACCGCCCAGGCCGTGGCGACCGCGGAGCGCGGTTCGGATGCGCTTCGTGAAACGCTCAAGCAGATGGAGTCGATCGAGCGGGCCGTCGATTCATCGGCTGCGATCATCGGCGACACGAACGCGCATGCCCAGCAGATCGGCGAGATCGTGGCCGCGATCGAAGACATTGCCGCGCAAACCAACCTGCTGGCACTGAACGCCGCCATCGAAGCCGCCAGGGCGGGTGAGCAGGGCAAGGGCTTTGCGGTCGTCGCGAGCGAGGTCCGAAAGCTTGCGGAGAAGTCGGCCGTTGCCACCAAAGAGATCGGGGCGATCATCACAACCGTCCAGGCGAGTGCCATGAATGCCGCCGCGGCGATGGACGCCGCGATGATGAAGGTCCACGAGGGTTCGGCCCTGGCCCGGAACTCGGGTCAGGCGCTGGGCGAGCTGCTCGAGGCTGCCGTGACGACGCAGCGCCAGACCACCGCGATGGTCGATGCCAATCAGGCAGTCGCGGGCGTTATGGAGAATCTCACCACGGCCATCGAACAGGTCTCCGCCGTCATCTCGGGCAACATGGATAGATCCGAGACTGCCGCCGCCGGCGTCCGGGAGGCGCTGCGGGTAGTCGAAAATGTAGCCGCGATCAGTCAGGAGAACGCCGCGGCGGCGGAGCGGGTGGCGGCCACCACGGTGGAGGTGTCGAAGCAGGCCCAGGAGGTCAACGACATCGCGTCCGCCGTAACCGGCATAGCCCGAGAGATAGAGGGCTCCACAGCCAGGTTCAAGATCGAGCGCGATGATGAAGAGCGCCAGGCGGAGCCGGGACGGGCGGTCCAACCCGCCGCCATGGAAGGGGCCAATCGGGCCAAACCCGGCGATAAGCGTCGCGCCGCCTGAGGAAGTGGTCCGTCCCGGCCGGTCATGTCCGTAGAACGCATGATCTAATCCGGCCGGGCCGCCTATACTGGGCGCCTCGTGGCTGCCCCGACCGACGCGCGCCCTGGGCGCGACCCACTCGACATCTTCGGCCCGCCGGTGGCGGAGTGGTTTCGGTCCGCCTTCGCGGCGCCCACGCCGGCCCAGGTCGGGGGCTGGGCGAGCATCGCGGCCGGGCGGCACACCCTGATCCACGCCCCGACGGGCAGCGGCAAGACGCTGGCCGCGTTCCTGTGGACCCTCGACAGGCTGTCCCGTGAGCCGCGACCGAAGACGCCGACCGTCCGGGTCCTGTACGTCTCGCCGCTCAAGGCGCTGATCTACGACGTCGAGCGGAACCTGCGGGCGCCGCTGGCGGGGATCAGGCTGGCGGCCGAACGAACGGACGCGCCGATGCTCCCGATCGAGGTCGGCGTGCGGACCGGTGACACTCCGGCCGACGAGCGCCGCCACCTGGTCCGCAACCCGCCCGACATCCTCATCACCACGCCCGAATCTCTGTACCTGATCCTGACCAGCCAGGCCGCCGAGATCCTGCGCGGCGTCGAGACCGTGATCGTCGACGAAATCCACGCCCTTGCCGGCACCAAGCGCGGCGCGCACCTGGCTCTGAGCCTTGAGCGGCTGGAGAAGCTGACCGCGCGACCGCCCCAGCGGATCGGCCTTTCCGCGACGCAGCGACCGGTCGAGACGATCGCCCGCTTCCTCGGCGGGGTCGGGCCCGGCAGGGCGGGGGAGTCACGCGACGTCCGAATCGTGGATACCGGTACCCGCAAGGTCCTCGAGCTGTCCGTTCGCGTTCCTGTCGAGGACATGAGCAAGCCCGGCGAGTTCGGGCTCGCCGGTGACGGGCTCGGCGTCGCGGCCGGCGGTGCCGCTCCAGCAGGCGCGGGCGCCGACCCCGGCCCGGAGGCCCGCCAGAGCATCTGGCCGGCGATCCATCCGCAGATTCTCAAGCTGATCCGCGAGCACCACTCCACCATCGTCTTCTGCAACTCCCGGCGCCTGGCCGAACGGCTCGCCAACAAGCTCAACGAGCTGGCCGGCGAGGAGCTGGTGCGAGCCCACCACGGCTCGCTGGCCCGGGAGCAGCGCGTCGGCATCGAGGAGGCGCTCAAGGCCGGGCGGCTGCCGGCGATCGTCGCCACCAGCTCGCTCGAGCTCGGCATCGACATGGGGGCAGTCGACCTGGTGATCCAGGTTGAAAGCCCCGCCAGCGTCGCCAGCGGACTGCAGCGAGTCGGCCGCGCCGGTCACCAGGTCGGCGAGCCGAGCCGCGGCGTCTTCTTCCCCAAGTACCGCGGCGACCTGCTCGAGACGGCGGTCGTGACGGCCCGGATGCACGAAGGAGCAATCGAGGAAACCAGGCTGCCGCGCAACCCGCTCGACGTCCTGGCCCAGCAGATCGTGGCCATGACGGTCCGCGAGGCCTGGGACGCTGACGAGCTGTTCGACGCCGTGCGGCGGGCGGCGCCGTACGAGAGTCTGACCCGGGATGCGTTCGAGGCGGTTCTGGGGATGCTGGCCGGGGCGTATCCCTCCGACGAGTTCGCCGACTTGAAGGCGCGGGTCGTTTGGGACCGTGAAACGGGTCGGGTGGAGGGTCGCCGCGACGCGCGGACGGTGGCGATCACCAGCGGCGGCACGATCCCGGACCGAGGCCTCTATCCAGTCTTCCTGGTCGGCGAGGCCGGCACCTCGGGCCGGCGCGTCGGCGAGCTGGACGAGGAGATGGTCTACGAGAGCCGCGTCGGCGAGGTGATCGCCCTGGGGGCCACGAGCTGGCGAGTGGAGGAGATTCGGCCGGAGCGGGTGGTCGTCTCGCCGGCGCCGGGCGTGCCGGGCAAGATCCCGTTCTGGCACGGCGATGGGCTCGGCCGGCCTATCGAACTGGGCCGCGCCCTGGGCCAGTTCGTACGCGAGCTCGAAGGCGACCTGGCGGGCGGAGCGAAGGGACGAGAGCGGGCCCGGCGACGGCTCCTGGAGCATCACGACCTCGACGATCTTGCGGCCGAGAACGTTCTGGCCTACTTGACCGAGGAACGCGAGATGGCCGGCTCGCTGCCGACCGACCGCCGCATCGTGATCGAGCGTTTCCGGGACGAGCTGGGCGATTGGCGGATCGTAGTCTTGACGCCGTTCGGCGGGCGGGTCCATGCACCCTGGGCCCTGGCGATCGAGTCGCGCCTCGAGGAGCGGCTGGGCGTCGGAGCGCAGACGATCTGGTCGGACGACGGGATTGCGATCCGATTGCCCGAGAGTGACATGGCGAGCGGCGGGTTCGGCGGCGCAGATGGGCTCGGCGGCGCAGATGGGCTCGGCGGCGCAGATGGGCTCGGCGACGGCGCTCTCGGGGAAGGCGGGCTGCGCGAGCTGCTCTTCCCTTCGGCCGAGGAGGTCGAGGATCTCGTGGTCGGCCGGCTCGGGACCTCCGCGATGTTCGCGGCGCGGTTCCGAGAGAACGCGGCCAGGGCGTTGCTGCTGCCGCGCCGCCGCCCCGGATCGCGTACGCCGCTCTGGATGCAGCGGCAGCGGTCGGCGGGGCTGCTGGCCGTGGCCGCTCGCTTCGGTTCGTTCCCGATAATCGTCGAGACCTACCGCGAGTGCCTGGCGGACCTGTTCGACCTGCCGGCCCTGCGCGACATCCTCGGGGGAGTGGCGCGACGAGAGATCGAGGTTCGGGAAGTGGAGACGGTCGCGGCAACGCCGTTCGCCGGCTCGCTGCTCTTCGACTACCTGGCCGCCTACATGTACGAGGGCGACGCCCCGCTGGCCGAGCGTCGCGCCGGAGCCCTGGCTCTGGACCGCGAGCTGTTGCGCGAGCTGCTGGGCCAGGAGGAGTTACGCGACCTGATAGACCCGGCGGCGCTCGCGGATCTGGAGCTGGCCCTCCAGGCTTTGGTTCCCGAGCGAGCGGCCCATTCGGCCGACGCGATCCACGATATGTTGCGCCGGTTGGGTGATCTCTCGGCCGAGGAGGTGGCGGCCCGCGCCGCGCAGCCGAGCTCCGCCGGAGAGTGGCTACGCGGCCTCGATGGATCGCGCCGCGCCATCACCCTCCGGATCGCCGGCGAGGAGCGCTGGATCGCCATGGAGGATGCGGCCCGCTACCGCGACGCTCTGGGAGTGGCCTTGCCGGTGGGAGTGCCGACGGCCTTTCTTGCGCCCGTCGACGACGCGCTGGGCGGCCTGGTGGCAAGGTGGGCACGCAGCCACGGTCCATTCCACTCCGCCGAGCCGGCGCTGCGCTGGGCGGCACCGGTCGAGCGCGTGGAAGAGGCACTGGAGCGGCTTCTCGAGGACGGCACGATCCTTCGCGGCGAGTTCCGTCCCGACGGCACACAGCGGGAGTGGTGCGATCCGGATGTCCTGCGCCAGCTCCGCCGCCGTTCGTTGGCCCGACTGCGCAAGGAAGTGGAGCCGGTCGACCAGATCGTGCTGGCTCGCTTCCTGCCGGCCTGGCAGGGCCTCCGGCCGGTCGGCGAGGCCGTGGCCATGCCGCGCGGCGAGGCGGCTCTCGAGCGGCTGGCCGAGGTCATCGATCAGCTGGCAGGCGTTCCGATCCCGGCATCGGCGCTCGAGCGCGACGTGCTTCCGGCTCGGGTCGCGGGCTATCAACCCCGGCTCCTGGACGAGCTCGGGGCGCTCGGCGAGGTTGCCTGGGCCGGTCGGGGGAGTCTGGGTCGGGATGACGGGCGAATCGTGCTGTACCGGCCGGGTCGGGAGATCCTCCGCGACCTCGCCTTGGGCGTTGCGGTCGCTCCTTCCGGCGAGCTTCACGAGCGCTTGCGCGAGCGGCTGCGCGAGCGCGGAGCCTCCTTCTATCGTGAGTTGGGACCCGCTCAGGGTGCCGCATCGGAGCGGGAAGTCCTCGACGCGCTGTGGGATCTGGTGTGGGCCGGGGAATTGACCAACGACACGTTTGCGCCACTGCGAGCGCTGCGCTGGCGGAGACCGTCGGGCGAGCGGCGACCCCGACCGAGTCGAGTTCAGATGGGCCCGCCGGAGGCGGCCGGGCGGTGGTCGCTCATCGAACGCGACTCCGCTCCGGCAGGGGACGGCGCCACGGCAGCACGCCGGGCCGGGTCGGCCACGACACGGCTGCACTCGATTGCCACCGCGCTTCTCGACCGCCACGGCGTCCTTACCAGGGAGGGCGTCGCCGCCGAAGAAATCGGCGGGGGCTTCAGCGCTCTCTACCCGATCCTTCGGGCGATGGAGGAGTCCGGCCGAATCCGGCGGGGCTACTTCGTCGACGGTCTCGGCGCGGCTCAGTTCGCGCTTCCGGGGGCCGTGGATCGGCTGCGGTCCATGCGGGACGGCCCGGGCGATCGAGCCGCGGCCCCGGTCGTGCTTCTCCTCGCCGCGACCGATCCGGCCAACCCTTACGGCGCCGCCCTTGCCTGGCCACGCCGCGGAGAGGCCGACCGCCGACCGCTCCAACGGGCGGCCGGCGCCTACGTCGTCCTTGTCGACGGAGCCGCTGCGCTGTATCTCGAACGCGGCGGTCGCTCGCTCCAGACCCTGCCGGCGGCGGACGATGCCGCGACAGCGGCCCCGGCCCTGGCCGCGCTCCGGTCCCTCGTCGATGACGGGCGGTTCCGCGAGCTCGTCGTCACTCGCGTCGACGGCGAGCCCATCGCGGCTTCGCCGTGGCGGGCTCTCCTCGAGGACGCCGGTTTCAGCGCCGGGTACCGCGGCCACGTTCTCCGCCCGGGGAGCACCGGCGGCGACGAGTACCCCCGTCGTAGTCACCGCGCCCGAAACGGCCCCGGCTAGCCCGTCGACCAGCCGCGAGGCGCCGGTCCGTCGCTGGTCGGAGCGCCACGGCTTTCGGCCGGTATGGAACTGCTAGGATGCCAACCGTCTGGTGGGCTTCGAGATGGAGTGGTGCGTGAACGACCTTGAGCGGTTCTTCCTGGAGAACACCGGCGGCGAGATCCATAAGTGGATGCATTACTTCGAGATCTACGATCGCCATTTCGCCCGCTTCAGGGGAACCGACGTCCATCTTCTCGAGATCGGCGTGGCCCACGGCGGCTCGCTCCGGATGTGGAAGTCCTACTTCGGCCCAAAGGCTCACATCTACGGCATGGACGTCGAACCCAATGCGAAGGCGCTCGAAGAACCGCAGATCGAGATCTTCGTCGGGGATCAGGGAGATGCCGAGTACCTGGAGTCCGTCGTCGCCGCGCTTCCTCGTATCGACATCCTGATCGACGATGGCGGCCACACGATGCGCCAGCAGGAAGTCACATTCGAGACCCTCTTCTCACATGTCGGTCCGGACGGTGTGTACCTCTGTGAGGACATGCACACCTCTTACTGGGGCGAGTTTGGAGGCGGGTACAGGCGCGAGGGGACCTTCATCGAGCTCAGCAAGGGACTGATCGACCGGATCAACGCCTGGCATTCCCGGTCGCCGAACCTCGTCGTGTCTGATTTCACCAGGACGGCCCACAGCCTCCATTTCTACGACAGCGTGCTGGTCATCGAGAAGCGGCAACTCGAGGCTCCCGTCGACCAGACCCGGGGCGTCCTGAAGGTCGTCTTCGCGGACCGACCGGAACCGTGGCCGCTGAACTCCACGCAGCTGCGACCGAGCAGGGCCAAGCGGATCGCCAGGCGAGTCCCGGGATACGGTCGCGCCGTCAGGGTCGTGCGGCGCGGCCGGTCGGCCTGGCCGTGAGCCCGCGCTAGTCGCGCTTTGGCGACGGGCCGGCTCGGGCCGCGTACGCCGGGAGGAGCCACTTGAGCGAGATCGCGGTCGAGTGCTTGCCGGTCGACGGCGGCTGGCTGGCGCGCGTAAGCGTGACCGATCATGCGTCGCGCCGGGACTTCGAGGTCGCCGTCTCCGTGGCCGAACTGGCCCGTTTCGACCCGCTCTCGAGCGATCCGTGCCTCCTGGTGCGGCGATCGTTCGAGTTCCTGCTGGCTCGCGAGCCCATGGAATCGATCCTGAGCTCGTTCGGCCTGTCGGTGATCAGCCGGTACTTCCCCGAGTACGAGCGCGAGATCCGCCGCCGCTGACCCTGCGCGTCACGACGGCGTGCCGGCATCCCCTCTGGTTTCGAAGCCGAAGAACGACCGGATCCGCGCCAGCACGACTCGACGCAGCCTCTCCGCGGTTCGGTCCGGACTGCGGCGCCAGTGGAGGCGCCACAACCTCCCTCGCGTCAGCGCCGTCCGCGTGGCCGTCCGCCAGGCCGAGGGCATGAGCCAGCGGAAGGCCTCGGGCCGGCGCCACGCCCACGGCACGATGGCCCAGATGAAGACCAGATAGTCGATGCGCAGGGGTCGTTGGAACGAGAAGAGAACCTGAAGCTGGATGAGAGTCTGAGGAAGTGTCAGGGCGGTCAGCAGCACGGCCAGGACCAGCCACGCCAGGCCCCACAGACGTCCGCGTGGCGAAATGAAGGGCCAGAAGAGAGCGGGCACCCATTTGGCCGTGGCGGCGACCATCCACAGCAGGCCGGAGGTTGCCGGTCCGGTGAACTGGGCCCCAAACAGGAGCAGGGTGAGGGGCAGGTTTATGTTGCCCGTGTCCAGATTGGCTGCCATCGGGAAGGCCAGCAGGACCAGCAGCAGAGCGGTCGTCATCGGCCGGCGCGTGTAGGCCCAGTGGACACTCCACAGGAGCGCGATCACGGTCGCGCCGCGCCACACGAACCAGGCCACGTCCCACGGCAAGATGGACCACGGCACGAAGAGCGGCAGCATCCACGGTGAGTAGACGTAGGGCATGAACGGGCCCGACGGGTGGTACGGGTCGCCACCGCTGAGCCACAACCGGCCCGCGGCCCAGTACGCGCGCGTATCGGCCCCAGCGGCTTCGCCACGGGCGAGCAGGCAGGCCAGAACGAACCCGCCGACGCTGCCGAGGATGACCATCATCAGCAACCGGCGGGGGTCGCGGATTCGATTGACCTCGTGGCGGAGAGCCCGGCGGAAGACGCCTGCGCGCCGTCGAGTAGGCCCGTCTACTCTGGCCGCGGCCGGGAGACTGGCCATTCGATCGGCTACGTACACCCTGCGAGCGGCAGGGGTGGCTGACATGACTGCTGGCTCCTGCTAATGCGTTGAATTGATGATGCGAGTCGCAGCCCGTGCGTGCAAGGGGCGGCCCACGGACCGGCTAGCGCAGGTACGTTTTGGCGCAGGTGTCGCAGAGCGTGTACACCGCATGAGCGTTTCGGCCCTGGCCCGCCGTGTGCAGCAGTCCCGGGCAGCCTCGGCTGGGGCATTTCCATACCCACCAGCGACCCTCCGCCGGCAGCGCGACGGACTCTGCTCTCACCTTGTCGGCGAGGCCTTCAGTCCCGGCCAGCGTGCGGGCGATGCTGGCGGCTCGATCTGTCTCGCTCTCGCTGGAGTAGGGGTAGTTCTGGGCGATGTTCGAGGACACGGCTGTACTCCACGCTTGGCCGAGTTTCCATCGGCCTCCAAACCGAACCGGTGGCAGGGGCGATGTGAGCGCGGCGTGCCACCGGGTTGGCCGAGTATAGACCCGGCAGGGCCCGCTTCCAGAAGCTCGTCCCGCCGACCGGCGCAGCTGCCGCGGCCGACGAATGGGCGATCGCGCGGGCTCCGCGGGGCTTGGGGCCTCGCGTGGCCACCACGGCTCCCGGTGGTCCCGGGAGGATCGGGTCGTTCGGCTCGCGCCATGGCGTGAGCAACCGCTAGGCTATGCGGCCAATGAATCGCTCCATCATCTCCATGCTCCTGGCGACGTTCGTGCTGCGCGTCAGCACGGCGATCACCGGCATCATGCTCGTCTTCCTCATCGACGAGATGACCCGTAATCGAGGCACGGGTCCGGGGACGATCTCGTTGCTCACCGGCGGGTTCTACGCCACCGAGCTGGTCGGCGCCATCCTCTTCGGCGTGCTGGCCGACAAGTACGGCCGTAAGGTGATCATGCTGCTCGGGCCGTTGTTCGGTGGCGTTGCCGTCTTCATGACGGGTCTAACCACGCACCTGCCCGTGCTGTTCGTGACTCGCCTCCTGGAAGGCAGCTCCACGGCCGCCTCCATTCCCTCGACACTCGGTTTCATCGCCGCCGAAACGGCCGAAGACGAGGGGCTGCGCGGCAAGGTCGTCTCCCTGTTCGAGCTCGTGTCTCTCGGCGGCATGCTTGCCGTCGGCCCGGCCTTCGGCAGCATCCTGTGGGAGAACCTCGGCCGGTCGGCGTTCTTTCTCAACTGCGTCTTCTACGCCCTGGCGCTCTGCTTGTACGCCTACGGAGTCAGCGAGGTGCCGCGCGATCGCCGGGCCGACATATCCGCCCCGGCCGTTCCTGTCGATCGCGGCGTCGCGCTTGCTCGCCTGTGGCGCATCGTGACGAGCCGCAGAGTCCTGCTCTTCGCGCCTACATGGCTGGCCATCAATGCCATCCTGGGGCTGTGGGCCCTCCAGGCGCCGCTTCTGCTGAAGGGCAACATCCAGGATACGAGCCAGTTCCTGATGAAAGGCGTCTCGCCCTCGACCATCGGCTTCGGCGAGGCGATCCTGGCCGTGGTCTTTGGGGCCGGCCTGCTGTTCTGGGGGCTCGTGTACGCGCGATTCCGGCGCACCACCATGATCCTGCTCGGAGTCGGCGCCTTCGTCGCGATGACATGCGACGTCCTTGCGATCAACCACCTCGGTGGCACCTCGACGACCCTGCTCATCGCGCTCGGCGGCGTGGGGATGGTGGCGTTGTTCGTGATGTCCGGCGCCACGCCGGCCGCGCTGGGTCTGCTCGCCGACGTCAGCGAGGGCTTCGAAGAGGACCGCAGCGCGATCATGGGTATGTATTCGGTCTTCCTCGGGGTCGGCCAGGTGATCGGGGCCGCCGTTGGCGGGCTCGCGGCATCGTGGAAGGGGATCGACGGGCTCATCGTTGCCACGGCAGGCCTGCTCGCGGTCGGAATCCTGGCCCTTATGAACCTGCGGGCCCACGAAGGCGCAATCCTTGACGGCATGGTCCATCACGGCGCACCCGTCACTTTGGGCGACTCGCTGCGAGGTACGCTCTCCATGGCCGGTTCGCGGCAGCCGGCGCCGGCCGAGGCCGCAGCCAAGGAGGAGCGATGACCGTCGCAGTGGTCGTTGATTCAGGCTCCGACCTGACGCCGTCCCAGCTGCGCGAGACCGGCATCCGCCAGGTCCCGCTGTCGGTCTCCTTCGGCGAGGAGACATTCCTGTCGCCCGACGAGATGACCCCTGAAGCGTTCTGGGAGAGGCTGAGTGCCCCGGACAGCCCATTTGCCCACACCGCCGCCCCCAGCGTAGGCCTCTTCAAGCGGGAATTCGAGAAGGCCTTCACGGACGGTCACGAGGCCGTGGTCTGCGTGTGCCTCTCCGAGGGTCTATCCGCCACGGTCAAGCACGCACGGATGGCGGGCGAGTTGCTGCCGGGCAAGCGGATCGCGATCTTGGACTCCAAGTCGGCATCGATGGGCATGAGTGCCCTCGCCATGCGGGCGACAAGCCTGGCGGAGTCGGGTGCCTCTGCCGACGAAATCGAATCGCAGCTGACCCGGATGCGCGATCGCCTGGATCTCTACGTTGGCCTGGACACGCTCGAGTACCTGCGCAAGGGCGGGCGCATCGGTCACGCCAAGGCCGCCATCGGCGGCCTCCTGTCGATCAAGCCGATCATCACGATGGTCGACGGCGTGGTGGTCGTGGCCGACCAGCCGCGGACCCGCTCCAAGGCCACCGAACGGGTCATCGAGCTTCTGACCGAGCGGCCCGTCGCCGAACTTCACGTGCTGTACTCGCCGCCCGCCGATCCCGACGTCTTCCGCGAAGCCGTCCTGGCAAGGCTGCCTGCCCCGGCCCCGAGGGTGGTCACGACCCAGATCATCGGGCCCGTCATCGGCACCCATATCGGGCCGGGTGCATACGGCGCCATCCGGGTCTTCGGGGACTGAGCGCCGCCGAAGGCAGAAGGCCACCAGCGCTACCGATTCGTTCGGCGTATCACCTGATCTGGTATGTATACGTTAGGCCAATCGGCCCTGGCAACGATGACGTCGGGAATTGGCGCAACTTGGCAGCAGGTCTATACTCGGACCCAAGTGGAACCTGCGGCGCCGCTCTCCGGTAACAAGCGGAAGGCCGCCGCGACATCGTCGGGACCGTTGAGGGGCGGCTTGCCGGGCGGGTGAATTGAACCGGCCTGGCGGCTGCATCCGACATGACGGTCACGGCCATGGAGGGTATCCGGCCGATGGCGACCGAGCAGCTCGCCCCGCCCATCAACGCATGGGACGTTGCCCAGCAGCAGTTCGATCTAGCTGCCGAGCATCTCCATCTCGCTCCGGGTCTGCGCAAGGTCCTGCGCGAACCCAAACGAGAGCTCACCGTCCATTTCCCGGTGAAGATGGACAGCGGCTCCGTCGAGGTCTTCACGGGCTATCGAGTCCAGCACAATCTCAGCCGTGGCCCGGCCAAGGGCGGCATCCGCTACCACCAGAACGTGACCCTCGACGAAGTCAAGGCTCTGGCCATGTGGATGACCTGGAAGTGCGCCGTCGTCGGGATCCCGTTCGGCGGTGGCAAGGGCGGCGTGATCGTCGACCCCAAGAAGCTGAGCATTCGCGAGGTGGAGGGTCTGACCCGCCGCTACGCGACCGAGATCAGCATCATCATCGGTCCGGAGAAGGACATTCCCGCTCCGGACGTGAACACGAACTCCCAGACGATGGCCTGGATAATGGACACGTACTCGATGCATGTCGGGTACACGTCCCCGGCCGTCGTGACCGGCAAGCCGATCCCTCTGGGTGGCTCCGAAGGTCGAAACGAGGCCACAGCCCAGGGCGCGGTGTACACGCTCATGGATGCCGCCCGACACCTGGGCATGGAACTGCCGAAGTGCCGCGTCGCCGTCCAGGGCTTCGGCAATGCCGGCGCGATCGCCGCGCAGCTGATGGCGGCCAGCGGCTCGAAGATCATCGCCGTCAGCGACTCCACCGGTGCGATCTATCGCCCCGAGGGCTTCGACCCGAACGCCGTCCTGTCATGGAAGCAGGAACACAATTCGGTCTGCGGCTTCCCGGGCACCAAGGACATCAGTAACGAGGAGTTGCTCGAACTCGACTGCGACATCCTCATCCCGGCCGCCCTCGAGAACCAGATCACTGCCCGTAACGCGGGTCGAATCCAGGCCCGACTTATCGGTGAGGCCGCCAACGGGCCCACCACCCCCGAAGCGGATGAGATCCTCTACAAGAACGGCAAGTTCTTGATCCCCGACATCCTCTGCAATGCCGGCGGTGTCACGGTCAGCTACTTCGAGTGGGTCCAGGACCTCGATCGCGACTTCTGGAGCATCGATCACGTCAACGAGAAGCTGCGCGCGATCATGACCAAGGCCTTTGCCAGCACGCTCGACATGAGCCTCAAGGAGAAGGTCAACATGCGCACGGCGGCCTACATGCTGGCCGTTCAGCGCGTGGCCGACGCCACCTCCGTTCGTGGGCTGTATCCGTAGAGCCGGCGTTTCGAACATTCCTTGCGGCCCCGACGTTCCCCCTCGCGTCGGGGCCGCTTCTCGTTCGCTCAGCCGGCGCCGATGCCGTCGGAGCGAACGAGACGGTCCGTGGTCAGTCGGGCGATGCCGTGGGTCAGCGTAGCTGGCACGCTGGCGAGGGATCGGCCATCGCGGCCCGTTCCGCTGTCGGGCTGGTGCTACGATCCGTCGGCTGAAAGCCGCTTGCCACCCGAGCGAACTGGCATCGCGGACCCGGAGCCGCTCGGGATAGGAGCATCCATGCTCGACCACGAAGAGAAGTTCCTGTTCAAGGAGGAGACCCTCCATCTGGCCAATGCCCTGGCCGAACCGGGCGTGCTCGACAACGTCGAGGACCTGCTGACCGACGTCATCACGAGCCCCAGGTTCGACTCGGAGGTGTTCACCCTGGAGCGGTCGCTGCAGGTGATGCTGGGGGCGCGGGCCGGAGCCACGCTGGTGGGTCTTCTGACGGTCACGCCCGAGGTCTTCGACGAAACGGCCGAGGTTCGAATTCCGCCCGAGGTCCAGGAGCGTCTGATCGCCTGGCGGGCGCGCTTCGGCCTGGCCATCGACAACGCCCTCAACTACCTGAACAACCCCGACGGGATCCAGGGCCACAACTTCTCGACCCAGATCGCCCATGCCGACGAGCGTCAGGTCCTGCAGGGCCGGCTGACCCTGGTTCGATACAACAACGAACCGCAGTTCTTCCTTGCCGACGCGGGCGTCTTCTTCGGTCTCGTGGTCGACATCCTGGAGCGGCTTGGTCCATACCTTGGTCCGGACGCGGTCGATGCCGAGACCCTGAGCCGTCTGCGCGAGGCCGTCCAGCTCGTGGAACGCAAGACGGCGACGCGGAACTGATTCCGGTCGCCGTCCTGCGACAAACGTCGGGCCGCAGGAGAGCGCGGCCGGACGGGGAGGGCGGCCCTCACTTGGAGAGCCGCCCCGCGCGAACTACTACGGTTTGGGGGTCCCCGGAGGGTTGGTGCCCGGCGCGCCGGGGAGAGGGGCGCTCGCATCCAACTGGCCCGGACCGGGCCAGGCCGGCTTTGCGAATGCGACGTCCTGGGCCACCGTGAAGGGGAGCAGGCGCCTGCGGTATGGATCGAGCAGACGGACGATGAAACCCAGCAGCGCCAGCAGCAAGACAAGTAGGAGTGCGACGGGGAGGATCAGGATGGCGACCCAGATCACGACGGTCGCGGCCGCCTTGCCGACCTCGCTCAACGAGCCGGCTGCCTGACCGGCCTGATCGTTTGCGCTCCAGGGAATGGGCGTTGCGGAGGGCGATGGCGAAGGAGACGGAGAGGGACTGGGGCTTGGTGTCTGCTTGACCGGTACCTCGAACACGACGGTCAGGGTGCTGTAGGCCGCCTGGTCGGTCAGTGCCGAAAGCTGGCCGGACAGCTGTTCGATCTGGCCCTGGACGTCGGCCAGCCGCTGCTGGACGGTCAGGACGTCGCCGATCGTGTTGGCCTTGAGCATGATCGCCTGGATGGCCTTCTCGCTCGCCTTGAGGTTCGCGATCCGCGCCTGGAGGTCGACTATCTGGCCGCCGACGGGCGTCGAGTCGGTGTGCTCACTGAGAACCTTGACGCCGAGCCGGCGCATCGCGGCCAGGGCGTCCTCGAACTTGTCCACGGGGATGCGATATGTGGCTGAGGCCATCTCCTCGGCCGTGCTCACGGTTCGATCAGAGGCGGCCAGCCAGCCGCCCAGGACATGCATCTGGGCCGTGGCCTGGGCGACGGCGTCGTCGATGGCCCCGACCTGGATGCTGATCGTGCCCGTCTTGACGATCTGATCCTCCGGCGCTGGGGCGTTGAAAGTGCCGGCAGACGTGGCGCCGCTGGCCTGCGCCTCGCCGGCAAGCGCCGTCGCCGCCGCGGCCGGGGTTCCGACCTGGGCGCCGCCAAGGTCGGCCGCGCTCGCGGCCGGGTAGGCAGGGCCAGCCGTGGCGAGGTCCTGGTTGTAGTAGTACGGCGCGCTCGTGGAAGCGGAACTCGAGCAGGCGGCGGCGAGGAGACCCGCGGCGAGCAGCACGAAACACAGATTCCTGGTGCGCATGGATAACCCTCTCTTGCCCAGTGGAGACTTGAGCGCCGGGGGCGCCTGGTGTGGTCTCAACATGAATTCGTCTCGAACGAGGCTACGGATCACGACCGCAGCCGGAGCCCGGCGAAGGGGTGTCATGCCGCCACCGCCGTGCTGCCGCGGCGGCCCCGACGCAGGATCCGCCGTATCAGCGCCGCGATCGCGTACAGCAGTAGTGCGGCCAGTGCCAGGGGCAGAGCCACCACGCAGATCCAGACGACGATCGTTACCAGACCCTGACCGACCCGAACGAGGGCTGCGCCGGCCTGGTCGACCTGTGCGCCGAGCGTCCAGTCCTGGGTGGCCTGGCTGGTGATGGTGCTGGTCGGCAGCTGGAACGACACCGTCAGCGTGCTCATCGCGGCCTGGTCCTTGAGGTGGTCTCTCTCGGCCGTCAGCTCTTCGATCTGGCCCTCGGTCTGGCTCAGCTGGTTCTCGACGGCCAGGACGTCCGCGACCGCGGTGGCCCGAGTCATGATCGACTGCAGGGCGGCCTCGGTCTTCTGCAGGTTGTCGATGCGGGCGTCGAGATCGATGACCTGTGTGGTGACGTCGGTCGCGGTGGTCTGGAGGGACAGGACCTTGGATCCGATCTTGCGCAGGTCCGCTATCGCCTCGTCCCACTTCGCGGCCGGGACGCGATAGGTGATCGATGCCGTCGCGTCATTGCCGGAGCCGGAGGCGTTCGACGCGTCGACCGACCCGCCCAGACCGACGATTGCCTTCTGGGCATCGCCTACGGCGGCGTCGATGTCGCTGACCACGAGATCGAGCTGTCCGGTCTTGACGATCTGGTTTGACTCGGCGGCGGCCAGGACGGCGCTCTGGGGGTCGGTTGTGGATACGCCGTTCGCGGCTTCCGGGGAGATACCGGAATTGGTCCCGGCAGCGGCGCCGGTGGTGTCGCCGGCCGGCCCGACCCCAAGGGTCTGGGTTCCGAGGGACTTGGACTGGGCCCCGAATTGGATGTCGGCGGGCCCGGCAGCGGTCCTGGCGTCGAGGGACGCCGTCTGTCCGAAGGCGATCGGCGGGCCGCCGACGACGTAGGCCGTGCCGACTATCGCCGCGACGGCGATCACGACCAGACCCCTTGCGATGCGGCCGTGGCGGCGGAACCAGGCTGCCCCGGCTCGACCGCGCGAGGGGCGATGCTCCGGGGTTGAATCGGCGCTTGCCTCGGGTTCGGTGGCGGCGTCGATGTCGCCGAAATCGTTGCTTGTCACGGTTCCACCCTCCGGGTAGGCGTCGAGGCCGGGACATCGGCCGTTCGAGACTGAGACGCCGGCCGGGCCGCAACGGTTCCCGGGGAGCGGCGCCGGGGAGTGGCCCAGCGAGTGGCGCCGGGGAGTGGCCCAGCGAGTGGCGCCGGGGGAGTGGCCCAGCGAGTGGCGCCGTACCACGAGCAGTTTGCCCGAAGGGCAAACTGCCCAAGCCATTGGCCGTCAGGCCAATGGCTCGTTGTCGATGAGACGGACCGGGCCGAAGCGAACGGCCATAGAGAGCAGCGCCGGGCCATCCACGTGGGCCAGCTCCCGCAGCGTGGCAGTGTCGGCGCAACTCACGTATTCGGGCTCGGCCAGCGGTTCCGAGGCGAGGACGTTGCGCATCGCCGTGCGGAGAGCTTCGCCGTCGCGTTCCCCCGCGTCGTAGCCGGCCCGGGCGGCCAGCAACGCTCGTCGCAGAACCGGGGCGGCCGCCCGCTGCTCGGGCGTGAGCCGCACGTTGCGCGAACTCATGGCCAGGCCGTCCGGCTCGCGCAGGATCGGGCAGGCCACGATCTCCGTAGCGATTCCAAGGTCGCCGGCCATGCGCCGCACCACTAGCAGCTGCTGGGCATCCTTCTGCCCAAAGTAGGCTCGTTCCGCTCCCGCCAGCCCGAGCAGGATGGCCACGATCGTCGTCACGCCCTCGAAATGGCCGGGCCGGACCGCGCCCTCGAGTGGCTCGGTCAGAGCCCCGACGCGGACGGTGGTCTGGAACCCAGCCGGATAAGCCTCGTCGACGGTTGGGATGAAGACGATGTCCGCGCCGGCGGTGCCGGCCAGCCGCACGTCGGTGGCTTCGTCACGCGGGTACTTCTCGAAATCGGAAGGGTCATTGAACTGGCGCGGGTTGACGAAGATCGTGACCAGGACCGTCGCGTTCTCGGCCCGGGCCCGCCGGATCAGCGAGGCGTGGCCTTCATGAAGGGCGCCCATCGTCGGCACGAGCCCGATCGGGCGGGCGGCGGAAGCCAGCGCGGTACGCAGCTCGGCCCGGGTTCGGACGACTCGTGGCAGGGCGTCGCTGGCCACCGGAGCTAGAGGTCGCGGTCGAGCGGGATGCCGCGGCTGGCTTCGACCATCTCCGGCCGGTCGAGCGTAGTTCGACCCAGAATCTCGTCGAGTCTGGCGGCATCGATCCGCGTGCTCTCGGCCGGACCGGGGAAGGTTCCCGCGATCACATCGGCCCTGTAGGCTTCGGCGGCGGTCTTGATGATCGAATGCAGCTCGGTGTAGTGGCGAGCGTGTTTGGGTGTGAACTCCGCGCTCATCCCCAGCAGGTCCGTCACCACCTGCACCTGGCCCGAGCAACCTGCCCCGGCGCCGATGCCTATCGTCGGCACGCGGAGGCGCTCGGTTATGGCCGCGGCCAGCTGCTCCGGCACGAGTTCGAGGACCATGGCGAAGGCACCCGCCTGCTGGACCGCCAGCGCGTCGGCGAGCAGCTGGCGTCCGGTCTCGCGGGTCTTGCCCTGGACCCGGTGGCCGCCGAGCTGGTGGATCGACTGGGGTGTCAGGCCGATGTGGCCCATGACCGGGATGCCGGCTCGAACGATTGTCTCGATCGTCCGCGCGCTGCGTTCGCCGCCCTCGAGCTTGACCGCTCCGGCACCGCCCTCGCGCATCATGATGCCCGCGTTCTCGAGGCTGGCTTCCGGAGTCACACCGTAGGAGAGGAACGGCATGTCGGCCACGACCAGGGCTCGCGTCGTGCCCCGAACCACGGCCTTGGTGTGGTGGAGCATCTCGGCCAGCGTGACCCGAACCGTGCTGTCGTAGCCGAGCATGACCTGGCCGACGGAGTCGCCCACGAGCAGGATTGGGATCCCGGCCTCGTCGAGGATTCGAGCCGTCGGGTAGTCGTAGGCGGTCAGCATGGCGATCCGCTCGCCATCGGCGTAGAGGCGGGCGATGGAGGCTATGGTGAGCCGCGCGACCTGCTGCGGCGAAGGGGCCTGGCTCATCGGCCGGAGACCGCGGATTCGGGCGTGGCCGTGGCGCCGGCCGCGTCGCTCGCGGCGCGGCCGGTCAACCCCAGCCTGACGACGACGCGGTCGAGCAGCAGTTCGGCGACCTCGCTCTTGTCCAGGACCGGCAGCTCCTCGGGTGGCATATCGATCGAGTAGATCGTGACCTTGTTCGTGTCGGTGCCGAAGCCGGAGCTCGCCTCCGCGACGTCGTTTGCCACCAGCAGGTCGACTCCCTTGGCCCGCAGCTTCTCGGCGACTTTGTCGAACGAGCCCGTCTCCGCCGCGAACCCAACCAGCACCGGTCGGCGGGCAGCGGAGGATTTCGTCGCGGCGGCGACCCGCTTGGCCGTCTCGGCCAGCAGGTCCGGCGTCGGGTCGAGCTCGAGGGTCATCCCGCCCGACCGACCGACCTTCTTGTCGGAGGGTGTTCGGGGCCGGAAGTCGGCCACAGCCGCGGCCATGACCAGGACGTCGAAGAACGGCCCTTCGGGTGGCGTGAGGGCCTGGAGCGCGGTCTGCATCTGCGCGGCCGTCTCGACTCGAACGACCTGGGCGGCGGCGGGCGGCTCGACCGTGACGCTGCCCAGGATGAGGGTCACCGCCGCGCCACGATCGAGGGCGTCGTTGGCCACCGCTATCCCCATCTTGCCCGTGGAGCGATTGCCGATGAAGCGGACGGGGTCGATCGGCTCGCTCGTGCCGCCGGCGGTGACGACAACGTGGCGGCCGCGGAGGTCGCTCCGGGACGGCACGCTTGCCGGGGCGGGGGCGGGGGCGGGGGAGGGCGAGGGCGAGGGCGCCGCGGCCCGGTTGCTCGAACGCCGCGACGTCGCCGTCCCCGACGCTTCACTCAGTGCCTCGACGGTGGCATCGACGATGGTTCCAAGGTCGGCGAGCCGGCCCCGGCCAACCATGCCGGATGCAAGCACGCCCGACTCCGGCTCGACGATGCGATAACCGAACTCGCGAAGGCGCGCCACGTTGGCCTGGGTTGCCGGGTGGGCATACATCCCACCGTCCATCGCCGGGGCGACGACGACCGGCACGGACGTGGCCAGGCAGGCGGCCGTGATCGTGTCGCCGGCCAGGCCGCTCGCCATCGCCGCCAGCCAGTGGGCCGTCGCCGGGGCAACCACGATCGCCTCGACATCGTGAGCCGAGGCGATGTGGCCGATCTGCCCGTCGCCCTGCAGGGCCAGCACGTCCGAGTCGACGGGGTGCTGGCTTAGCGTCTCGATCGTGAGCGTGCCGACGAATTCCACCGCGGAGTTCGTCATGAGCACCCGAACGTCGGCGCCTTCGCGCTGCAGCATGCGCATCAACTCGATGGCCTTGTAGGCGGCGATCGATCCGGTGATTCCCAGGGCGATACGGCGATTCAGCAGGCGCTCGTTCGACTCGGTCATTCCGCGTGCTCCGAGATGATGTGGATCGACCCGGCTGCACTGCCGGTCCAGCCCACGGTAGTGTCGCCGTCAACGGTCGGCTCCCCGCTGGCCAGAGCCCACAGGATGGCCAGGCCCTTGAGGGTCAGTTCCGGATCTATCGCGTCCACGCCCGGCAGGGCGCGGGCCCACGGTGCGGCGGAGAGGCCGCCGGTGAGGACGACCTGGATGTTGGTCGGATCGACCTTCTCCGCCCTGGCCAGCTCGTTCCGAATCTTCTCGAGCAGTCCGACCGTGAGGGCTCGGTATCCGAGGATGACGCCCGATTGCATGGCCGAGACCGTGTCGGTGCCGATCGCCTTCGCAGGCTCCTGCAGCTCGATCCGCGGCAGTCTGGCCGTTCGCGAGGCCAGCGCCTCGAGGCCCAATTCGAGGCCGGGAGCGATCGCGCCGCCGACGTATGCGCCGTCACGGGAGACGCAGTCGAAGTTGGTGGCAGTGCCGAAGTCGACGACGATGGCCGGCGTGCCGTAGAGGCGAGCGACGGCAACCACGTTGACGAGTCGGTCCGCGCCTACTTCGGTCGGCCGCTGGACCCGGATCGGCATCGGCATGTTTCCCGAACCGGCGATCAGCAGCGGCACGCCCCGGCGCTCACCCATCAGCGTGGCGACGCCGGTCAGGGCCGGGACCACCGAAGCCAGCGATACCGCCGTTACGTCGGCCATCGAAGCGCTATCGAGGCGAAGGAGATTGTCGACGAGCACCTCGAATTCGTCGGGCGTGCTGGCCGCTCGCGTGGCCGCCCGCCGGGCAGCCACGACCGTTTCCCCGTTGACCAGGCCGAGGGTGACGTTGGTGTTGCCGATGTCGATGGCCAGCAGCATGGCCCGATGATAGCGCGCCGGAGGCCGGGCTCCGGGCCGACGACGAGGATTCGGCCTTTCTCTTGTCCCGGTGGCCCCGCCTGAGGTACGATCCGTCGGTCCGTCCCGCGCCTCAATCGTCACCCCCGTTGCCCCCGTGGAGGAGTGGTGTCGTCCGTGCCGCCTGCGAAGTTCTTCGTGAATCGCGGCATCGTCTCCAGCCGGACCGACCTGCTCAACNNCTCGAGAAGCAGACCGTGGCCTACCGCTACTACCGCGGCCACGAGCTGGTTCAACATGGGTTGGGTTGGGTGGAACGGATCGTGACCAATGAGCCCGAGACCTCGACATTCTTCACCCCGCTCTCGATCTGCCTGAACGTGGATTCGTTCGAGCACCTCGAGTTCGAAACCCGTCCCGACCAGCTGCTCACGTATCGTCTGGTTCAGGGCGACGAGGCCGTCGTGATCGATTTCGCGCCAGCTGGAGTGCCCGTGGGAGAGGCACTCGAGCATCAACAGCTTGAGTTCGACACGTCCGGCTACGTCCAGATGGAGTTACTCGGCCGCGATCCGATCGAGGACGAGGAGCCAACCTAGGGTTGGCTGGGGATCCTGACCAGGGCGAGACCGTGGCCCGGCTGGGCGCGACGAATATCGACATCGAGCGAAAGCGTGGTGAACCGCGTGGATACGCGGCAGGAGGACGCGCCGCCCGGGGTCGTCTCCGGGTGTCGCCAATGGGTGGGAAAACGACCAGGCGAGACACCAGGAGGAGAGTCCGTTGGCTGCAGTACTGGCGCCGATAGCCCGCTACTTCAAGTTCGAGGAGCGTGGCACAAACATCATCACGGAGTCCCGCGCCGGCCTGACCACGTTCATGGTCATGGCCTACATCATCTTCGTGAACCCGAGCATCCTCGGGGCCGGGTTCAAGCTCGCGCCCGATCAACTGGCGGCATATGCGGCGGCGACCGCGCTGATCGCCGGCATCATGACGATCGCGATGGGCGTCATCGGCAACTACCCGCTCGCTCTCGCGGCCGGCCTTGGCATCAACGCCATCGTTGCCTTCACGCTGGTTGCCGGTAAGGGCCTGACCCCCGCCGGTGCCATGGGCGTGATCGTCATCGAAGGCCTGGTCATCACGGTCCTGGTCGTGATCGGGCTCCGGGAAGCGATCATGGCCGCGGTGCCGCTGGCGCTCAAACGCTCCATCGGCGTCGGCATCGGCCTCTTCATCCTTTTCATCGGCTTCGTCAACGGCGGCCTCATCGTCACGCCCGAGGGCGGCTCGCCGATCGTCAGCCTCTCCTTCCCGACCCAGACCGCTCAGTTCGTCTTCCTGCTCGGTCTGCTGCTTACCTTCTCGCTGTACGTGCTCAAGATCCGCGCGGCTCTGATCATCAGCATCCTGGTGACCACGATCGTTGCCCTCATCGTCGGCGTCACCAAGGTTCCGGCGAACCTCACCGTCACGCCGTCCTTCACCACGCTCGGCAACTTCGACCTCGGCAACGCCTTCAGCAAGCTCGGCCTGATCACCGCCGCGCTGACCATCTTCGCGATCATGCTGAGTGACTTCTTCGACACCATGGGCACCGTCACCGGTGTTGCCGAGGAAGCCGGACTGACCACTGAGGACGGCATGGTGCCCGGCATCGGGCGCGTTCTGGTCGTCGACTCTCTCGCCGCCGTCGCCGGCGGCCTGGCCGGTATCAGCTCCAACACCACTTACATCGAGTCCGCCGCGGGCGTCGCCGAGGGCGGTCGAACCGGCTTCGCGTCGATCGTCACCGGCGTTCTCTTCCTTCTGGCGATCTTCCTGTCGCCGCTGGCGGGCATCGTTCCGTCCGCGGCCACGGCGCCGGCCCTGGTTCTCGTCGGCTACCTCATGTTCACCCTGATCAAGGACGTGAACGTCGCCGACGTCGAGGACGGCCTGCCGGCTCTCCTGACCATCATCCTCATGCCTCTGACCTACGACATCACCGTCGGCATCGGCGCCGGCTTCATCTCGTGGGTCCTGATCAAGCTCCTCAAGCGCAAGTGGGGCGAGGTTCACTGGCTCATGTACGCGGTGACCATCGCCTTCATCGTCTACTTCGCGAAGGATTGGATCCAGACCTTCATCAAGTAGTCCCCGCAGATCCAGGTGAGCGGCCGGTGCCCGAAAGGGGCCGGCCGCTTCGATTCCCGGATAGCCCTTCTGGCCCGTTTTGGGGCCGGCGGCCTTTCGGCTAGCATTGCCGCAATGTACGAACGAACAGCGCTGCCCGCCGGACCGCGCGTCATCACGTCGCGCCTCCCCGGAGCGCGTTCTGTCTCCATCGCCGCATACGTCCTGGCGGGATCGCGCCTGGAGTCCGCGCAGGAGGCGGGCGCGGCGCACTTCATGGAGCACATCACCTTCAAGGGAACGGCGGCGTATCCGACGACGCGCGCCGTTTCGGAGGCGATCGAGGGGATCGGCGGCAGCTTCAACGCGGCCACAGACCGCGAGTCGACGGTCTACTGGGTTCGCGTGCCCCTGCGCGAGATGAGGCGGGGCATGGACGTCCTGGGGGAGCTAATCGTTCGGCCGCATCTGCGCAGCGCGGAGATCGAATCGGAGCGAGCCGTCATCGTCGAGGAGATCCGCTCGTACCTGGACGACCCGGGCGAGCACGTCCACACGCTGTTCGATCTGGCGATGTTCGGAGACACGCCTCTGGGCCGAGAGATAGCGGGTTCCGAAGAGAGCGTCCGGAGCCTTCCGGAAGACAACCTGCGCGCCTTCTGGGCCTCCGCCTATCGACCCGGCAATGTCGTAGTTTCGGCGGCCGGCGACTTCTCCCACGCCGACATCGTCGAATTGGCGGATCGAGCCTTCGGCACCGGCGAGGCCAACCGGTCGAGCTTCGATCCGGCGCCGTCGCTGCCAGCTGGTGAGCGCGTCATGGTGGTGCGCCGCGACACGACCCAGGCTCAGCTGTGCCTGGGGGTCCCCGGATTGCGACGAGATGACCCCGAGGCCTGGACACTTGAGGTTCTAAACGCCATCCTCGGCGATGGCATGAGCAGCCGCCTGTTCCAGTCTGTCCGCGAAGAGAAGGGCCTCGCCTACGACGTGAGCTCCTACGTGGTGGACTACGTCGACACGGGGGCTTTCGTCGTTTCCGCCGGTGTCGATCCCGATCGAATTGCACCGACGGTGTCGGCCATCCTCGATGAGATGGCGCGCCTGCGCGACGAGGTCGTGCCGGCCGACGAGCTGGCCCGCTCCAAGCGCTATCTGGGCGGCAGGCTCGAGCTTCGGATGGAGGAGACGCGCCACGTTGCCTCGTGGCTCGGCGGCCAGGAAGCCCTGCACGAGCGTGTCCTGACGCTGGAAGGGGCCCTGGCCGAGCTGGAGGCGGTGACGAGCGATGGGGTCCACTCCCTCGCCGGGCGTCTGATGCGCGATGAAGGGCTTCGCCTCGCGGTCGTCGCGCCGCCGCGACGGGGACGCCGCCTCGAGTCGCTTCTGCGATTGCCGGGGGGCGCGGCATGAGAAACGGCCAGAAGCCTGAACCAGATCAAGCGCTCGCGAGGATCGATGATTCGGCCGTCATGCCCGCCGTCGAGGTGCCCAAGCTCGCGAGCGTGAAGGCAGAGGCCGAGGACGATGAGTCCACCATGCAGCTCGGGTTCGACTCGCTCGAAGAGCCGGCGGAGGTTCTGATTCGGGTTTCGATGGAGTCCCTCGCGGGCACTTCGGATCTCCTCGGAGACGAGGAGGAGGAGGAGGTCGAGGTAGAGCCCGAGCCCGAAGCCGCGGTCGCGCCCGAAGCCGCGGTCGTGCCCGAAGAGCCCACGGTCGAGCCCGAAGGTCGTGCCGAACTCGACGCTGCCGAGGCCTTCGAACCGGCCGCGGACGCCGCGGTCGAGCCCGAAGCCGCGGTCGAACCCGACGCCGCGGTCGAGCCCGAAGGTCGTGCCGAACTCGACTCTGCCGAGGCCTTCGAACCTGCCCGGGACGCCGCGGTTATCGAGCCCGTCGAAGACGCGGAGGCGGCCGAACTCGATGTGGCCGGCGTGGTTCGTTCGGCGCCGCCGGACTCCCTCGACGAGGAGACGGCCACGGAGTCGATCGAGCGGTTGATCGAAGAGGCCGAATCGGCGATGACCGACGAGTCGGCCATGGCCGAACTCGAGGACGGCGCCGTCGACGAGGGAACCCTCGAAGCCGGCGCACAGCCCGAGTTGTACGAGCCCGTCGATGCGCTGCCCGTCGACGATCCGTCGCTGGCGATTCGGCTGGCCCGCATCCACCTCAAGACCGGCTCATATTCCATGGCCCGAGCGGAATTCGAAGCGCTTGCCGCGCGCAAGCAGCTCGATACCGCTGCCCATCTGGATCTCGCCGAAGCCCGCTGGCGAACCGGCGATCTGCATGGCGCGGGCCAGGCCGCCGCCGCGTATCTGGACGACGGCGGCGATGAGGCGCTTGGTTTCGTGATCGCGGCCGAGGCCGCGGGGCTGGCCAATCGGCACGCCGAGGCGAGGCGCCACACCGAGCTGGCACTGGAACGAGAGCTCTTCGAACTCGACCCCGTCTTCGCCGGAATCCCTCGCCGGGCGATGTGGGTATCGCCCGTCTGGAGCGCTGCCGCCGCCGCGGTCATCCATCCGGAACCGGTGGCGCTCCCCCAACCGGCCGCGTCAAGCGGGCCGGCGGAGGTTAGGGCCGCGCAGGATGCCTTGCCGGCGTCGATGGCCGAGGCGCCGCTCGAACCTGAGGTCGCGGCCCCGGAGGCCGAACCCACCGCCGGGGAGGCCGAACCCACCGCCGGGGAGGCCGAACCCACCGCCGGGGAGGCCGAAGTCATGGCCCCGGACGCGGGCCACGTGCCCGAGACCCCAGGCGCCGAACCGGCTCTGCCACCCGCGCCCGCGAAGGAAGTCGAGCCGCCCGCCGCCGTCGCGACCGCAGGCCCCAACGCCGTCGAGGCGAATGCCGAGGTGACCTCCGGTCGCTCATTCCTCGAGGCAGGCGACCCGATGATGGCCGCCCTCCATTTCGGAGTCGCCATCCGGCTGGCACCAGAATCGGCCCGGGCCGTTCTCGGCGCGATCGGCGAGCGGCAGGATCTGCCCCTGCAGCTCGTTCGCGGCGATACCCTGAGGATTCTCGGCTTGAAGACCGATGCCGATCGGGCGTATCTGTCCGTGGCCAGCGCCCTCGGCGCCCCCAAGGCCATGCCGCCGACGATGCCGACGACGCCGACCGCGCCCGAGCCACCGATCGCGCCAGACCAGCCGGCCGCCGCGATGCCGGAACCGGCCCCGCCCCCGCCGGAGCCCGCGCCGGAGCCCGCGCAGGAGCCAATGCTGGACGATGACTCGTCGATTCGCTGGGACGGCTAGGCTCCGAACTCCGGTAGTCCACCGCACGCCGGGCCTGGCATTGGGGCGTGACCCGCTACACTCCCCATCGCATCAATCGTCCGCAGGGGTATCTGTCCAGTGACCGAGCGAACCCTCGTTCTCGTCAAGCCCGACGGCGTTCAGCGCCAGCTGGCCGGCCGGATCATCGCCCGCTTCGAAGAGCGTGGTCTCAAGATCGTCGGGCTCAAGTTCGTCAAGGTCGATCGCGCCCTGGCCGAACGGCATTACGCGGTTCACAAGGGCAAGCCGTTCTTCGACGGGCTCGTGGCCTTCATCACGTCGAGCCCGCTGGTAGCGATTGCCTTCGAAGGGCCGAACGCGATCGGCATGGTTCGAACGATGGTCGGTGCCACCAAGCCTGCCGATGCGGTACCCGGCACGATCCGCGGCGACCTGGCGGTGGAGATGGGCCAGAACCTTATCCACGCCTCGGACGGACCCGAGACCGCTGCCACCGAACTGGCGATCTGGTTCCGCCCGGAGGAGCTGGTGAGCTACGAGCGCGAGATCGATCGCTGGGTCAGGGGGCCGGAGGCCCGCTGACACGTCATCGGCCCGAGAGCTGCCGCCCTCCAGCGGCACGACCAGCTGCGGTCAGTTGGTGTCGGGTCGACCGGGCGCCGACGAATTGAGGGGGCCCGAGCTCCCGGACGGCGCGCTCGAGCCGCTCGGGCCCGCGGAGCCCGATGATCCCGCCCCGGACGGGGCGATCGTCGGGCGAGGCGCCAGGGTCGGCTGAGGACTGGCAGTCGAGGCCGGCGTGGGGACGACAAGCGGTGCAGGTGTCGCGCGAGCGGCTGTGTCGAGCGGGATGCCGGCCTTTGAGGCGCCCGACGCGCCCAGGCCGCCGAAGGCGAGTACGGCGCCGAGAGCGGCCCCGGCCACGACAATCAGGCTCACCTCGAGGGTGCGGTTCTGACGCCAGGCGACGGCCGGGCCACCGCCGGGCAGCGGCGCCGTCACGGCTCGGCCCGTCGCGTTGAGGTCGTCATCCCCAAATGCGGCAGCAACTTCACCGCCGCCGGTGTTGCTTCCGTCGACGGGGGCCGCCACCGCGACCTCGGCCGTGGCAGTGGGGTTGGCGGCCCTGGCAGCAGCACGGGACTCGCTTCGCTTGGTCCGGGCCGGTGCGGCTTTGACCTCGGAGGCCGGTGCGACGGCCTCGGCGCTCGTCGCGCCCTCGACTGTTGCCGCGCCCTCGACCGTTCCGTCCGTCGGCGCCCCTTCGGCTGCCGAATCCGTCTCGGGTCTCGGCGGCGACTTCTTTGGACGTGACCGACGCCCAGGCAGGACCGGTCGTTCGCTCCGGGCGGCCCTGACCTCCTCGCTCGGCGAGAGGACGCCCACCACGAGCAGTCGGCCGTAGTAGGCGAGTGAAAGGACGATCGATCCCGCGAAGAGGAACTGCAACTGACCCGGAAGGGCAAGCCGTATCAGCGTCGCCTTGGCCTCATAGACCGCGCCGCCCGGCCACCCGAGAGTGGCGAAGGCGATGACGACCAAGGCCAGACCGAGCAACGGCGTACGGCGCAGCCAGCCCCGAAGCCGGGCTACGGTGGAGGTTCCATAGGCGCGGGCGACGGCGCCCGACCAGGCGACCAGCCCCGCCTTGGCGGCTACGAAGACGAGCAGCCACATCCGGGCCGGCTCTGCCGCGGCCTCGGTCCGGGCTGCGAGCGCGAGCAGGATGAAGCCCGCGTCAGCCACGATCGAATAGGCTGCAACCTCCTCGATCTCGTCGTGGACAAGCGCTGCCAGTGCGCCGAGCACGAGCGTGGCCACGGCGATGGTTTGCACGGCCGCAACCGCCAGGTTGAGCCAGTCGCTCTTGACGCCGAACGTGGTCGCGCTCCAGCTGACAGCCAGCAGGCCCAGGCCGGCCGGCAGCCAGACCAGGAGCACGGCGGGCGCAAGCGGCGCGGCGCTCCGTCGCAGACGCGCCGCCGGGACGTGGAACGGGACGGCGCCACTGCGAACGGCAAGCGCAAGGCCGAGTCCCGCGTAGGCCAGGACGAAGACGGGGCCGTCGCCCGAGGCATTCCAGGCCGGGCGGAGCAAGGCTGTCGCGGCCAGCAGAAGGCCGGCGGTCACCAGGCCGACAGTTCGCATCTCGGCCAGACGACCATCTTCTTCGGGGCTGCTCGGAGTCGTGCGCGCGATGACCAGCGCTCCGGCCGACATCGCTGCGGCGCCCGCGCCGAGGGCAACGAACGAGCTCGTGGCTGTGATGGCCACGGCCACGCCGGCCAACGTGGCCAGGGTTGCCGGGACGAAGTCGTCGCGCCAATCCGATGCGAGCGCCACCGCGCACAGGAGCAGGCCCGAACCCGCCGCGCAGGCGAGGAAGAAGCCGGAGTACGCGCTGCCGCGGAAGCCGGTGTCGCCGATCGAGATTTCGGTGGTGGGTCCGATGAAGAGCGCCGCTGCGAATGCCACGAGCAGGCTCGCGGGGCCGACCAGCCTGCCGGCCGAACTCGAGGGTCGAACCGCCAGACCGAGAAGGGCACCGGTCCCGCACGCGATCAGGTAGACGAGCAGGCTCATTGGCGTGGCTCTCGTGGTCGCAGCCGCCGGGCTCGGGCCGAAACCTGCGGGGCTACCGGCGGCGAGGCCGGCGGGTCGGTCGCGGCGCCGTCCTCTGGTAGCCTCGTCGGCGCGCTATGGCGGATGGCGCTGGGAGACTTCGAGCTCGATGCTCTGATGGTCGCCGACCGGACTCGAGTCGGTGGGTGAACCACGGCCTGAACTGCAGCCTGAACCGCGGCTTCGGATGGGCTCGGGGCGGCTTGACCGTCCGCGGCCGTCTCTTGGGCCGCGTCGGACGCCGCTGCGCCCGGAGTCTGCGCCGACGGTCCGGCAGGTCCGTCGTCCGGTGCCGGCTCGGCATCCCCGACGAGCTCGGTCTCCCGGTCCTCACGCTCGGCCTGATCGATCGCCCCCGCCGCCCGGAGCCTGCTTGCCGCCGGCAGTTCGCTCGGCGCCATGAGCAGACTCGTCGCCCCGACGATTCCGACCAGCAGGGCCATAAGCACGATCTGCTGCAGCGAAGAAAGGGGCCCAACCCAGGCCTGCAGCAGGAGTGAGATACCGAGAACGAGGAGGGCTATCGCGGTTCCCACTCGCATCACGTTGCGTCCGGTCAGAGGCACGACGGCCAGCGCCACGAGCGACATTCCGGCGGCCTGAGCCGCAATCGGTCCGAGCATCGGCCTTACCGGCGTCGCGAACCATCCGACGACGAACGCCGCCGCCATCGCCGCCACTTCAGCGACGGCGCCGACGCCTGAACCCTCGCTGCTTATCGACCGAGCGCCGGCCGCCGCCCAGAGCATGTAGGCGGCCAGGAGCGCCCCAAGGATCCTCAGGGCAATCACCAGCGTCTGCGGTTCGGGCGAGGAGGCGAGCGGGGCAGAGACCATGGCCACCAGCAGCCCAAGCGCTACGAGGCGGCGGTCGCGGGCCGCGATGGCCGCCAGCGCCCCGATCGCTGACACCAACGCGGCCACCAGGGCCAGGTCGATCATCAGTCGCTATTGGCGTCGGCCCGAAGGTCGCGCAGTCCGATCATGGGGCCTTCGATGGCACCGCGGAACCGCTCGGGGCAGCGACCTGCTTGACCTGCGGTATGACCCCGAACTGGCTGATTGGCCAGTAGCGGATCCACGCTCGGCCGATCACCGACGTCTTCTCGATGGGTCCGAAGTCGCGCGAATCTTGCGATTCCTGGCGGTGGTCGCCCATCACGAAGAGCTGTTCCGGCTGGAGCGTCCACGTCTTGCTGCCCTTGTCCGGCATGTCGGTCGTCTGGTCCTCGAAGACGTATGCCTCTGCAAGCTGATTCCCGTTGACGTAGACGTGGCCGCCGTGGATGTCGACGGTGTCCCCGCCGGCGCCGATGATCCGCTTGACGAACGGTGTTCCCGCGGCGTCCTGGGCCCAACCGGCAGGGGGGTTGAAGACGACGATGTCGCCCCGATGGTAGTCGTCGAAGTTGTGCGTGAGCTTGTCCACGAGAACGTACTGATCCGGCATCAGTGTGTTCTCCATGGATGGCTGCTGTACCTGATACGGCTGAACGACGAAAGCCTGGGCGACCAGGAAGATCACCAGCGTCAGCAGGACCGTTTCAAGCAGCTCGAAGAGGCAACCGAGCGATCTAGGGCTCACAAGCTCGGGAGTATAGGGGCTGTGCTATCGTCGTGCCCTGTGGAACTACCGAAACGACTCGGCTGGCTGAAGAGCGGCCGCTTCCTCAGGCTACTGTCTGTCCTGGCGGCGCTCGCCATTCTGGCAGGGGTCCTGTACAACGCCGTCATGGTCGACCGGATCCCGCCGACCTACCAGATCACCGTCAGCAATACGACCAGCAGCGGTCTGGCCGTCCCGCTAACGTCCATCGACGTCAGCTTCAGCGAGGAGGTCCGGCGCGAAACCGCTGAGAATGCCTTCTCGCTGACGGAGTCGATACCGAGCCCGCCGGCGGCATCCGCGGTGCCCTCGATCCGGGCCACACTCGTACCCACGGCAACCCTTCTTGCCACGGATACGCCCTCGACTTCGGGGTCGCCATCGATCTCGACTGCGCCCGGTGCGCCGAAGGATTCGCCTGAGACCTCGCCGTCGGCCAGCCCAACGGCCACGCCGACAAGTGCCCCAACGGCCACGCCATCGGCGTCGGCATCGCCATCCGCTCAGGCCACCCCCGCGCCGCCCCGCATCGTGCCCATCGCCGGCACGTTCTACTGGCAGGGGCTGAAGCTGATCTTTACGCCCTCGGCCAGGTTGCCCCTGTCGAGCAAGTTCCACGTTCATATAGCGGCAGGCGTCGAGGATCGCGCCGGCAACCCCCAGGGCGGCACCGGCGACCTCGACTTCGCGACCGTCGGCGGGCCGGAGGTCCTCTCGATGAGCCCGGCCGGGGACTCCGTCTCGATCGCTGTCGACGCCCCGATCGAGATCACCTTCGACCGACTCATGGATACGCCGAAAGTCATTGCGGGCCTGACGATCTCACCGGAGATCACCTACCAGGCATCCTGGAACGGCCCACTCCTGACGCTCGAGCCGAGCAACCCGCTGGACTACGGAACGACTTATACGGTCACCATCGGCGACCCGGCGGCGGATACGGATGGCACGAAGCTCGGCCAATACGTCTCGAGCTTCAAGACGGTCGGCGTTGGATTGAACGTCGAGTCGCTGATCCCGGCGGGCGGCCTGGCAGGCGCGAGCGTCTACAGCCCGATAGCCGTGGTCTTCAACGAGCCGATCGACCCATCCTCCATCGGCGGCGCCATCAAGGTTTCGCCGTCCGTCTCCGGAACGATCAGAGCGATCTCGCCTGTCAGGAATCAGACCGGGACCGCGCCGGCAGTCCCGACCCCGACCGCATCGGGACCGACCGCGATTGTCTTCACTCCCGACAATCCGCTTGCACCGCACACGACCTACTTCGTCACTCTCAGCCCGACAGTCAAGCGCATTGACGGGCAGGTCACCTCGGGCAGGACCTGGACGTTCATCACCGGCGATCCGCCGGTAAACGCCCTGAATCAGATCGCTTTCATCTCGCCCCGAAGCGGCGTCGACAACGTGTGGCTGATGAACCCCGACGGGTCCAACCAGCGCGAAGTCACGGCCGAAATGGCGCCCGTCAGCGCCTACGACATCAGCGGTGACGGTCTGACGATTGCCTACAGCACGGGCGGCGTGGTGAAGAAGATGTCGCTCAGCGGCCAGAACCTCACCACCCTGACCGCCGGCGGCAACGTCGAATACGCGCCCACCATCACCCCGGACGGAACGGGATTGGTCGTTGCCCGGCGCGACAGCAACGGCAAGGACCTGGGCTACTGGCGCTACGCGCTGGTGAGCGGAGCGGACACGAGACAACTGACACCTGACGGGGCACCCGACCCCAACGCCCAGATCATCGACGGTCTGGCAGGAAATCCCGGAATGCCGTACTGGGCTCCGCGGGCGGCCCTGACGGCGGACGGCTCGACGATGCTCGTCGTTCGCGGCGCCGACGATGGGGTGGAGCTTGTGGACACGACCGGAGCGAAGAAGCCGCTTCTGCTGGGCCTGAAGGGGAACTCTCGGCCCGTCTGGGTGCAGTCGGATGGGGCCTTCTATCTTGCGGGCTCCGACGACAACGGCCTGAACTGGGCGTCCTGGCGGATCTCGTTGAGCGGCGCCATGGCCAAGGTAGGCGATGCCGCGAGCGATGTGGCTGCGGTCGGCGGCGGTGTGGCTCTGGTCGTCAGGTCCAGCGATGGATCATTCCACCTCGTCATCGACCCGGCTAAGGGTGAGTCGCCGAGGCCGCTAACCGACGACGCCGCGTACAGCGAGTCGTCGCCGTCGCCGTCCCCGAACGGGTCTGCCGTCGTCTTCTCCCGAGTCGGTGCCACATCGCCCGACGTCACATTCGGAATCTGGGTCGTGAATGTCGACGGCACAGGGCTGACGAATCTATCCTTGGACGGCTACTCCCCCCGCTGGATCGCGTAGCGCTCGCCGTCAGCCGGCCGATGCCGTGGGCCAGCGCAAGCTAGCACGTTGTCGCCTCGGCTCCGCCTCGGCCGTCGGACGGCGAGCGCGGTTCGGTGGCGGCTCGGTCAGCCGGCCGAGGCCGTCGGGCGGCGAGCGCGGCGTCGGCCCTGCGGAGTCTACCCGGGCCAAACGTCCCGGGCCGGCAGGACCAAACGCCCCGGTTCGATGGCCTTGACTGCATACTCGAGGGACTTTCCGCAGTTTGACCCCCCCTTTGGGCCGTTGATACACTCCGCCAGGCCCGAGTATGCATGTAAGGTTGGAAGCCGGGCCCCACCCCCGCAGGCGCGCCGTCCCGCCGCCCTCATCCTGTGCCCCTGATAGAAGGAGTCGCTAGCCTCCCATGGACCCAAGTTATCTCCAAGCGTTCATCCCGATCGCGGGTCTGCTCGCGGTAGGGTTCGCGATCTACCTCGCCCGTGACGTCCTCTCCCGAGACACCGGGACCAAGGAGATGATGGACGTCTCCGCGACGATCAACGAGGGCGCGGTCGCGTTCATCAAGCGTCAGTACCTGACCATCGGCGGCCTCGCGCTGGCCGGCTCGGTCGTGATCTTCGCCATCATCTCGCTGCTCGAGACCGCGAGCGTCGCCGACACTTCGCACACCGGGATCGACATCGGTATTCGAACCGGCGGCGCCTTCCTCATCGGCGCGGCCTGCTCGATGGCCTGCGGNNATCGGCATGCTCGTCAGCGTCAAGGCGAACGTCCGCGTCGCCTCCGCCGCCCGCCGCAGCCTCGTCGAAGCCGTCCAGGTGGCCATGCGCGGTGGCGCGGTCTCCGGCTTCCTCGTCGTCGCCTTGTCGCTGCTCGGCGTCTGGTCGATCTTCGCGATCAACGGCGGACTCGACACCGCCAACGGCACGAAAGACGCCCCGTTTCTGATCGTCGGCTACGGCTTCGGCGCCAGCTTCGTTGCTCTCTTCGCCCAGCTCGGCGGTGGTATCTACACCAAGGCNNCGGCGACTGCGCCGGCCGCGGTGCCGACCTCTTCGAATCCACCGCAGCCGAGAACATCGGCGCGATGATCCTGGGAGTCGGCGTCTACGCGATCGCCGTCACCAACCACTGGCCGAACCCGACCGCCTGGATCTTCTTCCCGCTCGTCGTTCGAGCCTTCGGTCTCGTCTCCACTATCGTCGCGATGTTCTTCATCCGCNNGGCTACTGGGTCACCACGATCCTGAGCGCGATCTCGCTGGCGTTCGTCACCTACGTGATGATGAATACCAACGGCGCCACCGGCTCGCACAACATCCCGACCTGGATCTTCTTCTTCGGTTGCGGCGTCGTGGGCCTGGCCACGAGCATCGCGTTCGTGTACATCACCCAGTACTACACCGCCGGCAGCTTCCGCCCCGTCCGCGAAATCGCGGAGGCTTCCAAGACCGGCCCCGCCACCAACATCATCGCCGGTATGTCGGTCGGCTTCGAGACGACTGCCGTCACGGCGATCACCATCGGCGTCGCCCTTCTGGCCAGCAACTGGCTCGGTGCGCACTCCGGACTGGGTTCGGTGGGTGGTGTCTTCGGCACCGCCGTCGCGACGATGGGCATGCTGATGACCACGGCCTACGTCCTGGCCATGGACACCTTCGGCCCCATCACCGACAACGCCGGTGGCATCGCCGAGTTCAGCCGCGCCGAGGCCGGCGCCCGTGATATCACCGATCGCCTCGACGCGGTCGGCAACACGACCAAGGCGCTGACCAAGGGCTACGCGATCGCGTCGGCCTCCCTGGCCGCCTTCCTCCTCTTCTCGGCTTACATCGACAAGGTCAATCTGATCCTCGGTCGCCAGATCGCTGCCGGCACCCGAACCGCCGCCCAGGGCCTGATGACCTCGGTCAACATGGCCGATGTCAACGTCTTCGTCGCGGCTTTGATCGCGGCGATGCTCGTCTACTTCTTCAGNNCGAAGTCCGCCGCCAGTTCCGCGAAATCCCGGGGATCATGGACTACACCGGCCGGCCGGACTACGCGCGCGTCGTGGACATCACGACCCGCGCCGCCCTCCGCGAGATGATGCTGCCCGGCGTTGTCGCCGTCGCCACCCCGATCATCGTCGGCCTGCTGCTCGGCTACGAAGCCGTGGCCGGCATGCTGATGGTCGGCACNNCAAGAAGTACATCGAGTCGGGCCAGCTTCTCGACGAGAATGGCAACGTCCTCGGGAAGAAGTCCCTGGCCCACCAGGCTGGCGTCGTCGGCGACACCGTCGGAGATCCCTTCAAGGACACCGCCGGCCCGTCGCTGCATGTCCTTGTGAAGCTGCTCGCCACCATCACTCTCGTGATGGCCCCGCTCTTCATCCGCTAGCAGGTTTCGCCTTGCGAGCCGGTGGTCTTCGGATCGCCGGCTCGCGCACTTTCGCTCACACTTGAGCCCCTGAGCCACATCCGCACCCGAGGAGATGTCGAGTGGACCTGTCAATCCAGGCGCTGGTCATGGGGCTCGTTCAGGGTCTCACCGAGTTCATCCCCGTCTCCAGCTCGGGTCATCTGGTCCTCGTTCCCTGGCTCTTCGGGTGGAAGGATCCGTTCATCGATTCGGTGGCCTTCACCGTCGTCCTGCACATGGGCACGTTGCTTGCCCTGCTGGTGTACTTCTGGCGCGACTGGGTCAAGCTCATTCCGGCGGGACTGGCCACCATCCGGGACCGTTCGTTCAAAGGCGATCCGGACCGGAAGATGGCGTTCCTGCTCGTCGTCGCGACCATTCCGGCGGTTCTCGTGGGACCGGTCTTCGAGTCGAAGTTCGAGGAGCTGGTGCGTGAACCGGCGCGCATCGCGCTGATGTTGTGCATAGGCGCCGCGATCCTGTGGCTGGCCGACCGGTGGGGCAGCAAGGAACGCGAAATGGACTCCATCTCCTTCCGCGAGGCGTTTGGAATCGGCGTCGCCCAGACCATCGCCCTGGTGCCGGGCATCAGTCGTTCCGGGATCAGCATCTCCGCCGGACTCTTCATGGGCCTCAACCGCGAGGCGGCGGCCCGCTTCAGCTTCCTCATGGCGACGCCCGTGATCGGGGGCGCCGGTCTGTGGGAAGCCCGCAAGTTCCTCACCCACGAAGCCGGCCCGAACCCTGAGCTGAATGTCATCCTGATCGGGTTCGTGGCCGCGGCCGTCTCCGGCCTGCTGGCCATTCGGTTCCTGCTGGCGTTCCTTCGCCGCCAGTCGGTCAACGCCTTCGTCGTCTATCGCGTGGTGGCCGCCGTCGTCGTGGTCATCGTGCTGCTCTCGCCGCACGGCGCCTGAGAGCGCGCCGCCCCGATGGAAGTCATCAAGCAGCTTCGACAGCGCGAGATTCGCGATCTGCTGGGTCAGCGCCCGATCCGCACTCAGCAGGAATTGGCCGGCGCTCTCCGGGAGCGAGGTTTTCGGGCCACCCAGGCGACGATCAGCCGTGACGTGGCCGAACTGGGCCTCATCAAATCGAATCAGGGTGGCGTTCAGACCTACATCGTGCCGGCCCGGGTCACCGAGGCCGAAAGCACCGGCGAGGAGCGCCTCCGGCAGCTGATGCACGACCTTCCGGTGGAGGTACGCGAGGCCGGGCTCATACTCGTTCTCAAGACGCTGCCCGGCTCGGCCCATCCAATCGCCGCGGCGCTCGACCGCACCCGCTGGCCCGAGGTGGTCGGCAGCATTGCCGGCGACGACACGGTCTTTGTCGCCTTTGGGGACCGCCTCTCGATGCAGAGAATCCGCGGCAGGCTGGCCTCCCTAGGCCGCTAAGCCAGCTCGCTGGCTCGTCGCCGGCTGACGGCCCATGGCCGCCGGCCCGGCGACCCGTTCCGGCACTCGCGCCTGTCCGCGGACAGTGACCGGCCCCGACTTCCGGGGAGGAGGAGGGGAGTGCCGGAAGACGGGGCCGGTGGGATTTCTTGGTATGAGCGCATGATGGTCAGGCCCACTTCAGCATTCCAGTCCACATTCGTCCCTCCCATGTGGGGACCTCCGTTCTGGTGTATACGGCGGTTTCCGACCCATCGGAATGGACTAGGTTGATGGGCCTGGCGCCGTTCTCGTGCGGCCGCGGACCGGGCCCGGAGCCGGCGTTGGATGGGCTGCCTCACGAATTGCTTTGACACGCGCATAGGCGGCGGCTAGGATACGCGCCGGCCGAACTTCAGGACACCGAGGACGGTGCACCTGGAGTTCTTTTCCATATCCCGGGCCGCGAGGCGCCGGAGCTCGGCCGATTGGCGCCGGACGCACGAGAACGGGAGCCTCCCGGCGGTGAACAACAAGACCCAGTACGTGTCGGAAGAGGGCCTGACCAAGCTTCGGGCGGACCTCGAAGAACTCGTCAGCATCCGGCGGCAGGAGATCGCGCAGAGAATCCACGACGCCAAGGAACACGGCGATCTGGCCGAGAACGCGGAATACGAAGACGCCAAGAACGAGCAAGCGTTCGTCGAGGGTCAGATCCAGCGGCTCGAGGCTCTGGTCAAGAACGCCACCATCATCGACGAGCACCACGGCACCGACCACGTCCAGATCGGCTCGACGGTCAAGGTCGAAGGCTCCGACGGCAAGGAAGTCTTCACCATCGTCGGCTCGACCGAAGCCAGCCCGCGCGACGGCAAGATCTCCAACGAGTCACCGGTTGGCAGGGCCCTGCTCGGCAAGCACAAGGGTGACTCGGTTGTCGTGCACGTCCCGGCCGGTGACTTCACCTACAAGATCCTCGACATCAGCTAGCAGGCCGTCATGTACTGGGCCGACGAGCTGGCCGCCTCCCTGGCGGGGCCGCAGGTTGTCAACGACTCCAAGTCGCCGTCGGGGACGGTGCACGTAGGCTCACTGCGCGGCGTCGTGCTCCACGACGCGATCCATCGCGCGCTGCTGGGCGCGGGGCTGCCGGCCACGTTCCTCTACGGCGTCGACGAC
>PMKV01000173.1 GCA_003157875.1 Chloroflexota bacterium
CCTCGCCCGCAGGAGCCTCGTCGGTGACTACGCCCTCGAGCCCCGCCTCGGCGAGGATCGGCGCGTAGCCCTCTTCCTCGAGGCGCAAAGCCAGGTCCTTCCCGCCGCTGGTCACGATCCGTCCGGCCGCCAGAACATGGACGAAGTCCGGCGTGATGTAGTTGAGCAGACGCTGGTAGTGAGTGATCAGCAGCACTCCCATGTTCGGGTTGAGCATGGCGTTCACGCCCTCGGCCACGATGCGCAGGGCGTCGATGTCCAGCCCCGAGTCGGTCTCGTCGAGGATTGCCATCTCGGGCTGCAGGACCGCCATCTGGAGCATCTCGAGGCGCTTCTTCTCGCCGCCCGAGAACCCCTCGTTGACGTAGCGCGAGGCGATCGACTCGTCCATCTTGAGCAGGGCCATCTTCTCGCGGACGAGCTTGCGGAACTCGCCCATCGGGATGCCGCCTTTGAAGGCGTCCGTCGGGTCGATATTGGGGTCGGGGGTCAGGCCGGCCCGGCGGGCATTGATGGCCGACCGCAGGAAGCTTGCGACCGAGAGGCCCGGAATGGCCATCGGGTACTGGAAGGCCAGGAACATGCCGAGACGCGCTCGCTTGTCGGCCGACATCTTCAGCAGATCGTGGCCCTGCCACAGGACCTCACCGGACTTGATCACATATGCCGGATGGCCCATCAGGGCGTAGGCGAGAGTTGTCTTGCCGGAACCGTTGGGGCCCATGATGGCGTGGACCTCGCCCTTGCGAACCGTCAACTCGATCCCCTTGAGGATCTCGTGGTCGGGTTTCGCGGCAGGGGCGACGTGCAGGTCGTGGATGACGAGGTCTTGGTCGCTCACGGTGACTCGATTGCTCCTTAGGCGGGTGGCTGCTCGCTCGGTTGGCTAGGCTCCTGCCGGCGAGGCTCCTGCCGGCGAGGCTCCTGCCGGCGAGGCTCCTGCCGGCGAGGCTCCTGCCGGCGAGGCTCCTGCCGGCGAGGCTCCTGCCGGCGAGGCTCAGGTAATCGCGTTGCCGGACGGCGCGCCGTCGACCATGACGCCCAGAGCCGGCAGGCCGGCGGGGCTCAGGCGGGCGAGCGGCGGAACGAGGTCGGCCAGTGTCATCGAATCCAGGGCGCCGGCGATGGCGTCCCTGACTCGAACCCACATGAAGTTGACGGTGCAGTGGCCGCTGCGCTCGCAGGTCAGGTGGCTCGGATCGTCCGTGACGCAGATCATCGGCGCGATCGGCCCTTCGAGGGCTCGAAGGACCTCACCCATGACGATCTTCTCGGGCGGCCGGGTCAGCTCGTAGCCGCCGTGCGCGCCGCGGGTGCTCTGGACGAGATCGGCGTCGCGAAGGCTGATGACCAGCTGCTCGAGGTATGCCCGCGGCAGGTCCTCCTGCTCGGCGATCTCGGTCAGGCTGGCGGGCCCGGTGCCGTGGCGCCGCGCGAGCTGGGCCATCAGACGCACGCCGTACTCGCCCTTCGTGGAGAAGGAAACGGCGCCGGTGCTGTGGTAGGTCCGTGTTGCCAGGGTGACGCTCCCGCGGTCCTGTGGTCGGGCGGCAGGGGTCGCCGGCTAATTCCGACCAAAACCATCGGAAATGAGTATAGCAACTCGTCGGCGAGCGTCAACGAAGCGCCGGAGCCGTCTACGCGATGACGTCTACGCGGAGAGGTCTCGCTCTTGCCAGTGCTTGGCGGTCATGACCGATGGCCCCTTGCCGCTGACCATGACCAGGGCGCCCAACCAGCCCGAATCGCTCTGCGCGCTGGTGTCCGTGAGATCGATGAGCTTCTGACCTTCGGCGAAGAAGACCAGCCTGGTCGTCTCGCCCTCCTCGAAGGAGGCGCACATCCCGACGACCGTGATGGGAGAAGGCCCGGCCTCGATCGGAGCCACTCCGGCCCGCAGCACCTTGATCGGGCTATCCGAGCGATCGCCGTCGATGCGTTCCACGCTATAGGCGCCGTCGTTCTGAACGAGGAACGAATACGTGAGCTGGGCGGCGCCCTGGCCGCGCCGGCACGAGACGCCGAATCCAAGACCGACCGGTCCATCGATCTGTGTGGCCGTCAGTGCCATGCTCAGTTGCCTCCGCGCGTCGCGGTACGGCGAAAGAACGTGGTGCTCGATCTCGCCGCCCGTTGAGCCGATCACGTAGCCGGACGCGGAGAAGCTGAACGTCATGCCGGAGTCGATCGAGGTCGAGGTCGTGGTTGCCCAACCCGATTTCGAATCGTGGAAGTCGTCCGTGAAGACCGTCGAGCCGGCATCGGGCGCGATCTCGCTCGAGACGGTGACGGCACGCGAGGTCGGGCTCGACGTGCTCAGGCGAGTAGCGGCGCGCCCGGATGGACCCGCGGCGACGCCGAGCACGGCCTGTGTGGCCGCCGGCGCGTCCCCCGCGGCGCTGCTCAGGGCCAGGACGGTGGCCCCGGTGATAAAGGCGGCGATCAGCAGCACCCCTCCCACTACGTATAGCTGTCGCTGCGGACGGGCCGCGGTGGGGGCCGCGCCGCCGGTACCCGCGATTGGCCCCTCCGGCCGGCCCGCGGGCTGGTAGGGAACGCCCGGATCGTAGGCGGCCGGGGCGTACGCGGAGGGAGAGGCCCGTGCCGCCCGGAAGTCGGGCTCGCCGGACTGGATCGATGGCTCAAACCCTTTGGCCAGCGAGTCATCCCATGCGCGCTCAGTGGTCTGTCGAGGAGTGATCCACGGCCTCGATCCGCCGACGGTCGGCGCCCTCCCGGGGTCTGGCGCTTGCTGCGGGACCGACGTGTCGTTCCAGCGGGTGACCGGTGCCACTCGAGGTTCCGGCAGTGGCGCGGCCGGCGCGAGCGGCGCGGCTGGCGCGAGCGGCGCGGCGGGC
>PMKV01000179.1 GCA_003157875.1 Chloroflexota bacterium
CCAGCTGAGCTATAGCCCCACCGATTCACGCTCAATCAGAGCGCATAACTGGTCGAATTCGTCTCTCGCGCGTTTTCTTGACCGCTCGCAGAGCGGATCCTCGGCCAGCGCGGCGGATCATACAACATCGCCGCTCCTCAAGGACGTCGCGAGCTTCGCTCGACACTGCCGAGGGGGCGATCTATCGCCCAAGACCATCGTGACGTACACCGACGCCGCGTCGCGCCTGATCCTCTTCCTCTCGGCCGCCGGCATGCCGGTCGAGATCGATCAGATCCGCCGGGAGCACGTCGAGGCGTTCATCGCCGACCAGCTCGAGCGCTTCAAGCCCACCGGCATGCAAGAGACCGACCTGATGCGCGTCGCCGGCTGGCGGTCGCGGACGATGGTGCAGCGCTATGCGGCATCCACCGCTACCGAGCGCGCGATCGCGGCGGCCAAGAAGCTCTCGCCAGCAGATCGTCTGTAGCTGAAGACCAGAGTCGTCTCTGCTGGAGGCTTGTTCGGTCGGCCGAACGGCTTTGAGACTCGCTCGACGCCGTTCTCCACCCGCTCGCCCCCGGGCTCTCACCAGCGTCGATCCGCTCGCTGCTCAAGCCGCCTCATCGGTGGTTATCTGCGCCGGTCTGCTCTCGCGCCTGGCCGTAATTGCTCGCGACCGGCAGTGGAGAGGCCGAGGACGGCTCACTCGTGCCGTAGACCGGTCGACTCCTCCCGTCGAGACTATGTCCAACAGATACGTCAACGGCGTCGCGAACGCGCCGAGCGCGGGTCTCGACCGTCAAACGAGCGGACGCGCCGAGCAGCAGTGGCGCCCTGTTGAGCCGCTCCTCCATCGCTGGATGCCGACGCTCCCTTATCTAGGTGGATGCCGCATGAGGAAGAAACCATGAGTTGGCGCCTCGCGTCGGCCGCTGGCGCGGCTACCGAGGAGGAGAGCCAGAACCAATGTAACCATGTGGCCATTTCAGAGCTAAGGCGCAGCGGGGGTCGGCGGCGGGGCGTTGGAGGAGCGTATGATTCCTTCCGGCGCAGTGGACGGGCGCCAGGCCATACGCGGGGGCACGTGAGATGGGCGAGGTGCGTTGCTAATGACGGCGAAGTCTGACGACGCCATCCGAGTTTGGCCAATTGCCGGCGTCGCAATGGCAGTGCTCGGCGGCCTCCTACTAGTTGTCGCGGCCTTCTTTCTCGCGGCAGTAGTTTCCGACCAGCAGTACTCGCTAGCCGAGCAGCGTGTCGTGGCCGGAGGCCGCGGCCTCAACGCGATGTCTGGTTTCGATTGGTTGGTCACAGTAGTTGTGGCGGGGCTAGGTCTGCTCTCGTTCCTGGGAGCCCGCGCCAACGGCTTCGGTAGACGGGTTAGCCCGTCAGAGATCCGCGCGGGATTGACTTCCCCAGACCAAGCGGTACGCCTCAAGAGCACCGATCGGCTCGCCTGGCTCTCTGGTTCCGAAGCATCCCCCCTGGCATACGCGATGCTCACCGACGGGGTGCCCAAGATCAGAGGCACGGCCATGAATGCTCTGCACAAATCCCCAGGTGGCCATCGGATGTTGGTTCACCTCCTGGCTCAGGACAATCAGGAGCTGGAGCGGAGGGAGAATGTCCTGGGCGGCTTGGATCTCCGGATGGTTCCTGTGCTGAGCGGTGCCGTCCGCGAAGCTGAGACACCGGAGATCCGTCGCGACCTGCTCCTCCGGATGGAGAGGTTGGGCACCAACATGCCATGGCTCGAATCGCCTCGCACGGGGGTCGTTGGATGGCCAAACAGGTGTTGCGTCTGTGGGAAGCCTGCTCCAACCTCGACCGGCGTATTGTCCGGAGTCACCTCGGTGTACGACCAGGTCAAGCTGAGTATTCCCCTCTGCCAGTTCTGCAAGTCCGCCCGCAAGCCAATGCCGGGCTTCAAGATCGCGATCGACAGCCTGCGCATCCGCCTCAAGAGCGCAGAGTTCGCGGCCGATCTGCTTGAGTCAACGAGGTGGACTACGGTCTGACCGCTGTAGCCCAACGATGGCCGTTTCATTCCGAAAGTCGGGAAGGAAGAGTGAGACGATGAGGCTGGGGTGCCATTCTGGAAGTCCAACGAGGCGACAGCGGAACGCTGCGGCAATTGCGGTCAAAAGGTACGGCGACTTGACGAGATCATGGTGGAGCACCAGAGGCGATTCGGGAACGCCAGGGGACCAGCCCTCCAGAGGGGATGGCAACAAACCAATGAGAAGATGCAGGCGTCCAAATACGTCTGTGACACGTGCTCGGCTGTCTTTTGTCTAGCGTGCGCCAAGACTAAGGGTACGAGCTTGGGCTCTGATGAAACCCATTGCCCTGGTTGCGGCAGCGCGAGCGCAAGCCTGGGTTAGAAGGGTCTTGCCGATTCCAGGTGAGCAAGGTTCCCGCTCGGGAGGGAGGAAGTGAAGCAGATCGAGGGCTAGGAATCCACGCGGACCAAGACGAGACGGCCATGGTTGCGGAGTCCACGTCGCCAGAGAAGCGCTCGACCCCGCAGGCCACAGGCAGATCTGCGACGCGTCTCTGATCCATGGGGACCAAGCAGAACACCGATACTCAACGGCGCCGACCTAATGGAGGTTCATCGTGGCATCTGAGCGCTCAGGAACGATTCGCGTGTTTCGCGCAGGCCCAGTCTTCTACGTCGTCTTCGGGGTGTGTTCTCTCCTCTTTGGGGCCGGCATGCTCGCCCTCCTTGTCGCCAGTCTCGCCGGCCTCGTGAACAAGGGCGGTGGCGGGGAGTTCCCTCTTATCATCATGATCGCGTTCTTCTGGTTGCTGGGGTTGTTTATCGCTTGGTATGGCGTGCACCAAGGCTTCGGTGCGAAGGTAGACCTCGACGCCCTCGACGGGGAACTCCGTTCTTCCTCGGCGGAAACGCGAGCCTCTGCAGCGTCCAGCCTGCACGTCCTGCCCATGAAAGAGATTATGAAGCGGGCTGTTCCGCTCCTCACCGACGCCGACCCTCGAGTGCGCGCGCAGGCAGTCGGCGTGCTCGCGGCCGAGAGCGCCGGGGCGAAGCTTATCGACGGAGTGCTGGCGAGCGATGCCGAGGATGACGCGGTGCTGCGGGGGAACATCTTCGAGGCGATCGTTCGCCTGATCCGCGCGGCCGAATCTGAGAGCGAGGCGCTCCGCTCGAGTGACTCGTTGCGCGATGCGTTTCGGGCTAGCTCCATCCAAAATGACAAGATGGCGCCGGTCCTGAAACGGCTCCAGATGGGCGCCGCCCACGCCAGCTCCCCGGCGGCGCGTCTGCCATACCTGCAGGCGGCCATCGACGCGGGGCTGACGTGGGAGGTAGGGTGGACGATCAAGGGCGAGCAGCGCCCCCGGTTCCCTGACCGCTGCTGCGTGTGCGGCAAGTCGGACCCCGGCTCGTTGGAGGACTACAAGTTCGCATTTCAATCCAAGAACGTCGCGTACAGTGGCCTCTTCCTTATCCCAGTCTGCCCGGAGTGCGAGAAGGTCGTGCCGGAACGGAAGGGTCATCGTCGTGCGCGGATCGATACGGCACCTCCCCCCGACTTCATCTTGTGGTCGCCGTCGGCCGAATTCGTCGCGGCCGTGATGAGCGAGGAACGCTGGGGGCTCTTGCCTCCCGTGTGGATCAAGGCGGTCCGGACGAACTGAAGTGCCGTCAGCCGCAGGCCTCGCCAGCGGGACGGAGTGCCCGCCGAGATAGCGGTCCAATACCTACGCTAGGAGACGCATGGCGACGGGGGCCCCGTCAGCCGCGCTGTCGCGGAGCTCACGGCGTTTCGCGACCTCGGTGGTCGGTCAGAATCGTCGAGGCGACCGGAGGCTATCCCTACTTCCTCCAGTTC
>PMKV01000135.1 GCA_003157875.1 Chloroflexota bacterium
ATGATGGCGAACATCATCTGGAAAGCCATGTAGGCGCTGGCCGGGATCGTCGGGGCGTAGGAGATCGGGTCCTTACCGATGCCGTGCAGGCCTACGAAGTCGAGGCCGCCGATGATGCCCCAGCCGTTGACGTCCGTGCCAAACGCCAGCGTGAAGCCGAAGAGGACCCAGGTCACGCTCACCAGGGCCAGGATGAAGATGCTCTGCATGATCGTGCTGAGCACGTTCTTGCGGCGAACGAGGCCGCCGTAGAAGAGAGCGAGGCCGGGCGTCATGAGCATGACCAGGGCGATCGACATCAGCACCCACGCCGTGTCGCCGGTATCGATCGGGTGGCCCGTCAGAATCACTTGCGGTTCTCCTCTTCTGATTCCATCCAGAAGGACAGGGTGCGCCCTGCCCGCACGGTAGCGTAGGGATGCGGATCGGAGGAATCAGTAGCGGCCGAGTGACCCCTCGGTCACGGCCGGGTGGCGCCCGGGTTGCCGTTCAGTACGTGGCACCGTGCCGCGACACTGATCGTGCCACGGCGCAACCGAGCGGACGCTGGGCGCACCGATGCGGAGGCGCGGTGGTGGCTCGTTGAGTCGGCGGTGACTGAACCAGGCTACCTCGCCAGCCGCGCCTTTGCCGCAGCCAGGGCGGCGGCCACGCGCCGAGGCGCGGTCCCGCCGATGACGTCGCAACCGGCCATGGCGCCTTCGAGGCCGGCGGCCGCGCGCAGCTCCCCGGGTACGGTGGCGTCGCCGACGAGCGCGACCGCGATCGAGTCGTCGGAAGGGGCGAGCGCGGCGGCGATCATGGCGTCGTCGACGGCGTCGAGAGTCATCGCGCCACGCTCCGCTTCGGCGACCAGCGCGCCGACGATGTGATGAGCGGCCCGGAAGGCCACTCCCCGCCGGACGAGGGCATCGGCCACGGCCGTGGCCGTGGTGTACCCCTCGCCTGCCGCCGAGCGCATGCGGTCGCGGTTCACGGTAAGCGTCGCAACCATGCCGGCCATGACCAGCAACGACGCCTCGAGAGTGGCCGCCGCGTCGAAGAGCGCCGGCTTGTCGTCCTGCATGTCCTTCTGATATGCCAGCGGCAGGCCCTTGAGCAGCGTCAGCATCCCGGTCAGCCCCCCGATGACACGCGCCGTCTTGCCCCGGACGAGTTCGGCCGGATCGGGGTTCTTCTTGTTGGGCATCATCGACGAACCGGTCGAGAACGAGTCGGCCGCGCGGACGAACCCAAACCTGGGGTTCGACCACCACGTGATCTCCTCAGCCAGGCGACTGAGGTGGACCATGCACAGCGCGAAGGCCGCCAGCGCTTCCACCACGAAGTCGCGATCCGACACGCCGTCGAGCGAGTTGGCCGTCACGCCATCGAACCCCATCTCCGCTGCGGTCGCCTCGCGGTCGAGCGGGTAGCCCGCGCCGGCCAGCGCGCCCGAACCGAGCGGCGAGACGTTGGCCCTGCGGCGGCAGTCGGCCAATCGACCTCGGTCGCGCTCGAGCATCTCGACGTAGGCCAGTAGATGGTGGGCGAAGAGGACCGGCTGGGCCGGCTGGATGTGGGTCATGCCCGGGAGGATTGCCGCGCCGTCACGATCGGCCAGCCCGACCAATGCGCGCTCCATCTCGACGATGGCCCCGTCAAGGCCGTCGATTGTCCGCCGCAGCCACAGCCGAATGTCGGTGGCGATCTGGTCGTTGCGCGATCGGCCGGTGTGCAGCCGCCCGGCGACCGGCCCGATTCGATCGCGAAGGGCGGCCTCGAGGTTCATGTGAACGTCTTCGAGCGAAGGATCCCAGGCGAGCTTGCCGGCCTCGACTTCGACTCGCAGGCCTTCGAGCCCGCGGACCAGGCTTTCGACCTCGTCGGGCGCCAGCAGGCCCGCTCGACCCAGGCCGTGAACGTGGGCGATCGAGCCGGCGATGTCGTCGACGGCCAGGGCATGATCGAAATCGATCGAACGCGTGAACTCCGCCATGCGCTCGTCCGAGGTGCCTTCGAATCGACCGCCCCACATCCGCATGCGATCTCCTCCGCTCCGAGCGCGCCCTGGGCCACGGCCCGATGAAACGACGCTCGTTGGTGGCATGGTACCGGCCCGCCGGGGGCGGCGCGCGACGCGGGATGGATATGGCGCGGCGGTGGCGGTACGATACTCGGGCGCAGTGGCTCGGACCCAGGCCGGCCCCGAGCCCACGGGCTCCGGCGCAAGCCGGGCTCGCTCCAGTGCCGGAGCCGACGACCACGCGGAGGGAATACCTGATGGCGATGGGTTCCGGATACTGCCCGCGCTGCGGCAACGCCGTCTCGCCTGGACAGCCCTTCTGCGCCAAATGCGGGCAAGCGATCGTGGTTAGTCAACCACATGCGGCACCGCCGGCGCCTGCCGCGCCACCGCCGCCGCCTGCCGCGCCACCGCCGGCCCCCGTCTGGAGCGCCCCGCCGCAAGCCGCTGAGCCGCAAGCCCCGGAGCCGCAACAGGCCCCGCAGCAGCCGTTCCCGCAACAGCAACCGTGGCAGGGCTACGCCGCGCCCGCGGCTCCCGCCAGAGCGCGAGTCAACCCGGCCCTGATAGTCGCCGGCGCGGTTGTGATCGTGGCCTTGATCGTGGCCGTTGGTTTCGTCGCCATGAACTCGAGTTCCAGCAGCGGCCCGGTTCCGGGAAGCTACGCCCTCGACCCCACCAGCCTGAACTGCGCCTCACCCGGCCCCGTCACCGTCAAGGTGACCTTGCCGGCGACGGTTCAGGGGTCTGACATGGTTACGAGCCGGTTCGACGGCTCGGATTGGGGCCAGGCGGTCAAGGTGTCCGACTTCTTCACTGTACAGTCCGACGGCACGTGGCTCCACGAGGACACTCCCTCCAATCTGAGCGCATGCCAGGGCCCGAGCGGCACCCTCACCAAGGGCACGCACAAGCTCCAGGTCGTCGACTCGCAAGGCAAGGTGCTCGCCGAGGTGTCGTTCACGGTCACGCCGTAGCGGCCTCCGTAGTCGAAGGCCCGCAGCCATGCCATACCGTCCACGCCCAGGGAGGCTGAGATGGCCAAAAAGCGCCGTACCGTCCACGGCGGCAAAGACGCCGACGCCGTCAAGCTGACTTCCGAGACGGGCACAAAAGGTCGAGCCACCGGCAAAGCGCCGGCCCCGGCCAAAGCGCCGGCCCCGGCCAAAGCGCCGGCCCGGGCCTCCGCCGCGGCGCCACCCACCGTCGCCGCCGAGAACGACGTTGCCCGTTCCGAGACCGCAAAGGCCGTTCATCGCGAGAAGCGTGTCGTCCGCTCGCCGGCCGAGCGGCGCCAGGACAGGCGGATCGCCCACCGCGACTCATTCGATCCCACCACCGGCGACCTGGTCCAGAAGCACCGCCCCAGGCTCGATACCAAGTTCTACAACGCGGAGTTGATCCGGCTCCAGGTCGAGCTGGTCAAGCTCCAGGAATGGATCAAGTTTCGCGGCCTCAAGGTCGTCTGCCTCTTCGAGGGTCGCGACGCGGCAGGCAAAGGCGGCGTCATCAAGCGCATCACCCAGAGCCTCAATCCCCGCGTCGCCCGCATCTGCGCCCTCGGCATCCCGACCGAGCGCGAGAAGTCGCAGTGGTACTTCCAGCGCTACGTCGACCAGCTGCCGGCGGCCGGCGAGTGGGTTCTCTTCGACCGCAGCTGGTACAACCGCGCCGGAGTCGAGCACGTCATGGGCTTCTGCACCCCGGCCGAATACGAGGACTTCCTGCGGACGGCGCCGGAGTTCGAGCGGATGCTCATCCGCTCCGGCGTGATCCTGCTCAAATACTGGTTCTCGGTCAGCGACGTCGAGCAGGAACGGCGCTTCCAGGATCGAATGACCCAGCCGACCAAGCGCTGGAAGATCTCGCCCATGGACGTCACCGCCCGGTCGAAATGGGTCGACTACTCGAAGGCCAAGGACGCCATGTTCAGGGCCACCGACACGGCCGAGGCGCCGTGGTGGGTAGTCGAGGCCGACGACAAGGAGCGCGCCCGGCTCAACTGCATCTCCCACATCCTGAGCATGATCCCCTACGAGGACACGACCCCCGACCAGGTCGTCCTGCCGCCACGCCAGGTCGACAAAGGCTACGTTCGCCCGCCTCTGGCCCACCAGCACTTCGTCCCCGAGAAGTACTGAGGGGGTCGACGTCGCCAGGGGCGTACCATCGCGGTGTGTCCGACCAGCTCGACCTGAGCCTGACCGGCGACGTGGCCAGGCTGCCGCGGTCGCTGCGGCCGATGCTGCCCAAACCGGCCGACGCCGCCTTCGACTCGGACGAGCACGTCTTCGAGCCGCGCTGGGGCGGCCGCCGGGCCCTGGCCTTCATCGACTCCGACCGAACGGCTCGCGGCCCGCGCCTGCGCCTGCTCGACGAGAACGGCCACGACCTGGCGTCGTACTTCCCCGAACTCGCCACGCTGCCGGATCTCGTCGGCGACCTGCCCGCCATCCTTGACGGCGAGATCGTGATCCCCGACAAGGTCGGTCGGATGGACGAAGAGGCGCTGGTCGCGCGGGTCGCCGACGGCGGGGTGGGCGGCACGATCCCGGTCTATCTCGCCTTCGACCTGTTATGGGCCGGCGGTCGCCAGATCATCGCCCAGCCCCTGCTGCGACGGCGCGAGCACCTGGCCAGGATCGTCCGTTCGAGCCCCGAGCTGGTCGTGCTTCCGGGCGTAGTCCGTGACGGCATGGACCTCTACTTCGCCGTAGCCCAGCAGGGCCTTCGCGGCGTGATGGCTCGTCATCTGCGCAGCCCCTACCTCCCCGGCCGCCGCAGCGAGCTATGGCGCTGGATAGCCGCCCAACCCGGCGAAATGCCTCTCCACGCCGTCCCCGACACGATCACCGCTCCCCCGTCCCGCCCAGTCCTCGCTCTGATCCAGCGGCTGCCGCTCGACGACTAACCCCACGGAGTGAGCCGTCCCCGAGTGGCCCACGAGTGTCGACGACAGGGCCACTCCGACAGAGTAGAAGCCGGCAGGCCGTCCCGCAGGATCGCCGCCGACACAGCGCGCGAGAGCGCGCTCCAGAGGCGGCGAGGATGCGGGCGCCCCGCCGGCTGATCCACTCAGCGAGTGGGCCGTCAGCGGGAGACCCTGGTCGCTCGGAGGACCTCGCGGAGACTGACTCGCTGGCCGTAGAGCAGGACCCCGGCGCTGTAGATCCGGGCGGCAACGAACAGCGCCACCACGACGCTTGCCGCCAGCAGCGCCACCGCAAGCGCGAACTCCCACGGCTCCACGTGGCCCGAGGAGACTCGAGCCAGCATCAGGTACGGGCTGAAGAACGGGATGAACGAGGCGATCTTGACGCCCACTTCGTCGATCGCCTGGAGGGCGAATATCGACCCGAAGTAGCCCAGGAAGCACAGCATCATCAGCGGCGAGGTGGCGCTCTGGACGTCCTCCTGGCGACTTACCAGCGAGCCGAGGGCGGCGTAGAGCAGCGAGTACAGCAGGAACCCGAGCACGAAGAGCACCACGAACGCACCCAGCACCACCGGGTCGAGGCCGCCGAACTGGCTGGCCGACTCAGTACCGACGACGAGCTTGTGGATCGGGGCCTGGGCCAGCAGCCCGCCGATCACGGCCGCCATGATGGTTCCGTATTGCGTCAGCCCTGCGCCGCCGTTGCCGATCACCTTCCCCGCCAGCATCTGCAGCGGCGTCGTGGCGTTGAGCATCAGCTCCATGACCCGGCTACCCTTCTCCTCGGCCACGCTCGTCGCCACCCACGCGCCATAGGTGACGATGGCCATGAAGATGAGCACGATCAACCCGGTCGAGAAGAGATTCGTCGAAACCTCGTGGCTCAGGTTGTTGGTGGCGCCCGAGGTGGCACTGACAGGAGTCAGGGTCAACGAGAAAGGCGCCCGCAGCGCCGCGGTCGAGGTGCCGGCCCGGAAGAGCCGGTCTTCGATTTCGAGCGTGGCGAGAGCGCCGGAGATGGTCTTCACCGCTCCCCCGTCCTGGGGAATGTCGGTCCGAAGGGTGAACGCGAGGTCGGCCGTCGCCGCATCGCGGGCCACGATCAGTAGAGCCTCGTACTTGCCGCTCTCCAGATCCTTCTGCGCGGCCGCCGCGTCTGCCGCCGACAACCACGTCAGGACGAACCCCTTGTGGGCGGCCGGATCCGTTGAACCCGGGTTGAGCTGGCTGTCGAGTAGAGCCTGCGAGTCCGACGGCATGCCCGACGCCTCGACGACGACGGCGACGCGCGTCTGGCTGGTGCTCATCGAGAAATCGATCAGGACCGGCAGCTGCGTCGCGGCGAACGCGATCACCGCGAGCAGGATCGTTCCCAGAAGGAAGCTGCGGCTCCGGACGCGACCGCGGTACTCACGGACGGCCACGTACCAGGCGTTGGGGAAGAGCGTTCGCCAGCCGTTCATACCGTCACCGTCCTGGGGGCGAGTGTCCGCTCGGTCGTGTCGATCTGGCCTACGCGCTCGATGAAGATCTGCTCCAGCGAAGGTTCGGCGATCTCGAATTGGCGGATGGCGCAGCCGCGGCCCAGCGCCGTGGCAAGCACCGCGCCCGGGTCATGGCCCGGCGCCACCTCCGCCTCGACGTAGTCCTGGCCGCGTCGAATGACACGCACTCCGTCGACGCCGTCGAGCCACGCCATCTCCGGATCGCCCTCGACCGCGACACGAACCATCTGGCGACCCGTAGAGCGGCGGACGTCGCGCACCGAGCCACTTACCACGACACGGCCGCGATCCAGGATCGCGATCGACTCGCACAGCTCCTCGACGGTCTCCATCTGATGGGTCGAGAAGACGAGCGTCTTGCCGCGATCCTTCATCTCTCCGAAGGCCTCCTTGAGGATGGCGGCATTGACGGGATCGAGACCGGTGAACGGTTCGTCCATGAGCAGGACCTGGGGGTCGTGGATGATGGCCGCGATGAACTGGATCTTCTGCTGATTGCCCTTCGAGAGTTGCTCGGCGCGGCGGTCGGCGTATTCGGGGATACGGAAGCGTTCGAGCCATTCGCGGGTCTCACGCTCGGCGGCCTTCGCCTTGATGCCGTGGAGCCGGGCGAAGAAGACGAGCTGCTCCAGGACGTTCATCTTGGCGTACAGGCCGCGCTCCTCCGGCAGGTATCCCCAGGTCTCGCGCGGCAGGTCGGTGTTGAGAGTGCCGTTCCATGTAATCGTTCCGGAGTCGGCCCGCAGGATGTCCAGGACGATGCGCATGGCCGTCGTCTTGCCGGCGCCGTTGGCACCGAGGAAGCCGAAGACCCGGCCGGGCTCGATTTCGAGCGAGACATCGCCCAGCGCCTGGACCTCACCGAAGCGCTTGGAGACCGAGTCGAGGATCAGAGACATTGATCTCCCTGTGAGCATGAAGACCGCGACTGAATGCCGGGGACAGCGTACAACGGGGGGCTCTGCTCGCCGGCCGGCTACAGTCGCCACCTGAACCAGAAGACTCCGCCGATATAGCCGGCGCCTATCGCGCCCGCCACGATCGCGAACCCGGACCAATCGTGGCCGGTTGCCTCGGCCGCGATGAAGCCACCCAGGGCGACGAACGCGCCGATCATCCCGGCCGCCGCCAGAGCGTGCAGGTTGATCGCCTGCCAGCGCTCGTCAACCGGATTGCCGGCGAGAACGCTGGCCGTCTCGCTCCGGCCGCGGAATACGGTCAGCACGACGGTGTATCCTCCGAGGATCGCCAGATCGGTCACGGCGCGGCTCGGCGAGCCGTTCATGGCCAGATCCGCGGCACCCATGACGCCGCCGAGCGCGACCCCGAATAGAACCAGCCACCAGCGGCCGAAAGTGCTTCTCACCGAATTCACCAGCTCTCCTTCGTGGGCGATCATGGTCGCCACCTGTACCAGATGATCCCGCCGATATACGCGACGGCGAATGTCGCTCCGAGGGCGGCGTACGGCGTGGCGTCGCCTGCCGCGAACTGGGTGCCAAGGAAGGCAATCAGGAGGACGATCGCGACGATCTGGGCGGCGAGGGCCAGCGCCCGAGCATTGATCGACTCCCAGCGCTCGTCCACGGGCAGGCCCGACAGCAGGCTCGCCGTCTCGCTCCTCGACTGGAGGAAGCGCAGGCCGAGCGCATAGACGGCGACGATTGCGAAGGCCAAACCCGCTTGCCACGGCGTCGCCTGCCGGCCGAGCTCCGCGGCGGCGATCAACACGCCGATGACGAACCCGACGGCCGGCACGAGCCACCTACTATTCATGGTCGTCGACATGGAACACCTCCTCGACCGCCTTTCCGAAGAACCTGCTGCTTACCGACATCACCGGTTCTCCTTCGTGGGCGATCACTGTCGCCACCTGTACCAGATGATCCCGCCGAGATAGGCGATGGCGAGCGCCGCGCCGGCCAAGGCATACGGAGTGGAATCGCCGCCCCAGCCCTGCGTTTGCCAGATCTGCATTGCTACGAGCGTGGTCAGCACGCCGACGAACACGACCTGACCGGCCAGAGCCCAAGCCCGAGTGCTGATGGACTCCCAGCGCTCGTCGACCGGCACGCCCAACAGCACGCTCACCGTTTCGCTCTTGGGCATGAGCGCGCGCAACCCCACCAATGACATAACGATCAGCGCGAACAAGAAGAAGGCGTGCCACACCAGCATCACGACAACGATCACGCCGACCTTCAGCGCGGTTATGGCCCAGCCCCGCTCAGGCGTGAACCACCGATCCACCGAGTACCACCTACCCGTCGACATGGAAGACCTCCTCAACCGCCTTTCCGAAGAACCGCCCGATGGCCAGTGCCAGGGGCAGCGACGGCAGGTATCGCCCCGTCTCGATGGCGTTCACCGTCTGGCGCGAGACGCTCAGATGCTTGGCCAGATCGCCCTGGCTGAGGGCTCGATCCTCCCGTAGCTTCCGGACGTCGTTCTGCATGGCTGTCAAGTTAGCTTGACAGGAACCACTTGTCAAGTCAGCTTTACAGAGGCTCCGTCGACCCGCCCGGTCAGGCGACCCAGGGCCGGTGGCGTACCGCCCGGTAGATCTCCGCGACGACCGCCGGCGCAAGAGCCACGAGCGCCACCAACCACCAGTCGGAGGCGTCCAGCGGCGTGGCCTGAAAGGCCTCCTGGAGCGGCGGAACGAACGGAATCACGATCTGGACGAGGAGGCACACGAGGCCTCCGGCGAGCAGCAGCGGATTGGGGCGGCGCAGCAGAACCGGATACGCCAGGCTCCGATTGGCGTTGGCTCGAACGACCTGCCCGACCACGAGTGCGGTGTACGCCAGCCAGCGGGCGTGGGTGAAGTCCGGACTGTGCTGCTCGATCAACACCAGCGCCGCGAAAGCGCTGAAGCCACCGGCCAGGCAGATTCGCGCCAGGATTCCCCAGTCGAGCAGCGGGCGCGTCCGCGGCCGCGGCGGGCGCTGCATGGCCCCCGGCTCCTCCGCCTCGCCCTCGAACGAGACGGCGGTGAGCAGGTCGATGAATACCTCCAGCCACAGAATCTGGATCGGCAGGAGCGGCTGACCGAAGCCGGCGATCGTCGCCATCAAGATGAAGCCCAGCATCGCCACGTGCGTCGATACCAGGAAGACGAGGCCCTTCTGCACGTTGGCCACCAACCGGCGGCCCTCGCGGAGGCCGTGCATCAGGGTCACGAACGAGTCGTCGCCCAGGACCAGATCCGATGCTTCGCGGGCCACGGCCGTGCCGCTCCCCATCGCCACGGCCACGTCGGCGTGGTGAAGCGCCGGGGCGTCGTTCACGCCGTCGCCGGTGACGGCAACGGTGCGGTTGGCGGCTCGCGCAACGTCGACGATGCGCAACTTCTGCTCCGGAATGGCCCGCGCCACGACGTGCAGCCGCGGAAGCTCGTCGGCGAGGCGGGCATCATCCCAGGCCGCAAGCTCCGGGCCGGTCACGACGTGGGCGTTTGGAAGGCCCGCTTCGGCCGCGATGGTCGCCGCCGTCGTCGGGTGGTCGCCGGTCACCACCAGAGTGTGGATACCGGCCGCGGCCGCCAGGACCATAGCCTCGCGGATACCGGCCCGAATGCGGTCCGCGAAGGCGAGAACGCCGAGAGGCAGCCAGGCCACGTCATCCAGGCAGCGAGCCAGCAAGAGAAGTCTTTCACCGGCTTCCGCGCGGTTCTCGATGAGCTCCAGCCACGCCTCGCGTTCGGCCGGGGCAAGACCCGAACACATCTCGAGCACAGCCTCGGGCGCGCCGAGGGCCAGTTCCTCGACCGCCCCGCCGGGGACGGCACCGCCCGCTCCGCCGCCGGCCACCGGCCTTCTGGCCCGCGTCCGCGAATAGGGCCGATCGTCGCTGACGGGCTCGGCCTCGAGGAGGTCGGCCGGATCGAGCTCCAGGACGACCGCCTGCTCGGAGAGGAAGCTGAAGAGGGAGCGGCTGAACGAGCCCGGCTTGTTGCCCGTGACTACGCTCCACGCGTCCTCCTCGGCCCGGACGGCGAGAGTGGCCAGCTCGACGACCGCGGCCTGGTCCTCGACGACGCCCGCCGGGGTTCGGATGGAGGTCAATGCCAGCCGGTTTTCGGTGAGCGTGCCGGTCTTGTCGGTGACGATCAGGTCGACCGAACCTAACGTCTCCTGGGCCGATAGCCGCCTGACCAGCACCTTCATCCGCAGCAGCCGGTAGGCGCCCAGTCCGAGCACCACCGCCACCAGGGCCGGCGGCTCCTCCGGGATCGCCGCGATCGCCGCCGATACCCCGGCCAGCAGGTTCTTACCGGCCTCCTGGCCCCTCAGAAACCCGAGACCGACGACGATGGCAATCAGGCCGATCGCGACGACCAGCAGGATGCGGACCAGGCGATCGAGTTCCCGTTGCAGCGGAGAGCGGCGCCGTTCGCGGCCCGCCAGGGCCTTCGAGATGCGCCCGAATTCTGTCCGCAATCCAGTGGCAACGGTCACGCCCTCTCCGCGCCCCGATACCACGGCCGTGCCGCCGAAGGCGATGGATCGCCGTTCCGCAAGGGCCACTCCCTCGGCGTCGGGCTCGACCGAGGCCGCTTGCGGCAGCGACTCGCCGGTGAGCACGCTGCGGTCGAATGCCAGGGCATCGGCACGGATCAGCCGCAGGTCGGCCGGGACCACGTCGCCGGTTCGCAGCAGGACGATGTCGCCCGGCACGAGGTCCCGGGTCGGCACCTCCACGACGGCCCCGTCTCGCCGGACTCGCGCGAGCGGCGCCGCGGCGTCGCGCAGGGCTTCGAGCGCCTTCTCGCCACGGTACTCGGTGATCACGCCTGCGCCGACGATCGCGGCCAGGATCACCAGGACCAGCAGACCGTCTCGTACCTCGTTGAGGGCGATGGCCAGGCAGCCGGCGATGAAGAGCAGGACGACGAACGGCTCACGAGCGCCATCCCAGAAGAGCCGCAGTAGCGAAGTCTTCTGAGAGGGCTCCAGCTCATTTGAACCGAACTCCGCCAGCCGGGCCGAAGTCTCTCTTGATGTGAGGCCAAGCGACTGATCCGCGCCGAGCCTTTCGAGGACGGAGTCGGCGGTCAGCTGTGCGGCAATCTCGGAGAGGTCGGCAATCGGTCGTGACGGCGCCATTGTGCCATTCGGGGCAGCGGTCATGAGAACCCACCACATCGAGCCGGGTCCGCTGCTCGTTCATGACGCCGTGGGCGTCCGCCCCGACGCCGACTCTAGAATGAGGCATGACCACGAGCCCCGCAAACCAGCCCACGGCAATCAAGGCCGACCGGCAGGCCGGCCTGGTGAGCGTCGACTGGGCCGACGGACACCACAGCGAATTCGACGCAACCACGCTGCGGCTGCTTTGTCCGTGCGCCTACTGCCAGGGCGAAGCCGGCCGGCCCGGCTGGCTGGACACGAACCCCGCCCTGACCTCCATCCAGACCCAGATCGTCGACATGCGACTCGTCGGCCAGTATGCCCTGGCGCCGACGTGGGCCGACGGCCACGACACGGGCTACTACACGTACGAGGCGCTTCGGGAGAATTGCCCGTGCGCGATCTGCGCCACGGATCGGGGCGCCGGATAGCCGGCGCCATTCGGCCTTCCGGACGAGGCGGCACTCGTCCCAACGACCGATCCGATTCGAACCGCGGGGGCAGACAATCTGATCGACACGAACCAGCAATTAGTAGCCAGCCACAGAAGGAGATCCAGTGATCGTCGCAACAACGCCATATCTCGCCGGATACCGAGTCGTGGAGGTCAAGGGCCAGGTCTTCGGCCTGGTGGTGCGAAGCCGCGGCTTCGCCGGCAACTTCGCCGCCAGCCTGCGCTCGATCGTCGGCGGCGAGATCCACGAATACACCGAGCTGCTCGAGAACACGCGGCGGCAGGCCCTCGACAGGATGGTTCAGAACGCCACCACGATGCAGGCCAACGCGGTCATCTCCATGCGCTTCGATTCGTCCGAGATCGGTACGACGATGTCCGAGATCGTGGCCTACGGGACCGCGGTCGTGGTCGTGCCGGACGCCGCCGCGGGACGCCCCGTCGGAGAATAGGTACGGATCTCCGATGCTCCATCAATGGGTTCGGGTAGTCGCCTTCGCAGTCGGGGCGTTCATATTCCTGGGCGGATTGGTCGATATCGGCGTTGGCGGCACCGCCACGATCGCGGGGATCTGGGGCATTGGCCTCGGGGCCGGGATCATGGTCGTGGTGGTGCTCCAACGGTCGGGATACCGGTCGGAGGCCGCGGAACGAAGCCACGACGAGCCGGGTCCCGGCGGCGGCGAGGACGGCTTCATCGAGCCGCGATTCGCACCCACGACCGAGGTATTCGTCGACCCCACCAGTCGCCACTTGATGCGTGTCTACGAAGATCCACGGACCGGCGAACGCCGCTACCGGGCCGAGGGCTAGCCGAGCCGCGCGAATCCGAGCGCGAGGCGCCCGGGATCGGCCCATGGACCGAGGGGCCTGCCCCTTGCTAACTTGCGCCGACTGTCGAGAATGGGCCGATGCACTAACCGGCGGCTGAGTGCGAGAACATCGAGGCGCAGCCAGAGCACGTGACCGCGATCATTCGCAAGTCCACCACCAGGACGGCGTCGTCCCCGGGCGACGCCGGTTCGGCGTTCCCGTACATCAACCGCGAGCTCAGTTCGCTGGAGTTCCAGTACCGCGTGCTGCACGAAGCCGGCGACGAGCGGAACCCCCTGCTCGAGCGGGTCAAGTTCCTGGCGATCTTCGCC
>PMKV01000031.1 GCA_003157875.1 Chloroflexota bacterium
GGCCCCGACCCCCAGGCGGCGGCACGGCGGCCCCGGCCCGGCCAGCTCCTACGCGGCCGCGCGGCGATGGCGGCGCTTTGCCGCCGCAGCGCGGCCGGTGTCCAGCAGCCCCGTCGGAAGGCCGTTGGCGTCGACCCCCGGCTCGTCTGAGGCGGCGGCCACACCGTCAGCCATGCCCGCGCCGCCGGCCACAAGGTCGGTGCGCAGCAGTCCGCCCCAGGCCTCGGCCGCCAGCGGCCTGGCGAAGAAGTAGCCCTGGCCCAGTTCGCAGCCCAGGTTTCGTAGCGCCTCCGCTTGCGCGTCGACCTCGATGCCCTCGGCCACGGTCTGGATGCGCATCGCCTTGCCCAGCTCGATGATGCCGCGGGCGATGGCCGACTCCATCCCCTCGCTGGCCACGTCGTCCACGAACGACTTGTCGATCTTGACGATGTCGATCGGGAAGCGCCGCAGATGGCTGAGCGATGAGTAGCCGGAGCCGAAGTCGTCGAGGGCGACCCGGACCCCCAGGTCGCGGATGTGCCCGAGGGCCGCAGCCGCGACCACCGGATCGGCCATGAGGACGGTTTCCGTCACCTCGAGAACGAGCCAGCTCGCCCGGATGCCCGACTCGTCGACGGCGGCGGCCACCTCATCGGCGATCACGTCGCGAACGAGCTGGCGGCTCGACAGGTTCACGTTCATGACGAACGGCTCGCCACCGCCGCGCAGCCGCTGCCATTCCGCGAGCTGGCGGCAGGCCTGGCGCAGGATCCAGCTGCCGAGCGGAATGATCAGGCCGGTCTCCTCGGCCAGCGGGATGAAGTCGAGCGGCGGCACCATGCCGCGCGTGGGGTGCTGCCAGCGAACGAGCGCCTCGGCGCCGATGACCTCGCCTGTCTCCAGGCGCACGATGGGCTGGTAGTGGACGACGAACTCCTGGCGCTCGATCGCCCGACGGAGCTCGGCCTCCATGCCCAGCCGCGCCACGACCGCGTCGTGCATCGCCGGCTCGAAGATCTCGAAGCGGGCCTTTCCCTTCGACTTGGCCGTGTACATCGCCACGTCCGCGTTTCGCAGCAGCTCACCGGCGGTGTCGCCCTCCCGCCGCACGGCGATGCCGATGCTGGCGCTGATGTAGACCTCCTGGCCGAGGACCCAGAACGGCGTCCCAAGCGCGACCCGAATCCGTTCGGCGACGCGGGCCGCCGTGGTTACGTCGGCGTCCTCCAGCAGAACCGCGAATTCGTCGCCGCCGAGTCGGCTGGCCGTGTCCTCGGAGCGCAGGCTCGATCGGACGCGATGGGCCGTCTCGACCAGGACGTGGTCTCCGGCCGCGTGGCCCATGCTGTCGTTGATCGTCTTGAAGTTGTCCAGGTCGATGAATAGCACGGCCACGTCGCTCGGGCTGCGGCGGTCCAGTGCGTGCTCGACCCGCTCGCGGAAGAGGCTGCGATTGGCCAGCCGGGTCAGCGGGTCGTGGAAGGCCTGGAAGGTCAGCTTCTGTTCGAGGGCCTTGCGCTCCTGGAGGTCGCGGGTGTTGAGAACCACGCCGGTGGTGTCGAAATCGCCCGAACCACTGCTGGCGACGGTTTCGACGGGTAGCCAGGTCCCGTCCGACTGGCGGATCCGCCATTCGCCGGCAACCCTCGTTCCCGGCGACGCCATCGCCCGATCGATCAGCGAGCCAAGCTCGGCGACGTCGTCCGGATGCGACAGGTCGGTCAGCGGCGACCCAAGCAACTCCCCCGAAGGCGATCGGAGCAGCCGCTCGACCGAGGGGCTGACATAGTCGATCGTGCCGTCGGCGTCGACGGCCATGATGAAGTCGGAGGAGTTGCGTACGAGCCAGCCGAAACGGGCCTCGGTCTTGCGGCGGGCCTGATCGGCCTGGATGGCTTCGCGAACCGTCATCAGCTGGCGGACCACGACGAGGCCGCTCAGGGCGATGCAGCTGGCGACGATGACGACGTAGCGCGTCCCCATGTCTACCACCAGCAGACCCAGGGGCAGGCAGGCGATGACCATGCAGGCGTAGAAAAGCGGGCTCGGGCCGTGCTCGCGGAGCAGGTCGGCGTGCCGTCGGCGGGCCTGCATCTCCATGCGCCCGCCGACCAGCAGGGCGAACCGGAAGAGGGCGAACGAAATCTGACCGACGGTGGCATCGGAGTCGCTTGGCGGCCCCAGGCCGCTCGTGACCACGGATCCCATGATCGCCGCGGCGCCGCCGAGGACGATGATCGTGGCCGCTCGAGGCGACAGGCCTTCCGTGGGGCGGAGGGCAATCCGGGCAAGAACCGCGATCGCGGCGATTGCCGACACGCCGCAAGCGGTTCTCGAAAGGACGTCGTGCCCGGCGGCGGGCGGCAGGGCGTCGAATACGAGGAACCAGAGCGATAGCCCCGCGACCACCGCCACGGCGGCGTGATCGACGAGGTACTGGCCGAGCTTCCTCGTCGGCACGTCCCGCGCGGGTCGGAATAGCAGGACGGCTGCGCCGACCAGGATCGGAGGAACCAGGCCGCCCAGAGCGGTGAAGGTCTTGATCGCGGCCCAGGGCGGGGTGGTGATCAGGGAGGCGGCATCGACCAACGGCATAGCCAGGCCGGCGCACATGATCAACCGCCACGGCAGCTCGTCACTGTCCGAGAGGCGCTTGTCCCGTCCCAGAGACTTGGCCACGAAGGCGATGCCCAGGCCGGTCGGGATGAGCCACAAACCGGAGATGGGTGAGTTTCCGTGGGCGGCTCGTCCGCCGCCGACGCTTATGAGGTAAAGGGCCAGCCAGAGGCACGCGGCCAGCACGACAATATCCGGCCTGGGCGCGGTGGTTGCCACACGCTTCCACAAGGGTCGCAGGCGCGGCTCCACGTAGGCCCAGACCGAATTGGTTTCCCTCTTGGCAGCCTGGGTGTTTCTCATTCACCTCAGGTGTCGGAGGGATGGCCCCCTTTCCTTATCCGAGATCGGTCGGAAGTTTCGTACCGAAAGGGCCGTGAGGTCGCGATCCGCCCCGATCCGCCCCGATCCGCCCCGATCCGCCCCGATCCGCCCCGATCCGCCCCGAGCCACCCCGCTCAGACTCCGCCGGGATCACTCCGGTCGCCGCCGCGCAGACCGCGCTGCGCGAGCCGAGAGATGCCGCCGGGAAGCACCCTGCTGGCGAGGGCAAGGAGAACAGCCACCACGAACAGGCCCAGCATGGCGGCCAGGGTGTAGCTGCGCGCACTTCGGCGAGCAGGTTGGGCTTTGTCCATCGATCGTTTGCCTCGCAGCTAGGCGGGCCCGGAGCCGGACTTCTCGATCTCTTCGAGACGCTTGATAGTCTCGATCAGCAGGCGGTAAAGCGCCAGCAGCGCGTCCTGCGGCAGCGGGCCGCCGTTGGCCATCGCCACTCGAACCAGAACCTCGCGCTCGCGCTCCGAGTCGGTGATCGGGCGGCCGGTCTGGATCTTGGCCTTGCCGGCCGCCAGCCCGAGCTGGGCCCGACGGTTGAGCAGGCCGACGATCTCACGGTCGACGGCGTCGATCTCGGAGCGGAGCGCGTCCAGGTCGTCGGTCATCGCGCGCGCCCCGCCCCGGTCCGTTTCGCGATCAGATCCAGGGCCATGTTGTACCCGGCGACGCCCTTGCCGACGATGCGCTCCTGGGCGATGTCGTGGAGGTAGTTCACCCGCCGGAATTCCTCGCGCTCGCCCGGGTCGGAGATGTGGACCTCCACGAACGGCCGGCCGATCCCCTTCAGGGCGTCCCGGAGCGAGACACTCGTGTGAGTCAGCCCGCCGGCGTTGATGATCGCCCAGTCGAAGTCGCGCTGGTGCAGTCGGTCGATCAAGGCGCCTTCGTGGTTGGATTGGAAGCAGTCGAGCTCGAGGCCGAGTTCGGCCGCCCTGACCCTGAGGCGCTCTTCAATCTCGGCCAGAGTCGTGTGGCCGTAGATCTCCGGCTCGCGGATGCCGAGCAGGTTGAGGTTGGGGCCGTTGATGACGAGTACGCGGGTCATGAAACCCCTGCCTCCGATCGATGGGACGGAATCGACCCCCGGGCGCCTCTCGGCGCGACGCGCAACGCCGCCGCGAGCCCCGCCTCGATCGCGTCGTCCGGAACGTCCGACCGGATGACCACGCCCGACTCGGTCGGCAGGACCCAGTTGAGGCGGCCCGAGGCGTGCTTCTTGTCGGTAGCCATGTGCGCCAACACGTCCTCGCGGGTGACCGCCGGCGGCTCGACGCCCAGGCCGAGCCGATCGAGCAGGAGATTGACACGGTCGGCTCGAGCGGCCGTAGTGAGGCCCATCGCCAAAGCGATCGCGAAGGCGCCACGCAGGCCGTACGCCACGGCCTCGCCGTGGAGGATGGACTCGTATCCGGCCGCCGCCTCGATGCCGTGGCCGATGGTGTGGCCCAGGTTCAGCGTCATGCGCACGCCGGCCTCTCGGGCATCGGCCGTCACGACTTCGACCTTGGCCCAGGCGCAACGCTCGACCATCTCCGCGACCGCGCCCGACTCGATCGGCGCCGAGTCGCCGGACGCGAACGCCTCACCGTCATCCTCGACCAGTTCGAGGAGCCGCCCGTCGCCGAGGACCGCCATCTTTACCACTTCCCCGAGAGCCGCCCGCCGTTCGCGAGCCGGAAGAGTGGCGTTGAACAACACGTCCGCGATGAAGGCGGCCGGCTGGTGGAACGCGCCGACGAGGTTCTTGCCCTCGGGGATGTCGACGGCCGTCTTACCGCCGAGGGCCGCGTCGATCTGACCGACGAGGGTCGTCGGCACGTTGACGATGGCCACGCCCCGCAGGTAGGTGGCGGCGACGAAGCCGGCTGCGTCCGTGAGCGCCCCGCCGCCGATTGCTACGAGCGTCTCCCTGCGGTCAACGTGCAGCCGCGCCAGAGCCCGGCAGGTTTCCTCGACCACGCTCATACGCTTGGCAGCCTCGCCGCGCGGTAGGAGCACCAGTTCCGCTTCGAGGCCGCCCGCCTCCAGGGCGGCGCGGATGCCCTCGCCGGCCAACTCCCAGATGCCGGGCTCCGAGAGCAGGATGGCCCTTCGAGCCTCGCCACGGTTCAGGGCCGAGGCGATGGCCGCGGCGGCGTTGCCGTAGCCGATCTCGACGCGCCCGATGGCGGTATCGGCCCGAAGCAGCGTCACCGCCGGGCCGGGCCCCTCGCCGAGGCGGCTCTCGAGGGTGTGCAGGATGGCGTCCAGGTGGGGGGCACCGCCGACGTGGAAGGCCGGCGCGTAGAAGCGTCGACGGTCGGCGGCCATCTTCTTGAGGGCCTCCATCGGGTCTCCGCCGGCGACGAGCGGCCGAACGTTTGCGCTGCGGGCGAGGCGGCTCGCCAGGACCTCCGGCGCGCCGTCCAGCCAGACCGCGAACCGGCCGCGGTACAGCAACCAGCGATTGCGCGGGTCGATGACCGCTCCTCCGCCGGTGGCGATGACCCGTCGCAGCTCGGGCTTCGGGTCGGCCGGTCCGAGCGAGATCACGGCCGCCCGTTCGTAGCGCCGGAATGCGGCCTCGCCGCCCTCGGCGAAGATGGCCTGCACGGTCTTACCGACCTGCTGCTCGATCAGGTCGTCGAGATCGACGAAGGCGGCGGCGTTGTGATGGGCGAGCCGCTTGCCGACGGCGCTCTTGCCGCTGCCCGACAACCCGACGAGGACCAGATCCACGATCTACTCGCTCTCGGCCGGGGCGGCGCCGCCCGAGCGGCGCGGGCGACGAGAGTCTGCGCCCGCTGCGCCGGCGGCGCTGTATCGGGCCAGGTTGTCTGCCGTCTCCACTATCGAGTCGCCGCCGAACTTGTCCAGGACGAAATCGGCGAGGGTCAGGCAGACCATCGCCTCGGCCACCACGCCTGTCGCCGGCACGACGCAGATGTCGCTGCGCTCGTAGTGGCCCTTCTCGACGGGTTCGCCGCTGACGAGGTCGGCCGAGGGGAGGGGACGGGGGAGCGTGGAGATCGGCTTCACCGCGGCCCGCAGGACGATGGGTTGACCGTTGGAGATGCCTCCCTCCAGGCCGCCGGCGTTGTTCGTGTGCCGCCGCCAGGCGCCGTCGGGGTCCCGGCCCTCGATGACGTCCATCACGGCCGACCCTAGATGCCTGGTCTGCTCGAACCCGAGCCCGAACTCCACGCCCTTCACGATGGGGATGCTCATGACCGCGCCGGCCAGGGCCGCGTCGAGGCGGCGGTCCCAGTGCACGTGGCTCCCGAGGCCGATCGGGAGACCCGTCGCCACCACTTGGACTACGCCTCCGACGGTGTCGCCGGCCGTGCGCGCCTCGTCGATACGGGCAACCATGCGCTCTTCGGCCGCGGCGTCGGGACAGCGCAGCGGGCTTGCCTCCGTTTCCGCGCGTGGGCGAGCGGCGGCCTCCGGGCCGTAGGCCACTCCGCCTACTTCGGCCGTGAACGACCACACGTCCACGCCGAGGCGGGCCAGCAGCGCTCGGGCAACGGCCCCGGCCGCAACCCGGGCCGCCGTCTCGCGCGCCGAGGCGCGCTCGAGGACGTTGCGGACATCGTCGAAGCCGTACTTGACGGCACCCGCGAGGTCGGCGTGGCCGGCGCGGAGGTGCGTGATGGGCGCCGCCTTCTTGTCGCCCGCCTCCGCCATCGCCGCCAGCTCCGCGGCCTCTTCTTTGGTCAGTGGCTCGACCTGCATGACCCGCGTCCAGTTGTCCCAGTCGCGGTTGCGGATCAGCAGCAGGATCGGCGAGCCGATCGTGAGGCCGTGGCGGACGCCGGCCAGGATTTCGGCTCGATCCTGTTCGATGGAAGTGCTGCGGGCCCCGCGACCGTAGCCGCGCTGGCGGCGCGCCAGATCGACCGCGATCTGATCCGCGGTGAGCAGCAGGCCGGCTGGGACACCTTCGATCGTGGCCGCCAGAGCGGGGCCGTGCGACTCGCCGGCGGTCAGGAAGCGCAAGTGGCCCATTTGCCGGCGATCTAGGCAGGCCGACCGGCGGCGGTGCCACCGGCCGTGCCTTCGACCGCACCGGAGCCGCCCGCCGTTCCGCCCGGCCCCATGTCGACGGGGATCTGGCGCAGACCGTGCTCTCTGGTCCGGTCGAGCTCGGCCTGCATCACTTCCACAGGGGCCGGCTTGCCGGTCCACAGCTCGAAGGCGCGGGCACCCTGCCCGAGCAGCATCAACTCACCACCGAGAACGGTGTCACGGGCCGAGGTCGCGTCCTTGAGGAGCTGGGTCACCGGCGGGTTGTAGATCAGGTCGATGACGAACAGGTCCGGCGGCAGCAGTTCGGCCGGGACCGGCGTCTCGCCCGGCGCCATGCCCACGGCCGTGGCGTTGACCAGGACCTTGGTCTTGGACAGCTCGGCCTCCAGAACCGACTCGTGCCACGGCATGGCCCGCAGGTCCATGTGGGCGGCGCTGCGCCCGAAGTGGCGGACCAGCCCCTCGGCCCGGTGGAGGTGCCGGTTGAAGATGACGATGCGCTGGAAGCCCTCGCCGATGAGAGCCGAGACGACGGCGCGGGAGGCGCCGCCGGCGCCGAGCACCACGGCGTGGCGGGGCATCTTCTGCTTGCCGACCACCTTGTCGAGGGCGGCCCGAAAGCCGGCCACGTCCGTGTTGTGACCGATCAGCTTCTTGCCCTCGCGCGAGATGACGTTCACGGCACCGGTCGCGGCCGCGTCGTCGGTCAGGCGGTCGACGAGCGGGACGACATGCTCCTTGTGCGGGATGGTGACGTTCGCCCCGAGGAAATCGTCGCCCCGCAGCTCGGCGATCGCATCGGCCAGATCGATCTGGCGGCGGTCCCAGAGCTCGTACCGGGCGTCGATCCCGAGGGCGTCGAAGGCAGCCTGCTGCATCGCGCCCGAGAAGGAATGGGCGACCGGGTGGCCGATCAGGACGACTCGATTGGTCATGCTCGCAGCCTTTCCAATTCGGTGAAGAAGCTCGGGTAAGACACGGCCGTGCTGTCGGCACGGTCGATCGTGGTCGAATCCGAGGCGATGAGGCCGGCGACCGCGAAGGTCATGGCCAGCCGGTGGTCGTCGTAGGTGCGCGTCGAGGCTCCGACCAGCTTCGTCGGGCCCTCGATCGTGATGTCGTCGCCGTCGACCGCCACGCTCGCCCCCAGGGCGCGCAGTCCGTCGGCGATGCCGGCGATGCGGTCGGATTCCTTGTTGCGAAGCTCCCCGGCGCCACGGATCGTGGTCCTGCCACGAGCCTGCGTGGCGGCCAGGCACAGGATCGGGATCTCGTCGATCGCCTCGGCTACCTCGCTCGGGACGACCTCGATGCCGCGGAGCTCGCTCGAACGGACCGACAGGTCGGCCAGCGGTTCGCCCACGTCGTCGGCGTGCACCGCACCGGTCTCGTCCGCGCTGTCGCCGCCGATCGCAGTTTCCTCGATCCGGGCGCCCATACGGGCCAACAGGTCGATCGCGGCGCGGCGCGTTGGATTGACTCCCACCGCTCGCAGCGTCAACTCGGCGTCCGGATGGATGGCGCCGGCGACAAGCCAGAATGCCGCAGCCGACGGATCGGCCGGGACGCGCTCGTCCACGGCGCGAAGCCGCGCGCCACCTTCAAGAGTCCAGGCCACCCAACCGCCTCCCGAACTCGTCCCCGGCTCACGCCGGACCTCGATGCCGCGAGACCGGAGCATCCGCTCGGTATGGTCTCGCGTGGCCACCGCCTCGCGCACCGTCGTCCGCCCTTCCGCGCGCAAGCCCGCCAGCAGGATCGCCGACTTGACCTGGGCGCTTGGTACGCGGGTCGTGAAGTCGATGGCGCGGAGCCCATGACGACCGATGACGACCAGCGGTGGGAGGGTATCGGAACGACGCGCGTACAGCGCCGCGCCCATACAGCGCAGCGGTTCGATGATACGGGCCACCGGACGGCTCCGCAACGAAGCATCGCCGTCCAGGACCGAGAAGAAGGGCAGGCCCGCCAGCATCCCGGAGCACAGCCGCAAGCTCGTGCCGGAGTTGCGGCAGTCGAGGACGCCCTCCGGTTCGTGGAGGCCGTCGGCGCCGGGCGAGCTGACCCGGTAGTCGACGTTCAGTCCGTCCTCGCTCACGCGCTCGACGGTTGCGCCGAGCGCGGCCACGACGCCGGCCGTGGCCTTTACGTCCAGCCCGTCGCCGGCGCCGCCGACGAGGCCCTCGCCCTCGGCCAGGGCGGCCAGGATCAGAGCCCGATGCGAGATGGACTTGTCGCCGGGCAGCCTCGGCTCGCCGCGCAGTCGCGCGGCTTGATGGACGGACCGGGACGGCTCCCCGGGGAGCGGCGGCGGGGTCATTGGATCAGTGCTTGCTCGAGCCGTCGACCCTGGCCTGGCCGGTCATGGGGAAGGGATCCTTGATGAGGGTCCGGACCACTTCATGGATCTGCTTCAGGGCGCCGGCCATGTCGGCGAACTGGTCGAACGTGAGCGACTGCTCGCCGTCGGATTTGGCCTCGTCGGGGTTTGGATGGACCTCGACCATGATCCCATCTGCGCCGGCGGCCACCGCGGCCAGCGCCATCGGCTTGACGAGCCAGCGCTTTCCGGTCGCGTGCGACGGATCCACGACCACCGGCAGGTGGGTCAGGTGGTGGAGGAGCGGCACTGCCGTCAGATCGAGCGTGTTGCGGGTGTAGGTCTCGAAGGTCCGGATGCCGCGCTCGCACAGGATCACGTGGGGATTGCCCGACGAGACGATGTACTCGGCGGCCATGAGCCATTCCTCGATCGTGGCGCCGTAGCCACGCTTGAGCATGACTGGCCTGCCCGCCTTGCCGACCGCCGTCAGCAGCGAGTAGTTCTGCATGTTCCGAGTTCCGACCTGGAGGATGTCCGAGTGCCTGGCCACGACCTCGACCTGGCCAGGCTCCATGACCTCGGTGATGGTCGGCAGGCCGGTCTCCTTGCTCGCCTCGGCCAGGTAGGTCAGCCCTTCGACGCCCAGGCCCTGGAACGCGTACGGGCTGGTGCGGGGCTTGAAGGCGCCCCCTCGCAGGATGGTGGCGCCGGCCCTGGCAACAGACCTGGCCGTCTCGATCATCATCTCGCGACCCTCGATGGAGCAAGGGCCGGCCATGATCGTCAGGTTGCCGTTGCCCACTCTGGTGCCCAACACCTCGATGACCGTGTCCTCGGGGTGCGATTCGCGAGAAGTCAATTTGTATGGGCGGGTGATCGGTGTCACCGACTCCACGCCCGGCATGACGGACAACTTGCTCATGAGAAGGTCCCTTACCGGAGCCACGTCGCCGAGGACCGCGATCACGACTCGCTGCGTGCCGTAGTTGTCATGGGGGGTCAAGCCGTACTGGCGGAGCTGGTCGCGGACGTTAGTCGCTTCCTGCTCCGTGGCTCCCATCGACATAACGATGATCATCTGGCGGTCCTCCTGCGGGGCCTGCCGGGCTGCTCCGGCTTGCCGGAATCGGGCTCCTGCTGGGGCAACAAAAAAGCAGAGGCGATGCCTCTGCTTGCACCCGGCACGACCCGCGTTCCCGGGCCTAGGCTCCGGGAACGGTCATGCCGGGTTGCGGTAAAAGAAGAAGGTATGTTCCATAGCGATGCTCGGGACAGTAGCGGCCTCACGGGCCGGTGTCAAATTGACCGAACTGATAGTTTCAGTTGGGAGTCGAGCCGGGGGATTGTGTCAGCCGGAGGGCTTGGTCTTGGCAGACCGGGGGCGGGACGTCGATATCGTCCTCTACGACGGCGACTACGGGTTCGCGATGAACATCATCAAGAACCTGTACCTGGGGCCGGGCGAGCCGGGGACGGGCGACGAGTGGAAGATGCCGCCGCTCAACGTCGACGAGATCGTGCCGGTGGAGAACAAGATCGTGCCCGAGGAAGAGACCCAGGACCAGGTTCTCTACCATCGTGGTCGACTGCACCAGGTGATTCAGAGGCTGGTAGGCGGATAGGCGGACCGGGTTAATCAGGAGGGGCGCGCTGCAGCCGCCGTCACACGTGTCCGGCATTCGGCCTGCCGGCCGGCCATCGGGCGCGATCAAGGGAGCCGTCTCCCCGATTTATCGCACGTCGCTGACCGACCAGACCTGGTTCAGCACGTAAGCCCCGTCCGTTGTCGGGTCGAGCAGGTTCGGTTGAGCGCCCTGGACGACCACGTACGGGTGCAGCCGGAACTGGACCAGCTTCGTGCCGTAGAAGGTCGCCTCGACGATGACCCCCTCCATCGTCTGGCGGCTCCAGGTCTGGGTGAACAGGAAATTGCCGTGGCTCCCAATCGCGAACTGGGGGCCGTTCGCGCCGGGCAGGATCGACGCCCACGAGGCCCAGTGAGTGCCGCTACCCAGGATGTCGTCGGCGCCGCATGAGTAGAAGAAGGCGCGCTGCGTCTCCTGGGTCTTGGTGATCGTGGCGTGGTATTCGGGCCAGCCCCATTGCGGCATCGCGATGACGATGTCTGCGACCGCTCGCGCCGCCTTGATGGAGCTGCATACGTTTTCGTCGGTCAGGGGAGCGACGCCCGGTCTGGTGGCCGTTGCCGCGGCCGATCCGCTGATGTCGTCCCAGCCCACGAAGGCGAACTTGATGCCACGAACGTCCACGACGGCCGGCGCCAGGGCGTCCGCCAGGGTAGCGCCGGCGCCTGTGTGCTTGATCCCGGCGGCATCGAGATAGCTGAGCGTCTGAAGTACACCCGATTGGCCCTGGTCGGTGATGTGGTTCGAGCCGAGGGTCACGGCCTTCAGCCCGCCCTGCTGAGAAAGGGTCGTCGCCACTTTGGGGTCCACGTTGAAGACCATGACTCCGCTGTGCTGCACCCAGTTGCTGATCATCGGGCACTCGAAGTCGTTTGCGCTGACGTCGTTGTCCGAGATGAGAGCGCCGAGCTTCCCGCTGTCGCCGTTGCGCACGATGATCGGGACGGGCCAGCCATTACCGCTGGGACCGCTGTACGTCGTGTCCATCTTCAGGCCGCGGTAGTGCACCGTGCCGCCGTCCAGAACCCACGGCCAGCCCTTCTTCTGGCCGACCGCCATGTACGAGACGCCCGTGTCGGGGCATGTGTCGCCGGTCGAGATGAGCGTCCGGACTCCACTCACGTCGTAGCCCGTCCACACGGCATAGTCCGGGACTGTGGCGAAGAGCTGGTAGTAGTCGCCACGATGGCTGGGGCCACCGAAGAGATCGGCGTTGCCCACGGCCAGCACCTTCACGGACGGGGTCACGAGCCCAGGCGGCAACAGGGCCATCGAGCCGGCAGTGTCATGGACCTTGGCCGTGATCGCGGCGGCGGGCAGGCAGGGTGTCGCCGCGGCGATCGTCAGGGCCGCTGGGCCGAAGCCGATTTCGGTGACCTCGCACGGGACCGTTATCTTGCCCGCGGCCAGAGCGGCGACGAGGTCGTAGGGGGAGATGGCCGGGTTCGGGTCGTCATACCTGACTACTACCGCGATCGGGAAGGTCGTCGGTCTGGGAGTGGGTGTTGCCGTCGGCGAGGGGGTTGCGGTGCTGGCCCAGGGTGTGGGCGTCATGGCCACCGATGGGCGCGGAGTGACTGTGGGCGGCGGAGTGCCACAGCCGTAGACGATCGCGGTCAGCGCGACACTCGCCAGGGCACGCGGCAGCGAGGCCCGAAATGACGCGGACCGATGCGGGACTCGAACCGGCTGTCCGTCCGAGACCCGGTCGGGCTTCGCGCGACGGCGCACTCGTCCCAACTGACCCTCCACCTCCATCGGATTCGGCCATCAGCCTAGTCGTCTCGGGCTCAATTCGCTCGGCCTTTCCGGACGCTCGCGGACCGTGTAGGCGTTCCGCGGGGACGGTTTCGACGGTTGTTGCCCGCCGGCACAGACCCATCCGGCCGTTGACCGCGGTGGTACGTTGATCGATGCGAACGCCCACGACCGACGGTCCACCTGATACCGGAGGATATGTCGATGAACGATCGGAAACCGATGGCTGAGGCGAATGCCGGGGTGGCCCCGGAGCGTCGGACCAAGAGTCCGGTACCTTCCCCGATCGACCCCGACGCCGATGACGGCTGGAAGATCCCGCTCGGGCCGATCGACGAGATCGAGGGCCGCGCCGAAGCGGTCCCCGAGCCGGTGCCTGCCGGCCACGGCGGCGGCCTCTTTCACCGTCTCTCACATCGCGGGTAACCGCCGGGCGTCGGGCATAGAGCGACCCCGAGGGGGCTCCCGAGGTCGTTTCACGGTAGGGGAATTGGCGCGCCCGGCGGGACTCGAACCCACGACCTCCAGGTCCGCAACCTGGCGCTCTATCCACTGAGCTACGGGCGCGCGCTGCTGTGTCTCGATGCGGATGGACTGGCGGAGAGGGAGGGA
>PMKV01000023.1:0-4111 GCA_003157875.1 Chloroflexota bacterium
CAGGATCAAACTCTCCGACAAAACGTCAGCCTTGCGGCTGACGACCAACCTCGCGGTTGGTTTTAGTCCGAGGGTTGCTTCCCGCTCGAATCCTTACCGGATTTCCTGCCACTCTTCAATTGTTAAGGTACCCGCGCGTAGGCACAGACCGCGCCAGGCGCAACCCCCTAATGATGAGGCAGGGGCCTCATCACTGTCAAGCGAGGGGAACCAGGGCGGCCCGCTCGCCGACGGTCCGTAAACCGCCGGACCAGGGCGCGAGGCGGAATGGTACGAGGCCTTGACCCGGGTGTCAAACGGCGCGCCGCTCCCTGTGCAAGCGGCGGGTGACGGCCGGCGGAAGCGCCAGCTAGAGCGGGCTCGACTCCAGGAGGAGCAGGGCGCCGCAAGCGGAGATCCAGCACAGCGCGGCCAGGTCGAACGAGGGCGCGGACCCGAGTGGGCCCAAGGCAATCAGATAGAGGATCGTCCCGACGATGCCTGCGGCGAGGAGTTTGGCAAGGCGGAGAAGGATCTCGTTGACGAGATTGCTCATATCGAACCCCTGGGCTTGAAAGCGGTCGAGACGCCGAGTGAGACGGATGGATGGGCGGCGGCGCCGTACGACCGGAGCCTACTGGAGACCGCGCAGATGGGCATCACATGGCCCGACGGCCTTGAAGGGCTCGGATGAGTGTGACCTCGTCGGCGTACTCGAGGTCGCCGCCCACCGGCAAGCCGCGGGCAATTCGGGTCACGCTGCCGACGATCGACTCGAGGCGCTCGGCCAGGTACATGGCAGTTGCCTCTCCCTCGAGCGTTGGATTGGTGGCGATGACGACTTCCTCGAACCGCTCGCCGGAACGTTGCGCTTCCTCGGCCCGCTCGATCAGCTGGCGGATCTTGAGTCGGTCCGGACCCACGCCATCGATTGGAGATATGGCGCCGTGGAGGACGTGGTAGAGCCCCTTGAACTCGCTCGTTCGCTCGAGGGCCAGCACGTCGAGCGGTTCCTCGACTACGCATATCCGCGTCACGTCACGGCGCGGATCCGAACAGATCGAGCAAACCGGCCGATCGCTGATGTTGAAGCAGCGTTCGCAGAAGACGACCTGCTCGCGCACCGCGATCAGGGCCGCCGCGAGGGCTCGGGCCTCCGTCTCGGGGGCGCGCAATAGATGGAACGTCAGCCTGGACGCGGTCTTCGGGCCGATGCCGGGCAGTCGAGCGAAGGCTTCGATGAGCCGGGCCACCGGCTCGATCAGGGGCGCAGCCACGACCGCCGGCTACATTCCGGGCAAGCGGAGGCCGCCGGTCACGGCCGCCATCTTGGCTTCGCCGAGCTCCCGGGCGGCGCGCAGTGCGTCGTTGATGGCCGCGACGATCAGGTCCTGGAGCATCTCGACGTCGGCGGGATCCACGGCCGATGGATCGATCGTGACGCTGACAAGCTTCTGGTCGCCGGTCGCGACGGCTTTGACCACGCCACCGCCCGCGGTGCCGTCGACCGTCGTCTCGGCCAGCTCTTGCTTGACCCGCTCCATGGCCTGCTGCATCTGCATCGCCATCCGCTGCAGGTTGGCCATACCCATATGCCGACTCCTCCTGGCGCCGTTGGGCGCCGACTGCATCCGACCGCTCGCTCCGAAGTCTGGCCGAAACCGAGCCCGGCTGCACGCCCCGGGCGGTGACATGCCGGCGGAGCCACGCTGCAGCCCGGCTTCGTGACGGAGCCGCGTACTTCCGCACGCCGGCGTTCGGCTCGTTACGCCGGCCGCGCCTCGCACCCACGTGCGTGCCGTGCAAGTGGCTCCGGACAACGTGTGTGCCAAATGCAAACCTGGGTAGCACCCAAGCGCCGAATCGGGTCACGAACATGACATATGCAAACCCGCGTAGCACGGGTCCGAATTGCCCGCGCGGGAACGGGTCCGGCCGGCTCGGCCGACCGCCAGATGGCGGGCTCTCGGCGCGATTCGACGCGTTGCGGCTCGCGGAGCGCGCGAATCCCATGGACTCGGCCTCGAGCAGGCTCTCCGGCTTGGCAACAAGTGGCAAGCTTCCGGCCCCGTGCTACTCCGGTTTGAATCTGCCCGGATGCCAGCCGCCCCGAACGGGGCATGCCACTCGACGCGCTCGCCGTCTGACGGCGAGCCAAGCAAGCTTGGCTTTCGGCCGAGACGGCGTGCGAGCACGAGCCAGGCAAGCCTGGCTTTCGCGAGCGCACCTTGGGGTGCGTGCGAAGCGGACAGGCGCCGACGCCGGAATGCGACGGCTGGCGGCGAGCGCTAGTCCACGTCTCCCACGTCGACTACATCTTCGCCGTAGATGCGGCGGAACTCGGTCAGGAGACGCGTGCTGTCGTGATCCTCGGGCAGGGGCGAAACCTCAATGTTCGCGGCCACGCACCTCACCGAGACCGGCATGCCCAGGACGCGGCTCACGCCGTCCTCCAGGATGGTCCGACGGCGCTCGGCTACATCCTTGAAGAAGGACTGGGCCTCAGGGAAACCGAGCGTGACCACGGCTCCATCCACCGCGACGGGTCGGCAGGCCATGATGAGCGGCTTCGTCGGCGGGCTCTTGCTGACCAGTTCGACGATTTCGGCCCAGCGCTCCAGGAGCAACGACAGGGTGGGCCCGGTTCTGGTTTGGGCGGTCGGGGCACCTGCCGGCGAGGATCCGGCCGGTGCGGCCGGCGACGGGGCGGTCGATCGAGCCGTCGGAGGGGCCGGTGCGGTCGGGGCGGTCGGCGGCGTGGGCACGACTCGCAGCGCCGATTCGGGCTCGGATGCGGGGGGCGGCGCGGTCTCAGTCGAGCCGGCGGCCGAAGCCCTGGCCGCGGGCGAGCGATCGGCAGCAGACGTGGCGGGCGGTCTCGACGGCGCGGCCGGTCGTTCCGCGGCCGCGGGGAACGGCGGTATTGCCGAGGCCGCGGCCTCCGCGGGTCCAAGCAACGCCAGCTCGAGCTGGAGGCGCAGTCCGCCCGGACCGGGATGGGTTGGGTCTATGGACGCGAGCCGACGCGCGGCCGCGGCGAGAGTCGCCGATCCGGCGGCGGCCAGACCGGCCTGGCTCCCCCGCCCCAGCGAGGCGAGGAGCGCCATGCGAAGCCGCTCGGTGGCTTGTTCGGTGAAGGCCCGCAGGTCCCGACCTCGCTCCTCCAGCCCGTCCATGATCTCGATGCCGACCATCGGTTCGCCCGAAACGAGGGCCGTCAAGAAGGCTTCTACCGTCTCCTCCTCGACCAGCCCGAGAACATCTCGAACCCGGTCGGCCGTGAGCGGCCCGGAGTCGGTCGCAAGCAGCTGGTCGAGCATCGATTCGGCGTCCCGCATGCCACCGGCCGCCAGACGCGCGATCAGGTCGATCGCACCGGGCTCCGCCGTTCGGCCGTCGCCCTGGAGAATCGTGCGCAGCTTGCCGCTGATCTCGGGTACGGTGAGCCGCCGAAAGTCGAAACGCTGGACGCGCGAGAGGACGGCGGGTCGAATGCCGCTCGGATCGGTCGTGCAGAAGACGAAGACCGCGTGGTCGGGCGGCTCTTCGAGCGTCTTGAGGAGGACGTCCCAGCCCTGGCTGATGCGCTGGACCTCGTCGATGATGAATACCTTGCGACGCAGATCCGAGGGCGCCGTGAAGACGCGCGGCAGCAGTTCGCGCATGTCGCCGACGGTGTTGTTCGAGGCGGCATCGAACTCCTGAACGTCGAGCGCCCTGCCGTCGCGGATGGCCTCGCACGACGGGCAGGCATCGCACGGCTCGCCGTCGCGGAGATTCGTGCAGTTGAGGGCCTTGGCCAGGATGCGGGCCATCGAGGTCTTGCCCGTGCCGCGCGGTCCAACGAAGAGGTACGCGTGGGAGGTCCGCCCGGAGCGAACGCCGTTGCGCACCGTCTCGACGACGGCCTCCTGGCCGACGATCTGGCCGAACGTCTGAGCGCGCCAGCGTCGATATATGGCCTGATGTGGTGCGTTCGAGCTCACGACGCTCCTGCCGGCGGATGCGCGAAGAACGAGAGGCCGAGCCAACCGGTCGGCCGCGGGTGTGAGTGCCGTGCACCCTTCTTCGATTCGTCGCTTCCGCGCCCACTACTCAGGGCAGCTCAGACCAGGCCGAACCGCGGCACCCG
>PMKV01000023.1:4126-5154 GCA_003157875.1 Chloroflexota bacterium
TAGTTCCCCGCCTAGCACGGCCCGGGAATCATAGCAGGCCGGGTGCGGCCCCACCGTCGGCCGCAGGTTCATGCGCGGCCCGTCCTGACGTGGTGGGATCGTGGCGTGGTTCGAGCCGGCGGTGGTATCGCGCTCGCTCCACAGGTAAGCCCGGCAATACCCGATTGGGGACTGGCCACGCCGCGACGGTGGTGGTTCCCTGGTGACGTGGCGTCATTCGCAAAAGGTGCCTGTCGATGAGTGCGATCACGGGAGCGACCCTAACGGAGCAGATCCAGAAGGCGATCACCGCCCACGGGGTATTCAAGGTCCGGCTGGGACAGATCGTAGAAGCGGGCAGTAACGAAATGACCGCCGCCGTCGCCGCGTCCGACAACCAGTGTCCCCTGGGCCAGTGGCTGTACACCGGCCTGGATCCGGCGGCCAAGGCGAGCCCCCACTACGCCACCGTCAAGGAACTCCACGCCACCTTCCACCACGCCGCCGGCGAGGTCGTAGCCCTGTCCGCGGCGCGCAAACGGACCGAAGCACTCTCGGCGATGGAGTTCGGCTCCACCTTCAAGCAGGCTTCGGCCAAGCTGGTCGTGGCCCTGTCGGGCTGGTCCGACTCGCTCGACTGAGGTCGCCACGGACCACGGCGCGCCGAGGAGACTCGCGGAGACTCGCGCACCCGGCAAGCAGCTGGCGGGGCTGGGCCCCGCCGAGGGAGGCGCGGCGAGACGGGACAGGGGAAGGTGGCGGAGAGGGAGGGATTTGAACCCTCGATAGCTTGCGCTATACCGCATTTCCAGTGCGGCGCCCTAGGCCACTAGGCGACCTCTCCGCGGCGACGGCCCTTCACGGGCCAACCTCGCCGGACCGGAAACCGGCGATACGTCGCCTGCCGGCCAGACCGGCGACGTGCCCGCTGCGGCGGGCATCGGATCAAGTGAGTGGCGGAGAGGGCGGGATTCGAACCCGCGGTGCTCTCGCACACCGCTTTTCGAGAGCGGCACCATCAACCACTCGGACACCTCTCCGCGCGAGAG
>PMKV01000159.1 GCA_003157875.1 Chloroflexota bacterium
CTACATGATCAAGGCCGCGATCCGACCGATGCTCAAGGCTCACGCCGGCCGCATCATCAACATGTCGAGCGTCTCGGGGCAGGCCGGCCAGATGGGTCAAGCCAACTACTCGTCGTCCAAGGCTGGCCTCATCGGCCTGACCNNCGAGCTGACCAAGGACCTGCCCGAGGCCCTGCAGGACCAGATCAAGACGGCCACGCCGCTCGGCCACTTCGGCACGGTCGAAGACATCGCCAATGCCGTGACGTTCCTCGCCTCCGACGAAGCCGCGTACATCACCGGGCAGGTGCTGGCGGTCGACGGCGGCCTCGTAATGATGTAACACGAGCCGGTCGGCCGGCCCGTGCATCAGAGAGCGTTTGTCGCGACGAGACGCGCTGCCCATGCCTCGAGCGCGGATGGCAGCTCCTGGCGAACCTGAACCCAGCCGTGCGGCTGTTCCGCCTGGATCAGCACATGCGGGTAGCCATGGCTGGTCAACAAGGAATCGAAACCGGCCGCCTGCCGGCCGTAGAGCTGCTGGGCCGGCTGCGCGACGAGGATGAAGTAGACGTTGGCCGGTGCATCGGCGGCCTCTTGGCTGATGATCACATCGGGCGAATTGGCATCGATGACCGCCTGCTGACCGCCGAACGGCAGCCCCGAACTGGAGCCGGCGGCTCCCGCGTGGAAGTAGCCTGAGAAAGAGATCCCCGAGCCGAACGTGGCAGGGTGACGCAACGGCAGGATGGCCGCGCAGTAGCCGCCCTCCGACATGCCCATGACGGCGCGAGCGGCTGGAGCCGCGGTTGTCCGGTAGCGCAAGTCGACCCAGGGCACGAGAGTCTCCGCAACCCACTGGTCATACCACTGACGCCCGTCGAACGAGTCCGCGCACTCGGAGTCCGGATAAGGGGCCCCGTTTGAATCCACGAAGACCACGATGCTCGGCGGCACCGCCCCACTGTCGATGAGCGAGTCAAAAGGCGCCACGTCGTTCATCGCGGCGCCCCAAACGGGATAGGACATCGGGACTTCGTAGAGAGTCGGGTATCGGCGGTTGGAGTCCGAGTCATAGCCCGGCGGTGTGTAGACGTCGAATTCGACAGAGCTGCTGGAGCCGCCCGTCCACGGTGCCGGCAGCGAATACTGTTTCACTCGACCGGCCCCGCTCGGTAGCCAGGCCCTCCATGGCGCAATCGATACCCCAGCCGCCGCGCTCGGATCTACGGGACCGGATGGCACCAGCGGACCCGAGAGCATCCGGGCGTCGGGCGAGTAGTTGACGAGGTCACTGAAGACAGGCACCGTCACGACGAAGAGCACCGCGACAACCGCTACGGTGGTGATCCTCTTGACGACCGGCCCCTCGGCGGGCCTCTGGCGCAAGATCACAGGGATGGCCCCTATGGCCTCCGCGACAGCGGGCCTGGCGCCACACGCCAGTGTCGCCCCGGCCCAGGCCGCAACCGCCCCACCGAATAGAAGAGTGACCGCGGTCACGAGCCAACCGGCCATGTCGAAAGTCCCACCCGCCCCGGTCGAGGCCAGAGACGATTGCGTCTCGGTGATGAACGTCGGCAGGAACATGGCGGTCGCCACGGCGACCCCGATCCAGGCCGAGACGCCAACTCGACCGTTGGTAAGGGACGACGCGGCCGCGGCGACCGCGCCCATGAGAAGGGCCCGGATGAGAACCGCCCGGTCCGGGTCGAATCCCATGACCGCCAGGCTGTAGTAGATCGCGTGAATCTGACCGGACGCCAGCCCGGCGCCGACCGTCAGGGCCGCGGCCAGGACGCCCGCGACAATCCCGAGAACCGCCGGCGTCAGAAAAGGCCCGAGCAGGCGGTTCTGCCGCCAGCTACCCCAGCGAGCTCTCAAACTTGAACCGAGGTTTCGCATCTCCGGATTTCGACGCTAGCCGACCACGACTTTCGTGTCCGGCATGACGCTCTCCAGGAAGATCTCGCCGCGTACCAACGGGATCTCCGCCCCCGACGAGTCGTAGAAGCGCGTCAGGGCAGTGGTGGAGGTCTTCTTCCAGGTTCCGGAGATGGCCTTGCCTTCGAGATACACGGTCGCGGCGCCGGAGCCGACGTTGTAAACCCACGGCCGGTTCGCGTGGTCCATGGACGCCGCGTCGGTTCCGTAGGCCTGGTACATGACGACGATGTTGCGCGCGTAGACGTGGCTGTTGTTCGCCGGATCGATCTCGGGACTGCCGTCGACGATCCGGAGGTAGTCATCGGTGAGGGGGTCGTACTGATACCCGACGGTGCCGGTGCGAAATGGGATCGTGATCACCTGGGAAGCCGGCCGAAGAGCCTGATCCGTGTCGCTCGTGAATGGGCGTGTGGGCAACTTCTGGTAGGTCGCCGGGTACTTCTTCTTGGCGGCGCAATCGATCAGAGCGGCAGAACTGGTGTAGTCGTTCTGGGGCGCGGGTCGTGTGGTGATGCGGTGGTATGCGCAGCTGCCGCCGTTGAGCTCGTCCATGTTGTAGATGTTGGCGGCCATGGCCGGGATCACGCCCAGGATCGAGTGGCCGTCACCGCCGATGTGGCCGTATAGGGCCTTGTACTCGGCTGCCCAGTAGACGTAGTACGGCCGTGCGCTTCGCGCGGGGCCGATCTCGGAGGCGGTGCCTTCCTGCCAGATCATCATGTAGCGGTCCTCACCGCCGTCGGCGTAGGCCTGGATGACGATGGAGGCCGTAGAGATGCCCGATTGCGGCCGGGAGACCTCGTTGTCGGCGACCATCACCGCGAGCGGCAGGCGATGGGCAAGGGTGGACGTCGTCGCGACCCCGTCCAGGTCGGAGTAATCCCAATCGGGCGGCAGCGAAGAGTAGGCCGAGTCGAAGGTCGGTGTCGGATCAACCGTTGGCCATGGCGAGGGCGACGGGCTTGGTGACGGGGTGGGAGCGAGTGTGACCAGCGGCGTGGGGCTGGCCGTTGCCGAGCCGATTCCACCGACGGTTACGGCCAGCAGGACACCCGAGAACCCGATCACAACCGCGAGGATCACGACGCCGGCGATGGCGATGGCGCGATGGCCAACCCAGAAACCCTTGAGCGCGGCTGGGATGCCCTTGAGCGCCGTCGGGATGCCCTTGAGCGCCGTCGGGACGCGTTTGATGAAAGCCGAGATTCGTACGATCACAGTTCCAATCCCCTTAGTTAACGCCGGCACACAGGATAGCCATGATTGGGCATTCGAGTTGGCTCGGCGGGAACCACCGCATCAGCGGGCGTTCGCAGCCTCCGCCAGGACATCGGCGAGGGTCGTGCTCAGCGGGATCTCCGGTCGCCAGCCTGTGATCTCGGTGAGCAGGGAGGCGTCGGCGCGGATGTCGGCCGGGTCGAGGGCGCGCACCAGAGACCCGTCGACCTTGACGCGGGCGGGCACGCCGGCCAGCTCGCACAGTTGATCGATGATGGAGCGGATACTGGTAGCGGTGCCCGATGCCACGTTGACCACACACGGTCCGCTCACGGAACCGGCCGCCGCGCATTCCAGCAGCAGCCTGTAGGCACGGACCACGTCACGGACGTCGGTCAGGTCCCGGCAGACATCGACGTTCCCGGCGGGAATGGAATCCGCTTCGCCACGTTGCGCCGCGATCACCCGCCGGGCGAGGGCCGGGACGACGAATACGGGCCGCTGACCGGGGCCGGTGTGGTTGAAGGAGCGGGTCACGACCAGCGGGAACCCATACCGAACCGAAGCCTCCACCGCAACCGCCTCCTGGGCCACCTTGGAGAGCGCATACGGGTGCAAAGGGGAGAGCGGCGCGGACTCCCGAAGAGGCAGGTCTTCGGCGCGGGGCATGCCGTAGACGTCGGACGAGCCGCTCACCAGAACCGCCGGCTTGGCCCCTACCTGGCGCAAAGCCTCGAAGAGGGCGACGGTTCCGCCGACGTTGACTCGAAAGGCCTCGGCCGGATCGTCTTTGGCATCCGGGGCGAATGCCATGCCGGCGAGATGGACGACCGCCTCCGGAGGGCCGCCCGGCCCGGTCAGCCAGCGCGCCAGGCCGTCACGGTCGGTGATCTCCAGCTCGTCGGGACCGGGCGCCGCGACGACCGTATGTCCGTGCTGGACAAGCTCCAACTGGAGCCAGCCGCCGACGAAACCGATTGCGCCTGTGACGTAGACGCGCATCTGGCCTGCTCAGGCTCTTGCGCTTGACAGGGCGACCTTGTGGCCTTCCACGGGACGCTTCTGAAGGCGCTCGAGGTCCGCATCGACCATCATTCGGATGAGGGCTTCGAAGCTGATCGTCGGTTCCCAGCCGAGCTGCTTGCGGGCCTTCGTCGGGTCACCGAGCAGGTGATCCACCTCGGCCGGGCGCAGCAGATGCTCGTCGATCACGACGTACTTCTCGTACTCGAGTCCGGCGTGCTCGAAGGCGATGCGGCACAGGTCGCGGACCGAATGGTCCGTTCCGGTCGCGACGACGTAGTCGCCGGCTTCAGGTTGCTGGAGCATCGCCCACATGGCCCGAACGTAGTCCCCGGCGAAACCCCAGTCGCGTCGGGCATCCAGGTTGCCCATCGGGAGCTGGCTGGCCATGCCGAGCTTGATTCGAGCCGCGCCGTGAGTGACCTTGCGCGTCACGAACTCGAGTCCGCGACGCGGCGACTCATGGTTGAACAGGATCCCGGAGACGGCGAAGAGGCCGAAGCTCTCCCGGTAGTTGACCGTCAGGAAATGGCCGTAGGCCTTGGCCACGCCGTACGGACTTCGAGGGTGGAAGGGAGTCAGCTCGTTCTGAGGGACCTCGCGGACCTTGCCGAACATCTCACTCGACGAGGCCTGGTAGAACTTGATCGTGGGGTCGACCTGACGGACGGCCTCGAGCATTCGGGTGACGCCCAGACCGGTGAACTCACCGGTGAGCACCGGCTGGTTCCACGAGGTCGGCACGAAGCTCATGGCCGCCAGGTTGTATATCTCCTGCGGCCGGGCGGCCTGGATTGCCGCCACCAGGGAGGCCTGGTCCAGGACATCGCCCTGGAGGAGCTCTATCCGGTCGCCCAGGTGCTCGATCCGCTCCATCGAGTCGGTGCTGGATCGGCGCGTCATCCCGACGACGCGATAGCCCTTTTCCAGCAGGAACTCGGCGAGGTATGAGCCATCCTGACCGGTGACCCCGGTAATCAATGCGGTCTTTTTCACGTGGGAAGTATAGACGGCGAGCCCGCCTCTTCGCCCCTCGCGCCTCCGCGCCCTGAGGGGCCGGCGGTATCATTCCGGCCTGAAGGAGAGTGGCTCAGTGAGGGTAGTCGTCGATACCGCTGCGCTCCGTCGCCCCCACGCCGGCACCGCTCGTTGGGTGAACGGCCTGCTGGGCGCCCTCGATCGGATACCCGAAATCGAGATCGAACGCGCCGACGGGCCTCGCCGCATCGGAAACGGACTGTTGTTCCGGCCGATCAATCTGGCCCGCCAGCGCTGGTGGTACGAGGCCGGAATCCGACGGGCGGCGCGGAGACGGGGAGCCGACGCCCTGCTCATGCCGGCCGGCTACGCGGCACGCCGCGGCCACATACCGCAGCTGGTGGCGGTGCTGGATGTGAACTTCCTGACCCAACCGGGTACGTACGAGAACTCCTTCGCCCGGTATGCGAAATGGGTAACCGGCCGAAACCTGCGCGACGCGGACGGTCTCATGACCATATCGGCCTACAGTCGATCCGAGATCTGCCGCCACTTCGGCACCGACCCCGAGCGCATTGCCGTGGTCTATCCCGGGTTGGAGTCTCCTCCTGCCGGTGATTTCGCCCGACCGATCGAAGGGCCCTACGCCCTATATGTCGGCGCTACCGAGCGCCACAAGAACATCGGCGTCTTGCTCGACGCCTGGGCCGGGATGACGGGCGAGATGAGGCGCGACTTGACCCTGGCGATCGTCGGCCAGCCGGGACGCGATCATGCCCGGCTCTCGGAGCGGGCGGCAGGCATGGGCGGCCGCGTCCTGCTGACCGGACGAGTCAGCCAGGAGGCCCTGGAGGGCTGGTACCGGCACGCCTCGGTCTTCCTCTTCCCGTCGCTGACCGAGGGCTTCGGATATCCGCCTCTGGAGGCGATGCAGCGTGGAGTACCCGTCGTGGCCGCTCGCGCCGGCTCTCTGCCGGAGGTGCTCGGCGACGCCGCGGGATACCACGACCCGGCCGATTCGACGGCCCTCCTGGCCGGGATGGGAGCCGTGCTGCAGGACGGCGGACTGCGCCGGGAACGAATCGAGAAGGGCTTCTTGCAGGCCGCCAGATACACATGGGCGTCATCCGGCGCCGCCGTCGCCCGGCTACTGGAAGGGCTCGCTCGCTAGTGCCGAACCTCGACGCGCATCCTGTTCCGAAGTCCGGCCGGGCGCTCTTCCTCGCCGCCGACCTGCCCTGGCCCCCCGACGGCGGTGGTCGCATCGCCACGCTGCACATCCTGGAGGCCATGAGCCGCCGCTACGAGGTGGATCTGGTGGCGATGGCCGATCCGATCGGTGAGCCGGACCTCGAGCCGCTGCGGGAACTGTGCAAGAGCGTGGAGGTCGTCCGCATCCCGTTCACCTTCGGCCGCCACCGGGTCCGCCAGTCGCTCGTGTTTGGACTCAGCCTGCTGTCGAGTCGGCCGTACCGGCTGCGCAAGTTCCGCAGTCGCCGCTTCGAGGCGGCCGTGAAACGGCGTCTCGCCGGCGGCCCATACGACATCCTCCACTGCGACCAGTTCGGTGCCGCGCCGTACGCCCGGCTCGCGCCACCGGAGTTGCCGACCACCATGGCGCATCAGAACGTCGAGTCGGAGATCTACCGCCTGGCCGGTGTTCGGGCCACCAACCCCATTCGGCGGCTGCTCGCGGCCGTGGAGCAGCGCAAGCTTCGCCGGGCCGAATCGGGGCTGGCCTCTTTCGACAGGGTCTTCGTTCTGGCGGCCGACGACGCCGAGCTTCTGGGCCGGCTAGGCGTGGATCGGACCACGGTCCTGCCGATGCCGGCACCGATCTCGTCGGAGATCCGCTCGGGGCCTCCCGCGGGGCACCGCATCCTCTCCGTCGGCACGATGAGCTGGTACGGAGTGGCGGATGGGCTGTTGTGGTTCCACGACCAGGTCCTGCCGCTGATTCGCGAGCGGGTTCCGGATGTGGAGTGGGAGCTGGTTGGGCCGAACGCTCCGTCCGCCATCCGGCGGCTGGACGGCGAACCCGGTGTTCGCGTCACCGGCTACGTCCCCGAGATGGCGCCGCACGTCGCCGCGGCCAGGGTTGGGGTCGTGCCGCTGCGCATCGCCGGTGGAATCAGGATGAAGCTCCTCGATTGCCTGGCCTGGGGGCTGCCGGCGGTGGCGACCTCGGTGGGCGCGAGGGGCCTCGATCTGCCGGACGGCGACGGATGCTTCACTCGCGACGACCCGGCCGGCTTCGCGGAGGCGGTTGTCGTGTTGCTCACGGACGACCGCGTATGGTCGCGGACCGCGGCCGCGGGCCGCGAGTTCGTCTCGGAGCACCACTCAGTCGCCAGGCTCGATGAGAAGATCGGCGCGGGAATCGAGGCGGCAATTCGGCACCGCAACGTCCGGCAGGGTCGCGCCGATGGATGAATCGATGGCGCCCGTCGGGCCGACCCCGGCCCCCGCGCCCGCTTCGCCGCCCGCCGTCCAGATCGGCTCGATCCTGATCGACAACGTAACCCAGGACGAGGCGGACGCCATCATCGGGGGCTGGCTCGAGGAGCGGCCGGCCGGCCCACGACGGGTCTGCACTCCCAACGTCGACTACGTGATCCGTGCCGGGCGCGATCCCGCCTTCCGGGGCGCGATCAACGGGTGCGACCTCCGAGTGCCGGACGGAATGTGGATCGTCTATGCGTCTCGCATAGCCGGACGATCGCTACGCGGCACGGTCACCGGACGACTTCTGCTGCCGCGCTTCGCCGCGCGGTGCAGCGAGGCCGGCCGCCCGATCGCCATGATGGGCGCTGGGCCCGGGGTAGCCGCCCTTGCCGCGGAGAGGCTCCGAGCCGACAACCCGGGCCTGTTGGTCACGGCCGCCACGCCGCCGACGCCGTTCGTGATCGGTTCCGAGGCGGATGCCGGGATGGTACAGACGCTTCAGGCAGCCCGGCCGGCGATCCTCTTCGTCGCGCTCGGCGCGCCCAAGCAGGAACTGTGGATGGATCGGCACGCCGGCGAATTCCCGGACTCGATCATGATCGGCGTGGGAGCCGCATTCGACGTCGTCGCCGGGAGGGTCAGAGAAGCCCCGGCCTGGATGACCCGGACGGGGCTCGAGTGGCTCTTCAGGCTGGCGCAGGAACCGCGCCGCCTGGCTCGCCGGTACCTCTGGGACGACCCCCGCATCCTTGGCTGGGCGGTGGCGACGCGGGCGCGCGGCCTGGTTCGCGGGCCGGGCCGGAAGTAAGAGCTAGCTCGCCGGCACCTGCCCGTCGCGCCCGGATGGCGGAGCGACAGGAGGAGCGACCCCCGAAAGCAGCCCGACGAGCATCGCCGGGACCAGGGCGTATGGCCAGTTGCCCAGCAGACCGCCGGCGGATTCCGTAAACACGGCCGTGGCGAAGAAGGCGAGAAGGGCGATGCCGAGAGTGAGGCCCGCCAGATGCATTCCGGCCGCCTTCCCCGAATCGGCGCAGACCATGGCCAGGCCGACCAGCCACAGACTCCAGAGCAGCGCCCCCGGCAGTCCGATCTGCAGGAGGATGACCCCCACGGAACTCTCGGCCGCGGTGTGAACCTCACCGAAGTTCCCACCGATACCGAGCCCTTTCCCGAACGGGGTCGCGGCGGCGCTTCTGAGGCCCTCGGTGAAGCCGCGCACGTGATCCAGCGAGCCGTTCGTGAAGTTGGCGGCGATGGCGATCCCAACCAGGGCGAATATCCCTGCCACGACCGCGACCCCGGCCACCACCACTACGACGCGGCGGCGTAGTGCCGGCCAGAACGCGGCCACGAGGGCGTAGCCCCCGGCCCCGACAAGGACGACGATGCCGGCCTTCCCGAGCGTCAGGCATGTGGCCAGCCCAAGCACGCCGGCGACGGCATAGGCTAGCTTCCGCCTCTGCCAGAAGGAGAGGGCCAGGGCGGTGGTGAAAGCCAGGAACGCCGCCAGTGTCGTGGCTTCGAGGAACGTCGAGACGAGGCGCCTGATCGCGGTGGAGAAGCTGTAGTCCCAGAAGAGAATGGGCAACCCGTTGAAGTCCCAGTCACTGGCGGGGGCGCTGAGGCCGGCCAGGGTCGAGAGGTGGTAGTAGCTCACCGCGGGAACCACGTCTCTCCATACCAGGCCCTCGAGAACGGTGATCTCCAGAAAGCCGAAGATGGCCACGGGCACCGCGATAGCCACCATGAAGGCGGCGATGGTGCGAACCTGGGCAGCCCCGACGGGTAGCAGGCGACCGGCCAGGTATATGAGCGGCAATTCGGCAAATCGCCGCGCGTAGGTCAGTCGGTCGTCCAGGGGGGCACTGCCCACGACGAACGCCAGCGTCACGAGGGCGCAGAAGAGCACGGCGCAGACATCGAGGAACCTCACCGCCGGCCGCGCGGATCTCCATGCGATCCGGAGTCGCGGCAGCTCAACCGCGAGCAGGAACGGGAAGAAGAACTCCTTGTAGGCGAGCAGCCATCGGAGAGTGTCCTGGTCGAGCGAGTCGGTCATCGTCGCGACGACGAGCCGCTCGATCGTCAGCCAGATCAGGAACCCGGCCACCAGGACGAGGGGACGGTTACGCAGGATCAGGCAGTACGCGAACAGAAACGCAATGGCAAGGACGTAGCAGATTCGGAATGGGGTTCCGCCGCTGCCGAACAGAAGGCCGAGCAGCGGAGGCGGAATGGTGGGCAGCCACATCAGCGCCCAGCCGCGAGATCGCAAGAGCGGCCGAATCGGAGCGGCGAGAGCCCGGACCTGCGACCTGAGCGCTGCCGTCACTGCTCGTCGACCTCCAGTTGAAGCGGGATTAGCGGCGTCCGGCGGCGCACCCGCGAGTGGCGCGTGGACTAGCATAGCGGAGGTTGATGGCGCGACGATCGCTTCCGGTCGCCGTCTTGCGGCCCATCGAATGCGGCCCATCGAATGAGGGAAGAATTGGACGAAGTCCTGCATCGGGCCCGGTTCGCAGGTATCGGGGCGGCCATCCTGGGACTCGCTCTCCTGATCACGCCGCTCAACCTGGTTGGGGCGGTCCTGCTGGTGGTCGGCTGTGTCATCGTTGGCCTCGCCGAGCCGGACCTGGGATTGCTCGGGATCCTGGTTCTCTTCCCGGCCTACCCCCTCCTGTCCAAGGTCGTCGGCACCGATCTCGGTGTCGCCGGCGCCGCATTGCTGATCTTCTCGTCCTGGAAGGAAGTCTTGCTGGCCGCCGTGCTCGTGAGCCAGGCTGGTCGCCTTCTGGCCCGACATCCCGACTGGCGGGGCTTCCGGCCACATCCCGTGGACTGCTTCGGAGGAGCGCTGGTAGTCCTGGTGGCGTTCGGATTGGCTCTCGGCCACAACGGCCTGGCTGCCAACGAGACCCGTCTCATGCTCTTCCCGATAGGCGTCTACGTGGCCGTCCGCCTCTCCAACCTGACCGTGAGGCGCTTCATCGAAGCCGCGGCGGTCGCGGCCTTCGGCGTTGCCGCATTCCTGATATTCCAGAGCAGCTTCCTTAGCACGAGCTTCGCCGCTCATTACTGGGGCGCCCCGACCTTCTCGGTGCCGGCGACCTTCATTGCCACCGGTCTGACCGGAGCTCGCGGCGCCGGCACTCTCGCCTCTCCCAACGAAGCCGCGCTGGCGATGGCGGTATGGGCATGCATGCTGGCGGCCTCGTTGCTCGTGTTGCGCGAGCGGATGCGCTGGCACGCCCTTGTGCTCGGGGTCGTTCTCTTGGCGCTGGGCCTCACCTTCTCGCGAAGCGCCATCCTTGCGACCCCGGTCGGCCTGGCGTTCCTCGCGGTTGGGGCGGCGCGGTCGATAGGTTTCCGGCAAAGGCAGGGGATAAAGCTGATGGTCACCGCGGGCGTGGCGGTGGTGGCGATCCTGGTGGTCGTCTACGCCGAGCGGGGCGGCATCGACCTTGTGCGCGCAACCTTCATGTCGGTTACGTCGACACCGGCTGCGACCACCGATTCGGAAAGCCCGGCCACGCCCGGCGTGGACTCCTCGACCATCGCTCACGCGAACTCTCTGTCGTACGGCTGGTCCGTTGTACAGGCCAACCCGCTGGGCGTGGGTCTGGGTGAGGTCGGATACAGAGTGGTGCCTTGGACGGGCGAGCGTGCCAAGTACGTCATCGAGTCCTGGTACCTGACGATGGGTATGTCGTTGGGCTGGGCAGGGTTCGTGTGGGCCTTGCTGCTGCCGCCGGTGTTCTTCCTGCTGGCGCTGGCGGCGATCCGCCGCGGCCGCGTGCTCCCCGGCCTCGCCCTGCTTGGAACCTCGGTCGCGATCGGCGGCATCTGCGTCCTCCTCCCGACCATGGCGGAGCCTCAGCTGGCGATGCTTCCATGGGCCCTGGCCGCTTTTGCGGTCCGGCCGCGATCGCCCGCATCAGATGATCGCCTGGAGTCCGGCCCGATTCCCGCGGTTGCCGGCGCGGCTCAGGCGAGCACCCTCTCGTAGGCCGCCCACAGGGCGGCGGCGGCCGCCTTGACGGAGAACCGCGCCGCGAGGTTGTCCCGCACTGAGTCGGGCACGGCCCGCGGCGCCGCCATGGCCGCGGCGATCGCCCCGGCCTCCGACGGTACGAGAACCGCGGCCGATCCGACCGTCTCCCGGGCGGCCGCGGTGTCGACCGATATCACCGGCACGCCTCGCAGCGCGGCCTCGACGCCGGGCAGGCCGAAGCCCTCGATCCGAGAAGTCGACAGCAGTGCCGTGGCCGTGGCGAAGGCCGACTCCAGTTCGTCGTCCGAGACCCGACCTTCGAAGCTGATGCATTCCGCGACGCCCAGCCTCGCGGCCTGGGCTTTGAGACGAGCCTGCTGTTCCGGCGCCGACGGGCCGATGAAGCGGAGCCTCCCGCCGGCATGGGCAGCGCGAAATTCGGCCAGGGCGGCGACGGCCAGGTCAGGCTGCTTGTGGCCATCGAGGGCGCCGACGAAGAGGAAGGTGGGTTCTACAGCAGGTCGGCGTTCCGCGGCCGGAGGCCTCGCGACGACCGGATACACGACCGAGATCAGCTCCCTCGAGACACCGAGCCGCTCCACCAGGTCGTCGGCCGTGGTATGGGATATCGCAACGATCGCGTCGGCCTGCCGGAGCTGGTCGAGGAAGAGCCGGTAGGCATGGCGATGATGGGGCTGCCAGGAGCCGAGAATCGCCTCCTCCCGCAGCGGGATCAGGTCGTAGGCGGTGACGACCTGCCGGACGCCTCGAAGGCGCGCTGGACGCTGGGGGTCGGTGGCATGGAAGACCTCAGCGGAGGCGCGCCGTGCGGCCCGGCCGATAAGGGGCGATCCGACGAGCCAACCGAGGTCGAGGGGGCGAACGCCGAGCAGGGGGGCGGCCACCGTGCGGCCGGCGAAGACGGGGAACGTGGCTCCGGTGGGTGCCAGGGCCCAGACCACGGCCTGACGTTCCACCGGCCATTCGCCGATCGCGTCGACAAGCCCCCGCACGTAGCGCCCGATGCCACGGGCACCGTGGTCGCCTTCGGTCGGTCCGATGTCCAGGAGCAAATGCCCTCGCATCACGACCTCGAATCCCCAACGACGGCGTACAGGTCGTCCTGATAGTCGGTCGCGATCGTGCGCCAGTCGTAGCGCTGCTCGACGAGGCGTCGGGCGGACTCGGCCATCGCCCGTCGCGCCGGCGCGTCCTGGAGGAGGCGGACGACCTCATCGGCGAAGGTCTCTTCGTCGTCCGCCGTCGCGATATCGATGCCGTGGCGGACGGCAATCCCGTCGCTCGCCAGCCTTGTACCGACCGTGGGCAACCCCACCGCGAAGGCCTCGAGCAACTTCAGGCGCGTACCGCCTCCGGCCCGGAGCGGCGCAACGAAGAGGTCGGCCGCCTCCAGGTACGGCCGCACGTCGGGTACGCGGCCGACGATCTCGACGGCGTCTCCGCCCAGTCGCCGCAGCGATTCCGGAGGGCTGGCGCCGACGAGGACCAGGTGAGCTGAGGGACGCACCTGCCGGACGCGAGGCAGGATCCGCTCGACCATCCATTGCGCCGCATCGAGATTCGGCAGGTAGCCGAGCGTGCCGGTCATGATCAGGCCGTCGCCTCGGTTCTCGGCATGGTCTACGTAGCGGAGCGACCGCAGGTCCGCGCCGCTGGGCCGGACTCCAACCGACGCCGACGGCACCAGCGCGCGGAAGGCGCCGGCGTCCGCCTCCGAGACGGCGATGGTCCGTCGGACCCGCCGCACCAATTGACGCTCGTAGCGTCGCCATTTCCAGACATCGAGGCGGCCACGCGCCCGACCCATCCGAGTCCATCGGAGGCGCGCCACGTCCTTGCTGATATCCGATTCCACGTTCTGCTGATCGAGGATCACCGGCACCCCGGCTTCGATGAACGCGGCGGCATAGCGTCCGACGTGGGCCTGCATGAGCACGACGATGTCGAAGCGCCTCAGCACCTCGCGGTTCGTCTCGAACCCCAGCGGGGGCCGAGACCACACTTCATCGGGTAGCGGCGAGACGAGCCCGGCCAGCTTGGAGCGGATGGAGTCGCGTGTCAGCGCGGGCAGTGCCAGAAGCTGCGGGCGCGGTCCGTCGTCCGACCAGGCGAGCTCCGGCTCATCGAGCGGGGCAACCCACATGGTGACCTCGTGGCCGAGCCGCATCCACTCCGACAGCAGGTGGAAGATCCGCATCTTGCCGCCCCCGAATGCCGGATACGCGGCGTACGGGCCGATGGCCAGGATGCGCAAGGGCGGACGTGAGGTCACGGCCGAGGTCGCAGTCAGCGAAGACGGTGCCATGTCCGCGGCATCGCGCACCAGGGAGCCTCCCGCCTTGTACCTCCAGCCGTGCTTCCTCACGGCGTCCCAAAGGTTCCAGCCGATCGAGCTCAGGACCATGCCGAGGCTCGACCGGATCCCGCCCCCGTGCTTGATCCTTCGGGCGGCGAAGAGCGGCATGCGATGGAAGAGCATCCTCAGCAGCAACCCGGCATTCTGGCGCCGCGTACCGTTGCGGCGCATGAACAGGATCGCGTTGCGCATCATCAGATGGTCGATCTGCGACGGCCGGGCAGACTGGTTGACCAGGTGCGTGATGCTGGTCCGTGGGTCGACGAGACAACTGAGACCGCGCCTCCCCGCCCGGATGCACAGATCCACTTCTTCCCAGTAGAGGAAGAAGACCTCGTCGAAGCCGCCCAGCTGGCAGGCAGCGGCCACCGAGAGCAGCATGCACGAGCCGTCGATCCAAGCGACCGGGTACGGGGACGTCGTCGATTTGATCCCTTCCGCCTGCGTATGGCCCGACATGTACGTCTTCCAGTCGAACGTTCCGCCCGACGACCAGACGCGGCCTGTTCGGTCCTTCACCAGAGGTCCGACGGCGAAGACGGTCGGCCCGCACGCCTCGATCAGCCGCTCTGCCATCCGCGGGTCGTCCAGGAGGGTGTCGTTGTTCATCAGGAGGACGTATTTCGAGCCACGGGCGCGGGCCCATGCGATCGCGGCGTTATACCCGCCGCCTACTCCGAGGTTGCGTGGCAGCGCCAGGGCCTCGACCTTCCCCTCGAACTCGGCGGCCAACCGAGCCGCCTCCGGCTCGGCCGAGCCGTTGTCGACGACCAGAATCCTGTGGGCCGGCCCGGCGAGGAGCCCCAGCGATTCGATGCAAGCCCTGGTCAGCGCGTAGCCGTTCCAATTGAGAATGGCGATGACCAGCTCCGGCTGATTTGAGTGCGTATCGTCGGACACGGTCTGCCTTGTCAGGTGCGAGCTGTGACGAACCACCGGGCCTTGAGCGCTCGTCCGGCGAGGCGCGCCGAGGTGGATGGAACCGCCACGTAGTCCCACAGCTTCTGGCGCACCGAGCTGGTCGAGAACGCGGCTTCGTCGAGTTGTCGCCCAAGGATGTCCAGGACGACATAGTCTCGGCCGGCGAAGAACCGGTGGACCTCAGCCGGATCGGTGCCGTAGGCGCCGTACGCCGCCTCGCCGAACTCGAAGCTTATCAACGGCCGCAGGCGGTCGATCGTCCCCGCGGCGCCGCGGAGAACGCTCCACTCGGCGCCTTCGCAATCGATCTTGATGTAACGCACGGCTGAGATGTCGGACGGAAGCGCCCCATCCAACGTCATCACGTCCACGTCGATGCGCTTGGTCGCCGTCGGCACGTTGTACGTCCGTTCTCGCAGACCCGATTCCTCGGGCGCGTCCTCCGCGACCACGAACGTCGACCGTCCCGTGAAGTCCGAAAGGGCCGCGGCGGACAAGGTCACCATGCCGTCGAGACCGGAAGACTTCAGCGACTCGAAGAGCGCCGCCCGAACAAGTGGCAACGGCTCGAAGGCGAAGACGCGTCGAGACGGTCCAACGACCCTCGACATGGGGAAGGTGTGGCGGCCGCTATGTGCGCCGACATCTACGCACACGTCACCCGGACTCAGGATGCGGCTGTAGAAGCGCTCGACGCGTGCCTCATAGTCGCGGCCGGCCGACCTCCTCAGCCCCATCCTTCTTGCCAGTCTCGCCGCGACAGGCTTCAATCCAGTTCCCATCATCCGTGCACCAACTCCGGCTAGGGCGACGGCCACGGATTATGACAGGGCCGAGCGCGCCGGCGCCGATGTGCGGACATCTGCACCAACGATGTCGAGGCCGACATCGGCCCGCGGTCCGCTCATGACGGTACGCCCTCCGGTAGACTTGGCAACCGTCGGCTCCATCGAGAGCCCGGTCAAATGGGTAGCCGTCATTGCCGAACGTCGGATCCAGGGCAGACGCCACCTCGCGCCCCAGAATCTCGGCCGTGCTGAATACGCTCAACGAGGAGAAGCGACTCCCGTTTGCGCTGAGGTCGGTCGCGGGCTGGGTGGACGAGATCATCGTCGTGGACATGCACAGCAGCGATTCCACCCGCCCCGGAAACTCGCCGGCGAGCCGCGCCGCCTCGGGCTCGGCCGAGCCGTTGTCCACGACCAGAATCCGATGGGCAGGCCCGGAGAGGCGCGCCAGCGACTCGATGCAGTCACGGGTCAGCGCATAGCCGTTCCAGTTGAGGATGGCGATGACCAGCTCGGCGGGATCCGCAGGGCCTTCCTTGAACGTCATCTGCCTACGAGCACAACACGCCGCAGCCATTGATAGACGCGGCTTCGCGTGACGGGGCGCGACAAGCGGAATACCGTACGGCTGGTGGGTCCGCGCAGCGCCCAGGCTGGCAGGCCTCGTGTCGTGAGCCCTGCGCCGGTGAGCATCTCAGGCATGTAGGTCAGTCGAGTCTCCGTGCCGCGATCCTGGATGAGATCGCCGGGCTCACGCAGGAACGACGGATTCGACACGATCTCGTCATAGTGGGAATGCCAGCCCAGAGAGCGCTCGTGGGGATCCCAACGGGCCGCACGTTCCCGGATGACCTTCCGCTCGCCGTGGCTTTGCGAGCGGATCGGATAGTGCTTCAGCAGGAATTTGTATGGAAAGATGCGCCGGCCCCGGAAGGCGACCTCGTGTCCTGCTGCTGTCGCCAGATCGACCGGACCGACGTTCTTCCAGGCCTTCGTCTGAAGGAGCAGATCTCTGCTCCGGCCAAACTCGAAGTGCCGCATGTGGCGCTCGAAGTCGCTGCCGGGCTCGAACGCGTTGTCAATCGGCCGGTAGTTTGCCACCGTATGATCGACTGCGGAGAAGCCGGCTTGGTCCACTCGCCATAGTGCATTGCGGAGCCCCAGATTGGGCCAGGGTCCGGAGCGGCTCTCGTCGGCGTCGTGATGGACATACCAATCGGCGCCGAGTTCCGCGGCCACGGCCGCGACCCGATGGAGCAGAGCCCTCAGGACGAATCGATCGCTGGGCGCGTCGGGGAAGCGTTCTAGACCGACCAGGCCGCGTCCTTCGAATGCCCGCACGATCTCCATCGATTTGTCCGTTGACCAGTTGTCGATGACATAGACCCCGACGCCGTCGCCGACGAGCTTCTCGATCGCCGGTCCAACAACGTCCTCCTCGTTGTAGACGGTCATGATTGCCACGACCTTGAAGCTCTCGGGCGCATGGCTGGACAGGAGCGGAGTCAGGGCCAGCGTCCGGTCGAACACAACGAGATCAGCCGACCGCTCGTCGTCGTGGGTATTCGCCCGCGTTCGGCCGACGAACTCAGGCCGCAACCCTGCGGCGGCCATTTGGCCCAGGACAGGCCCGGCCTCGTCTGTCGCAATCACGAGCAGCGGCACCGCAGGAAGCGGCGCCCCGACTTTCTGCAGAACGCCGTCGGACCCGCACAGCCGACCTTGCGGGCCCGTAACGAGCACCGCGGTCCCGACCCCATCGCGCAGGACCTGCGCCAGGGCAGCAGCCCCATCCTGGAGTGGAATCTGGCCACGGAACGGATAGGGTGGCCGTCGCCCGGACCCCTGCTCGGGCACCGAGACTCCCGTAACGCTCAGGTCCGGGTATGCGATCGCTACCTCGGGTTTCCAGGCCAGGCCGATGTCGACGACGCGTCTCAGCCCGTAGAGCGACGCCACATGGGCAGTGAACTCCGCGACTTCTGGATAGGGCGTGTCGACGCGGCCTCGTGTCATGGCTCCGAAACGGTAGCATCTATGCGACCCAGGAGAGGCGACAGCGCCCGAAGAGTCGGATCGGATCGGAGGCAGACCGTCAGTGCGTTTCACCATCGTCAGCCCGGTGCTCAACGGCATGCCATGGCTGCCGCAGGCCGTCGAATCCGTGGCTGAGCAGCGAGATGGAGCGACGTTCGAACTCGAGCACCTCATCCTCGACGGTGGCTCGACCGACGGTTCGCGCGGATGGCTGAAGAGCCACGAGGCACTTGGATACCGGCTCTGCCTCGAGCCGGACGACGGCCAGACGGCAGCGCTGCGGACCGGATTTGAGCGGGCGAGCGGGGAGCTTCTGGGCTGGCTCAACTCAGATGACATCCTCGAGCCGGAAGCTCTCGCGACCGCCTGCGACGTTTTCGCGGCGCAGTCGGACGTGGTGCTGGTGAGCGGCGCCTGCCTGTTCATCGACGCCGATGGCCGGATAACCGGCGCGATGCCGACGCCGCCGGTCCCGACCTTCGATGCTCTTGTCAGCACTCGTCTCAATCCGGCTCAGCCCGCCACGTTCTTTCGGGCAGACGCATATCGAGCGGCCGGCGGCCTGGACTTGGGCTTCGACCTGGCGATGGACCTTGATCTGTGGCTGAGGCTGGTGAAGCAGGGCCGCTACGTTGTCCTGCCAGACCGCGTACTCGCCAGGTACCGAATCCACGCCGGGGCCAAGTCGGAGAGACTTGCCGTGGCCTCCGCGAGAGAAGACCTTCGAGCCAGGCGCCGGCAGGGGATGCCTTGGCGAAGCCAGGCCGGCGTCGAGCTACTGCGAAAGGGCTACCTCGGGCCCATTTTCGGGCGCGTGCCGCACGCAATTGGCCGCTCGATCCGCGGAGCCGTGCGTCGAGTCGTCATCGGGCCCCGTCCCCGGAGCTAGTCCGCGGCGGGTGGCTTGAAGACGAAGACGTGGCCGGTGGTGAGGCGCATCTTCTGGATTGTCGACGGCCTGGCGGGCGACAGTCCTCCGCGGCCCGGCGCGGTGATGTCCGGCATTCCGCATTCATCGACGAGCTGCTTGATGAACCCGACCATGCCGTAGTCGTGACTGGGCAGGTGCTGTGGCCCAAACGATCGCCAGATCCGGCGGCCGAGCCTGCCCACCAGACTCGGTCGTCGCCCCAGCCGGGAGCCGATGCGGCGTCCTGCCCGCCGACCCAGACCGGGCCCATCCGATGCCGGGTCGAAGTGGTGCCCATCGGACCACGTATCCCAATAGCCGGTGCCCCAGTCTTCGATCACGTAGATGCCGCCCGGACGGAGGTGCCGGGGATACAGGTGCCAGAAGCTGGCCTTCGTCAGCCGCCCGATGTGCGAGCAGTCGTCGATGATCAGATCGAAGCCGTCGGGCGCGCACTCCGCCCGGATTCGGTCGAGAAGGACCGCATCGTCCTGGCTGCCGGCGTAGGTCCTGATTCGACCGCTCGTGTCCGGCACTTCGATCTGGTTCAGGTCCAGGCCAACCACGGGGCCGCTCGCGAAGTAGTCGCGCCACATCTGCATCGAGCCCCCGTGGAAGACCCCGAGTTCCAGGACGGCGGTGGGTTTCGTGCGCCGGTCGCCGAGGACTTCCTCGAAATCGCCGAGGTACCCGTGGCTCGCGGACTTGTCCGTGTCGTATCGAGCGGCTATCTCGGCAAGACGTTCCATGACACCTGTCTTCATGTCTTGGTCTGAGCTTGATCGCGTGCGGATTGTGGACGGTCGCGAACTACCGCGCTCGGCCGGAGGCCGCTCTCGAACCCAGGGTCGGAGCCGCTGTCCTGTGCGCCCGTCCCCGGGGTGGCGCCGCGTCGGGTGCGCACGTACGTTGGAGGCCGCATACTATGTCGACCTGAAATTGCTCGTCTGGCGGCGTCCAGATGAACACCTGCGCGGCCGAGGGCCGAACCGAGCCGACCACTCCTTGCCGTCAAAGTCACGCGGCGCAGTCCAGGCCTGCTGCTCGGCGGGAGCACGAAACCGAGAGGCCAATGATCACTAGGAACGCTGCGCTGCCTGATGCGCATGCGCATGAGACAGTCCTCGAGCCACGTACGGGTTGGCGCAGCCTTGGCCTTGGGGAACTTTGGGGGCGACGAGAACTGCTGTACTTCTTCGTATGGCGCGACCTCAAGGTGCGGTACAAGCAAACAGCTTTTGGAGCCGCTTGGGCGGTGATGCAGCCGCTCCTGCTGATGGCGGTCTTCTCGGTGTCTGTGGGCAGATTGCCGAATGTGGCGCCAGCAGGCGTACCATACCCGCTCTTCGTGTTCGTTGGCTTGGTCCCCTGGACGCTGTTTGCCTCGAGCCTCATTGCGGCTTCGAACAGCCTGGTCGCTGCCGAAGGAATCATCACCAAGGTCTATTTCCCGAGGCTGCTGCTTCCCGTCGCGGCAACCGGTTCCTATCTCATCGATTTCCTGATCAGCTTCGCCGTCCTTGGTTTGTTCCTGGCCTACTACGGTGTCTCGCTGTCATGGGCAGTGCTGTGCCTTCCACTCTTCGTCTTGATGGCGGTGGCCGCGGCCCTTGGAGTCGGAGTCTGGTTGGCCGCAATCAACGTGCGGTATCGAGATGTGAAGTACGCGGTGCCGTTCCTCGTCCAGCTGTGGTTGTTTTCTTCCCCCATCGTCTACTCGGGCACTTTGGTACCCAACTCCCTGCAACCGATCTACGCGCTCAATCCAATGAAGGGCGTTGCCGACGGCTTCCGCTGGGCCTTGATGGGCGGACCCAGCCCTGACGCTCTTGTGCTGGTGTCAGCGGCCGCGACGGTAGTGGTCCTGGGATCGGGTCTCCTCTATTTCCGCCGGGTTGAGCGCAGCTTCGCGGATGTCATCTGATGACCGAACCCGCGATTTCGATAGCTCACGTTGCCAAGCGGTATCGCCTCGGGCAGCTCCAGGATCCGTACGGTCGGCTCACCGAGACGATCTGGGCGACCATCGTGTCTCCATTTCGCCGGTCGGCCCCCCGCTCCAGCGCCAGCAGGCAACTCTGGGCGTTGTCGGACGTTTCGTTCGACGTCCATGGAGGAGAAGTGGTAGGCGTCATCGGCCGCAATGGCGCTGGCAAGTCGACCCTTCTGAAGATCCTCTCGAGGATCACGGAGCCGACTTCCGGCCGAGTCGTCATGAGGGGCCGCGTCGCGTCGCTGCTCGAGGTCGGTACCGGCTTCCATCCCGAGCTGTCAGGGCGCGAGAACATCTATCTCAGCGGCGCGATATTGGGGATGCGACGCGCCGAGATCAGACGTAAGTTCGACGAGATAGTGGCCTTTTCGGAGGTCGAGCGCTTCCTGGACACGCCGGTCAAGAGGTACTCGAGCGGCATGCAGGTCCGACTCGGATTCTCCGTTGCGGCCCATCTCGAACCGGAGATCCTCATCGTCGACGAAGTCCTGGCCGTTGGCGACGCGGCGTTTCAGCGGCGCTGCCTCGCCAAGATGGAGGACGTCACTCATGAGGGCAGAACCGTCCTCTTCGTGAGCCACAACATGGCCTCCGTGGAGAGTCTATGCTCCCGAGCCGTGTTGCTGGAATCCGGTCGAGTGGTGGCCGATGGCGGGGTGCGGGAGGTTGTGGACCAGTACCTCCATTCGATCGAGTCCCTTCCGGTGGCATCCATCGCGGATCGCGAGGATCGCCATGGATCCGGGAAGCTGCGTTTCATAGGCATCCAGAGTTCGATGCGATTGGGCGCGGAATCGGAGATCAGGCTCGAATATGCGGGTCAATCGACCCTGAGAAACGTGGAGGTGTCGTTGGGGCTCTCCACGCTCCGAGGTGAGGGCTGCATGTATCTGGCCAACCAGCTCACCGGCAACGAATTCGTATCTATCCCGCAAGTCGGGACGATGGTGTGCCACTTCGCCCGCGGGCATCTGCTGCCGGGCGTGTACTCGATGAACGTGTATTGCACGGTCAACGGCGAGCTGGCGGACTGGGTACAGGATGCGGCTCGCATCGAGGTGGCCGAGGGCGATATGTTCGGCACGGGACGTATCCCGCCCGCCGGCTACGGAAACGTGGTAGCACAGCACGATTGGATGGTCGAGGAGGCCGGATGATGGACATCGAGCTGGGCCGATGAAGAGCGTGGGAAGGCGCGCCTTCAAAGCCCTGGCCTGGCTGTACGGCGAGCGTCCGCTTCCCGTGAGCGCGGTTCGGTTGACGCGACGGCTCGCGCTGGGCGACGACCCCCTTCTGCCGCCGGCTTGGCTGGTCGGTACCTCCAGCACGGCAATTCGAAACTCCCAGCTTCGAGACCGGCTGGCCAGCCAGGAACTGGGCGGTATGGCGCTGGGCGCTCGAACGATCAACCTGCTCGAGCGAGAGGTCCGCCGGCTTCGGCCTGAGTTGGTCTTGGAGTTCGGCAGTGGAATCAGCACTCTGTGTCTTGCCCAATTCATGTTCGATGTTCACGGACCCGGCGGCGGAATCAGGGTCCTGTCCATCGACCAGGACGAGCGCTATGCCACGGTGACTCGCGGGCTGCTACAGGAAGCGGGATTGGCGGACGCAGCGCGCGTCGTTGCATGCCCGCTTTCTCAGCAGACGATCGAAGGTTTCACTGCCAACTGCTACACCATGCCGCCAGCTGGGGATCTCAGGGAGTTCGAGGGCCGAGCCGGGATGGTCCTGGTAGATGGCCCGGCGGCTGAGAACGGAGCGCGATTCGGGACGCTGCCTCTCGGTCGGGCATACGCCGCCAATGGCGCACGGTTCATGCTTGACGATGCCCTACGGGATGGAGAGCTCGATACGATGCGACGATGGTCTCGGCTTCCGTACGTTCGGGTACAGGGGCTGCGTGTCGTGGAGAAGGGAATCCTGGTGGGCCTGGTCAACCCTTGAACCGCAGTTCGTGGGCGTGAGTAGGCGCCTGGCGAAGAGAACAGGAGGGCGTCGAAGATGATCGCGAGGGACTTCGTCCCGCCTATCGTCGTACGGGCGGCCGCAAAGCTTCGGCGTCCTCAGGCAGCGCCCGAAATCTACCCCACCTCAGCAGCGGCTAGCGCGGCGTGTGCCGGGCACGGATATGAGGAAGGCGCTCTCGTCAACGTGGTCTTCGAGAAGACCAAACGATTGCGCGATCGCCTCGCGGCACGCCCGACCCCGCTCGATCTCGGCACGACCGACACCCGAATGGTGCTGGCGGTGAGAGGGCTGGCGATCGGCGATAGCCTCACCGTAGTCGACTTTGGAGGCGCATGCGGGGCACATTACTTCACTACCCGCGCCTTCCTGCCGGCGGACGTCTCCCTGCGTTGGTGCGTTGTCGAGACGAGCGCGATGGCCGGTCGGGCGCGCGAGTTGGAGAACGGAGAACTCTCCTTTGTCGACGGAGTCGTGGACGCGAGCGGGCGCGTGGGGCGGCCCGACCTGGTCTTCAGCTCGGGCGCACTCCAGTATGTCGATGAGCCGTACTCCGTCTTGGAGCAACTTCTGGGACTCGGCTCCGCAAGTGTCATGTTCGCCCGACTCGCCATGTCCAGCGAACCGCTGGATCTGGTGACCGTGCAGCGGTCGCTGCTGAGCGCGCATGGCCCGGGCCTGATGCCGGTGGGATTCGCCGACGGTTCGGCTATGTGCCCACTCCAGATCATCCGTAGGGACAGACTCGAGGAGATTGTCGGCCGGTCGTACGAGATCGAACTCAGATTCGCAGAGCAGGAGGGAACGCAGGTTCTGGCAGGCCATCGAATAGACCAATACGGCTATTTGGCCCGCGCCCGACAGCACTAGGTCTGGGTTGACCGGAAGAAGACCGAGACCGTCGTCTTGGCGACCGGAACGTATCCCTTGCTGCCGAGGAATTGGACTATGGGAGACTCCCCGATTCGATCCAGCGTGGGGATGCCGAAGTCCTCAGCGACGACGACTCGAGGTCGGAACCTCTCCCAGTCGTTGGATTGCAGGACCTCCAGATCCAGACCTTCCACGTCAACTGACATGAGGTCGATCCGCTGGCTCGCCGGAACGTAGGCATTGAGCAACTCGGCGAGGGTCATCACCGGCACGTCGACGACGCGGACGATCTTGCGACCGTTGGTCTCAGCCTGCATCTTCGCCCAGTCGGCGGAGAAGGTGTTGAGCGCATCGTCCGCGAAGATGAAGAACGGCAGCGTCCCGGCCTTGCCTCCGACTCCAACCTCGAGCGCTTTGTCGCGCGGCCGGTACTGCTGGAAGAGTCGAGCCGTTCCCGGCCTGGCATCCACGTCGAGCCCGTGCCAGCCCGCTCGATACAGGTTCGCCGTGTTGGAGAGGCGAGTTGGATGGTGGGCTCCCACGTCGACGTAGAAACCCGGCGGCTCACCCTCGAACAGGCCGGCAAGGACTCCGTCCTCACCGTGCTGCGCATAGGCTAGCTCGGCCCGCCCGGAGAACACCTCGCGCGCACGCTCGAGGCGGAATGCCGTCCTTCTGGGGTGGCGAAGGTGCCCCAGCCAACCGCGAAGACGTCTCATGCTCATGGCCATCCGAAATCGCGATCCTCTCAGATGCCGGTTATGACGACGACGCGGGTGCATCGAGCATCGGCGCGGGCTTGCCCGAAGTCGACCTCGACACAGCGATCCGCAGCCAGCTTGTCAGGCAGGATCTGGAACCCGCGTCCACCTTCAGTGGATAGGGTCTGAATGGTTGCGTTCAGACGCACCTCCAGTGGTGTTGCCCCCGCCGCGAGGGGCGGCGCCTCGATGGCGATGCGGGTGAGCGCCTCGACCCCATTCTCCAGGAACTCCTCGACGGCGAAGTCCGCTTCGTAGTAAGCCAGCAGCTGGCTTGGGCGCAGCACGACCCATGTCGAGGGGTCCGATTGCACCAGGTCTTCGACCTGATGGATTCCAGCCTGGAATGACTGCGTGTCCGCCGCAAACGCGGCCGCAGTGCCCTTCGAGGTGCGGAGCTGCGGAACCATGAGCAGCATCGACGTCAACGCCACCACCACCGAGGCGCCGATCATCGCTCGTGAGCGGTCCACTCCCTCCGCCACCCAGTAGCCGAGCGCGGCCACGAGAATTGCGAAGAAGAGCGCAGGCAGGAGGTAGCGCCCGGCGACGGCGGCCGGGTCACCGCCGTAGAAGTAGGCCTGGGGCAGAAACACGAGGGCGAAAGCTCCCCCGGACAGCAAGGCCGCGGTTCGGGCCATCGGACCGCCTTTGACGTAGGCGGCGGCACACAAGCCGAGCAATCCGGCCAGGTACCAGCCGCTCGCGGTGGAGAACTGGCCAAGCATCTGCCAGGCAGTCGCAATCGCCGACCCGACCGATCTCGTCTGCCCGTAGAAGTCGCCGAAGCGAAGCACCTCGATCGCCACCCCGGCCGCTTCCAGGCCGACGATCGCGCCGGCAATAGCGATCGTCCTCCACGCGGCCCGGCCCTGCCGCCAGGCAAGCCAGACCAGAATCGCCGGCACGAGCAGGACGAAGCTTTCCTTGACCAGGCCGGCGGCGAGCAGCAAGGCCAGCCCGGAGGTTTGGTGGCGCCACCGCACGAGGGCCAGCCCCACCAGCACCATCGGCACCGCGTACGTTTCCTGCGGACCCAACATTGTCCACATTTCGGACTGGGGCCCGGCGATGAGCATCAGCGGCAGCACGACCATCGTGATGCGGGTGACGTACCCATAGGCAAGTGTCACTATCGCGCCGCCCGCAATCAAGGCCAGCACGAAGCGGTCGAGATACCAGATGTGCGTATGCGTTCCTGCGAACGCAGCCTCCACGACACGCAGAAAGTAGTAGCCGGGCCGGAACCGGCCGTCATTCTCCATCGCGAACTGGGCGATCTTCCCGGGGACGTCGGCCAGGGCAATGTGCTGGCTGGGACCGATCATCACCGCAATCTCGTGGTCGTCGACGTGGCTGAACTGGGCGCCCATCATCGGCGCCATGACGTAGCCAAGCGCTGCGGCATAGACCCCGATAGCGAGGAGCGCGATCCACGCGGAGACCGGAACGCGGCGAATCAAGATCATCCCTCGTCGCGCGAGATGGGCCAGCTCCAATGGGTTTCTCCCTGTAGTCGGCCGTCTTGAGGCCGGGACGCGGATACTGCGAGCGGGACCCCCGGAGAATAGCCGAGGGCGGCACGGCTGTGTGCGGGCGCCGCTCCGGTTGGCGTCTAGCGTCCGATCGTCCGCGATACCTATCGGGTTCTACCAGTAGCAGCCGCCTTCGACGGCCTCGAGCGCGGCGGGGCGCTCGTCCGGACGGGGCCTGGCCCAGGCCTCGTTGTAGAAGCGGGCAATCACAGGGTGGTTGTCCCATCGCGCCCCTCTGATTCCGAACAGAACCTGAGTCGCCCCGCCCATATGAATCCCGATCCGCCCGAGTGATCTGGCATGGGCGGTCAGAGGCAGCGACCAGGCCCCCGCGCCCACGATGGCCACGTCGAACGAGCGGCCCGCCATCTCCTCACGGAATGCCTCGAGGGCGGCAAACCAGTCCGAATACCGGGGCCGCTCGATCCCCGCGCTGAAGGGCACTCCCAGGGTCTGAAGTTCGAGTTGCGGTAGGATCTCTCGATCCGGCCAGATGTTCAGGCGGCGGGCGTATTGCGCCGAGACGCTGGCCGCGAACGGACTCACGACGAGCACGCGCTTGCCCTCGAGCGCCCGACTCCAGGGCTGGGGGTGGTAGTACGGCTCGATGGCGCGCTGCTCGGCGGCCTTGCGAATGCCCGCCCGACCTCGTGCGATCTCCCACTCCCCGCGCTGATACCACGCTCCGAGAAGGTCCACCTGTTTCAAGGCCTGTAGGTACTGCCCGCAAAAGCGAGCGTAGGTGTCGGGATCATCCGGGAACACGCCGGCGTTCACGTGGAGCATCGATCCGATTTCGCCCCAGTCAGTTGGACTGCGATCTCGTCCACCGTCTCGCGCCAGGTACCTCAAGGCGGCCAGTTCCGCGGCTCCGAGCTTGCCGACGGAAGCAGGTGTTCCGTTTCGAATGATCTCGGCGATCATGTCGTTGCCGGCGTCAGCCGACAGGATGCCGGATAGACGCCATAGCGCGTGCTGTCGAAGGCCTGTGCCCTGTGCTCCGAGCCGGCTCCACCGGGAAGCCGCGCGTCGCCGGAACGAGAGCATCACCCGCTTGGCGATCACCGGACGCTCGATGGCACTCGACTCGGTATCGGCGCGCCGACAGTCTCGTAGTGGTAGCCCAGGGCTCGCATCCGGTCCGCATCGAGCAGGCGCCTGCCGTCGATGACTGTGGGCGAGACCATGGTGCCAGCCAGGGCAGCCCAGTCGAGATCCCGGAATTCGGGCCATTCGGTGCCGATAGCCACGACGCCGGCGGATGCGATCGCATCTGCCGCGGTGGCTGCGATCGACAGGCCGGGGACCTCGCGAAGCGCGTTCTCCGCTGCGTGAGGATCGTATCCGACCACATCTACTCCGCGGTCGATGAGGATCTGCGCAACCCGCAAAGAAGGCGAGGAACGTGTGTCGTCCGTACCGGCTTTGAACGCCAGGCCCAAGAGAGCCACACGCGTACATCCCGCGGGCAGGAGGCCGGCAACCCGCGACGCGAAATGCTCCTGATGGTCGGCGTTGGCCTCGGAGGCGGCCGATGTGACGTGCATCGCAAGGCCCAGTTCCTTCCCCACGTTGGTGAGGGCACATAGGTCTTTCGGCAGACAGCTCCCTCCGAACCCGAAGCTGGGCCTCATATGCTTGGTACCTATCCGCGGGTCCAAGCCGATGCCTTCGACGACCTCGACGACGTCAGCACCAAGGGCCTCGCACAGGACTGCGAGCTCGTTGGCGAATGAGAGCTTCAGGGCCAGGAAGGCGTTCGCTCCGTTCTTGATGAGGTCGGCTTCCATCATTCCGACGACCAGCAGGGGGCAACTCGTGAAATGCAGCACGTCCCTCACCATGGCGAGGGCATCGGGGTCGGCGTCGGGATAGGCGCCGATCACTACGCGGGTCGGCTCCAGAAAGTCCTCGATCGCTCGTCCCTGCTGGAGGAACTCCGGATTCAGGAAGATCCTTGAGCGATGACCGCCGAGCCACTCCACGATTCGGGGACCGCTCCCGGCCGGCAGCGTGCTGCGTATCACCACAGGTGTGCCGGCTGCTACGAGCGCCGCGACGGATCGGAGCGCGCTCTCGATCTGTCGAAGGTCGCTCCGGCCCTCTTCGTCCACGGGCGTCCCGACGCAAACCATGATCAGGTCGCAGCCGAGCTGCGGCGCTGAGAATGGGCGTATCCGCGAGCGTGTGTCTGGATCCGCGAACACCGACGCCATTCCCGGTTCGTGGATCGGAAGCGATCCCGACTCGAGGATCTGGAGGCGGTCCGGGCGGGTTTCCACTAGATCGATCACGTGGCCGCGGTTGGCGAGACCGACCGATGTCGCAAGACCTACATAGCCGGCGCCGATCACGGAGATGCGGCGTGATGGTTTCATGGCTGAAGACTACCCCAAGCTACCGGCGCGGTGGCATCCCTCATCCTGCTAGGTTCGGGCTTTCACGAACTCAGCGAGCCTGGCCATCCTATCCAGCCAGGTGTGGTCGCGAAGGGTGCGCTGTTGGCCGGCGTGAGCGATGGCAGCCGCATCGGAAGGATGGTCGACGTAGTGGGCGATCAGTTCGGAGCATTCCGCGGAATCGCGATAGGCGACTACCTCGCGACCGACCTCGAACAGCTGGCCGAGGTTCTTCTTCGCGTCGGTTATTAGAAGGGCTCCCATGCCCGTGGCTTCGTAGAGCCGGAGGTTGTTGGCGTAGTCTCCGGCCACGTCGATATGGTTGTTGATGGTAGCCAGCGAGCGGCCCAGGACCTCGTACATCTGTCGACCCCAGACGGCGGGGTGGAACGTCGCCCGTATCCCGCCGGCCGTGGGCCCGGTGGCGTCGGCGGTCCAGATGTCCATGTCTCGACGCGCTGCGACTTCACTAAGGAAGGTCAAGCGTGAAGCGTGATGAGGGGACAGACTGCCTACGAAGGAGACCTGTACGTCCCGATCGCCAGACGGGATACGCTCGAGCAGCGAAGGTTCGAAAGCCAGCGGGATCCACTCAGCCGACAGCCCCTGACTGCGAAAGGCCTCGACGAGGTTGGGGAGAGACGAAACCATGAGATCGTAGCCTAGGAGTGGCCAGGGAGGCAGGGGTGCGGCCAACTGGCCGACCACGAGTCGGACCTCGTCGTGGATGGCGCGGACGATCTCAGGCGGCATGTAGTCCGGGATTTGGATCTGGACCACGTCCGGGCGGTATGCGCGAACCTGGGCCAGAAGAGCAACCCACATCCATTCGGTCGAGTGCTCACGGCGGAGCCAGGGGACGAGACGGCGGCGCATAGCAGGCTTGAGGCGCGCGGCCGGCGGCAAGGCCACTCCGTTCTCTTTTGCCCACGCGCTCTGCGCTGGGTACGCGTTTGCCACGACGACCTCAGCCTCGTGGCCCAGCTGGCGGAGGGCGGCGACCTCGAAGGCGGCCTCACCGAACAATCCTGCGTGGATTGCGGTCAGTTGTTCGGCGTAGGACGCGGAAGGGAGTTTTGGATTGCCCCTGTAGACACCGTCGAGGAAGCCTGAGTAGTTGGTGTCGACAAGCAGGTAACGCATTCCGTATCCTCAGACTCCTTGAAGTTGGATCGTCTTGGCGCGGGATTCAGCGCCTGGCGCTGTCGGACGCCCTCAGACAGTGTTTGACCGTGGTCAATGCGCCCGTCGCCACATCGACGAGCGGCATGTCGGCCATGGCGGAGATGCGGTCGGCTCGTGGGCCGGCGTATGTCAGCTTGCCATCCTGGTCGCGGCTCTCACGGAAGCGGGCATCTACCCAACCCTCCTTGGGTGTCAGCTCCTTCAGGTCGCCTAGCAGGTCGCGGCGGACGAAGAACGCGTTGTTCCCGGCGCTATTGCTGCCGATGAAGGCCAGGCCCTTGCGCCCTGCGGCTAGGCAGAATGCGGCCAGCGATGCTCCCCAGTAGAGGGTCGAGTGGTGGGCCGTGGTCCGGTCGAAGGCGGGATCGTACGGCACGCTGACCGCAGCATCGGGCCCGAAGGTGCTGTTGTACTCGGTGACCAGGATCCTGGGGCGCACGACGTCGATCGCGTCGAGAACCCAGTAGTCGTTGCCGTCGATGTCGACCGAGAGCAATCCGATATCGCCCGAGATTCCGGCGTCGGCGATCGTCTGATTGATGTTGTCGCGGGTGATGAAGACCGAGCGCGCGTCGAGCGTATGTTGCCAGCCGAGATCGTTGAGTCGGACGAACTCAATGTGGGCGGTGCCACCGTCGAGGATCAGGCCGCGCCAGTTGTCGTTGCAGAGCAGAAACCGCGTGTTCGACTCGCTGTAGTCCTCGACGCCGAACTCGATGAAGGTATCGTTCTCGATCGGCACCCTGGCGAGCAGGTACTGGATGATGCCGTCTTCGCCGAATTGCGAGAAGACGCGGAACTCGGCGTCGCGCAGCCGCTCGTAGTGGGCCGACCCGACAGTGCGGCTCTCCTGACGCCCCACGCCCAGCTGGAGGCGCTCGACTTCCCGCTTCAGGCGCCCCAACTCCTTGAGCTGCCGGACAGCCAACTCGTCGCTCCCACGGACGATCCTGTGGAGGGACTGCCTGACGCCGCTCACCGCCAGGTCCGGACTACGGGCTCTATCTCGTCCATGATGTCGAACATCCCCTTTGCGTAGTGGTCGGCGGTGTAGGCGCGGGCGCGTGCGTGACCGCGCTCGATGAGTCGTCGCCGCAGCCCTTCATCCCGGTGGAGCGAGAGCAATGCGGCGGCGATGAGCGACTCATCGGTGGGCGGCGCCAGGAGCGCGCAGTCGCCGAGTTGCTCGGCGGCCCCCGCCACGTCTGAGGCGACAACGGGGCACCCGAGCGCGAACGCCTCCAGGGGCGGCAGGTTCTCGGGTCCGAAGAAGGTCACGTAGGCCAGGGCGAAGGCATGGCGATACAGCATCACCAGATCGGAGCGCGGGACGAATCCGAGAAATCTCACCTGGCCACCGAGGCCCAGACTCTCCGCAGCGTGCCGGACGTGAGCCTCATTCCCCTTGTCCGACCCAACGAACACGGCCTGAAGGCTGAGCTTGTGCTCGTCCCGGAGCAGCTTGAGAGCGTGCAGGAGACCAACGTGGTTCTTGTGCGCCCAGAATTGGGCCGGGTACAGAAGGTAGCCCGGCTCCAGCCCGTAGCGCGCCAGAGCTTCTCCGTCTTCCGTCTCGGGAGCTTCGAGGGCGAAGCCGGGCGTCGGGTGTGGGAGCTTGCGGATTCGTTCGGGCGGCACGCCGTAGAAACGCTCTACCTCGGCCTGCCCGGCCCTCGTGCCCACGATGACGGCCGTCGCCCCACCGATCTCGCGCGAAAAGAAGGCTTCTCGCCCCGCCCATTCCTTGGCTGAGCCCACCTCGGGGAAGACCGGCTGGATGCGGTGCTGGAGGTCCCAGATCGTGGTCACGTACGGCAGCTTCCGCGTCGGAGTACCCGCAGCCAGGCACCAGACTAGGTCGATCGAGTTGGACTCCAGGACCCTGTCGACCGGGTCACGGCCGGCGCGCGAACCGCCGAACCAACCGCTCGAGGCGATCCTGTTGCGGACCTTCCCGCGGAACCCACGCCGCAGATTGGTGCGGAGCGAGATGTACGAACCGGCATCCCAACCGCGTGGCGGGTCGTCGGCATATCCAGCGGCCACGATCTCGTGCCGAGTGGAGCCACGAGCGACTGCGAGCGCGTCCAGGATGTCTGTCTCGTACGTGTGCCCGCCACCCGCTTCCGGCGCCATCTCCCGCAAGTGAACGGCGACCTTCACCGGCTCCCCTCGGCGACTCGAGCCAGGACCACGACGTGCCAGGTCTTCTCGTCGAGTTGGGCCGTGGAGTCGTAGCCGGCCAGCCATCGCAGTGGCTCGAATCCGCCCGAACGCAGCAGCAGGTCCATCTCCTGGACCAGGAAGTAGCGGTTCTTGTGGACCTCGCCCCAGAAGCCGTATGTGCCGTCTTCGCGCAGCTGATAGACCGAGTACTCGACCTGGGCGAGCTGGGCGACGACGTCGAGCGTGGTCCGCGATATCCGCAGGATCCGGCCGCCGGAAGTCTCCCATTCCCGCACGCGAACCGGGTCGTAGTGGGCCAGCATCGGCGGCGCGTGCCAGAACTCGGCCACGAACAGCCCGCCGGGGCGCAGGTGCCGGCGCACTCGCGAGAGCGTCTCCGTGACGGCGTCGTTGGTGACGCCGTAACCGATGGAGTCGAACAGGCACGTGACCGCGTCGAACGGTTCGCCCGGAACGCTCAGCTCGCGCATGTCCTGGTGGAGGAAGGTGACGCCATCTCCGCCCGGCCGGGTCTGGGCGCGGCGGAGCATGTCGGCCGAGAGGTCCACGCCAACCACTTCCCAGCCCTTGGCCGCGAAGCGAACCGCGTGCTGGCCGGTTCCGCACGCCACGTCGAGGAGGCGCCGCGATGGACCCTGGGCCTGCGCTCGGAGCAGCCGGTCGGTGAACTCGACCTCCTGGTCGTAGGGCTTCTCGGCGTAGAAGAGATCGTACAGATCGGCGTACTCGCCCTCGTAGACGCTCATGCCGCCGCCGCTCGCTTGATGCCGGCGCCGATGTGGCGGATCTCGTCGTCGGTGAGTCTTGTGCTCGACGGCAGGTACAGCCCCGTCTCCCACAGCCGGTCTGCGACCGGGCACGGCTCGGCGTTGAATTCGGGGATCTCACGAAGGCACGGCTGGAGATCCATCGGGCAGAAGAAGGTCCGCGTGTCGATGCCGTCCGCTCGCAGGTCGGCCGCGAGCTGGTCGCGAGTGCGACCGAACTCCGGCCCGACGACGACCGCGTACATCCAGTAGACGTTTCGAGCCCAGGGCAGCTCGGTCGGCAACTGCAGCCCCGTCACACCGGCGAGTTCCCGCGCGTAGCGGTCGGCCAGGCGGCGCTTGGCGTCGATGATCTCGTCAATGCGCCGCAATTGCGAAAGGCCCATGGCCGCCTGGTAGCCGGTCATCCGGAAGTTGTAGCCGGCCTCGACGTGACGGAAACGGGGCTCCGTGAAGGCCAGGTTGCGCAGCAGCCGGAGCCTTTCCGCCAGCTTGTCATCGTTCGTGGTGACCATCCCGCCCTCGCCCGTGGTAATCACCTTGTTGGCGTAGAAGCTGAAGCAGGCCATGGCCCCGAAGCTGCCGGTCATGCGGCCGCGGCACGTGGCGCCGTGAGATTCGGCGCAGTCTTCGATGACGATGAGATCGTGCCGCCGGGCGATGTCACAGAGGCGATCCATGTCCACCGGATGGCCGTAGAGATGGACCGGAATGATGGCCTTCGTCCGAGGTGTGATGCGGGCCTCGATGAGATCCAGGTCCAGGTTCCAGGTGACGGCTTCGGAATCGACCGGCACGGGAACGGCGCCGTTGTGGACGACCGCCAGCGCGGTGGCGATGTTGGTGCTGGCGCTGACGAGGACCTCGTCGCCTGGACCGACGCCGGCCGCCCGGACCGCCAGCTGCAGTGCCGTCGTTCCGCTGGTCACCGCGATCCCGTGGGCGCATCCGGCGAAGGCCGCGAATTCACGCTCGAAGTCGTGTAGCGCCACTCCGAACGAGCCCGAGATCTCGCCACGTCGCAGGGCGGCGAGGACGGCTTCGATGTCCGCCTCTCGAATGTCGGGCTCGAAGACCGGGATCAGCGCTGCACCTCTACGTCCACCTTGTCCTGGGCGTCACCTAGGAACGGCCCCTGCTTGACGCTGATGGCCTGCAGGTCTTCGATGACCCGGATCGCGTGGACACCGTGGATGAGCACGATGGCATCGCCGGGATGCAACACGATCTCCTGCAGCAGCTTGCCGGCGTCATCGAACAGGCTGATAGCGACGATTCCGCGCTGCACGACGAACATCTGCTGGAGGTCGTTTATCTCGCGGACGAACGGCTGGTGGTAGTGCGGCGGCTCGCTGTACCCGGCGCCGTGGGCGAGCAGGCCGAACTGGAATGACGACTCGGCCGGCGAGAAGAAGGTGGTTCGGTCGACCGTCAGATCGGCACGAATGACCTCGGCGTATCGCGTGCCGGCGTGCTCGATGACCTCGATGGCCATGTCTACCTCACATCCCGGCGGCGCCCACTCAGGCCCGTGGCTCGTGCCCTCTTCATTCCGGGGAGTATACCGTCGCCCTCGGAAGGCGCGCCGGTCGCGCTCCACCTTCTACAATCTCCCCTGGCCTCGTGCCGCCCCAGAACACAATCACGACGGAGCATCAACCCCATGCCCTTCACGATCGAACCCACCAAGCTCGACGAGGTCAAGATCGTCGTTCCGGGACGCTTCCCGGACGAGCGTGGGTTCTTCATGGAGGTCTACCGCCAGGATCTGTTTGCCGATTTGGGGCTGCCCGACCGGTTCGTGCAGATGAACATGTCGCGATCGTCGGGTGCCGTGATTCGCGGGCTCCACTTCCAGTGGGATCCACCGATGGGCAAACTGATGCGCGTGTCGGTAGGCCGGGCCTTCATCGTGGCCGTGGACATCAGGCCGGGTTCGCCGACGCTGGGCCAGTGGGTCGGTTTGGATACCTCGTCGGAGGAGCCGCGCCACCTGTGGGCCCCGGCCAGCTTCGCGCGAGGCTTCTGCGCGCTCTCCGACCTGGTCGAGATTGAATATCTCACCACCGGCACCTACAACCATGCCACCGAGTCGGGCGTGCGCTGGAACGACCCCGACATCGGCATCGATTGGCCGGTGCTCAGCCCGAAGCTGTCGCAGAAGGATGCCGAGGCGCAGACTTTGTCCGAGTGGCTCGCCCGACCCGAGGCGGCCAACTTCCGCTACTAGCGCCCCTCGCCGGTCAGCATCGCCGGCAAGGTCCTGGCGATGATCTTGAAGTCGAGCCACAACGACCACTGGTCGATGTACTCGAGGTCCTTCTCGACCCAGCGATCGAACTCCGGCTCGCGGCGAGCGCCGACCTGCCACAGGCCTGTCATGCCCGGTTTCATCGACAGACGGCGTCGATGCCAGGCGTCGTAGTCGGCGACCTCGGACGGTAGCGGCGGGCGGGGACCAACCAGGCTCATGTGACCCAGGAGCACGTTCCAGAGCTGCGGCAGCTCGTCCAGCGAGGCTCGCCGCAGGAAGCGCCCGACGCGCGTGGTCCGCGGATCCCGGTCGAGCTTGAAGGCCTGGCCTTTGATCTGGTTGCGGTGCGCCAGATCCTCCTGCTGCTCCTCCGCTCCGGCGACCATGCTCCGGAACTTGACGACCTCGAAGGTCCGGCCGTGGAGGCCGACCCTCTCCTGCCAGAAGAAGACGGGCCCCCCGGAATCCAGCTTCACGAGCAGGGCGATCAGGGCGAGCAGCGGCGAGAGAACCACCAGCAGGAATGCGGATCCGGCGACGTCGATGAGGCGCTTCGCCACGAGGGCGAGGGCTCGATCGGGAGCGTTGGAAAGCGAGTAGACGCCGGTTCCGTCGATGGCCTCGAGGCGGGCCATCGCAAGCACGCGCTCGACCGGCGCTACGGGCACGCGAACCGTCTTGCCCTCCTGCTCGCACATGAAGGCACACTGCTCGATCAGCTCCTCCATGGCGAACGGCAAGCAGACCGCGACCTCGTCGATTATCTGGGTGTGGAGGATGCTCTCGAGCTCGTCGACGCTGCCCAGGAGCGGGCGGCTTAGCTCGACGCCGTCGTCCGAAGCATCGGCCTGAAGATGGCCGATTACCACCAGCCCAAGTTCGGCGTGGCTCTCGACCAGATCGGCGAAGGCCTGCGCCCTCGGGTTGGCTCCGACGACCAGCATGTAGCGGCAATTGCGGCCGTGGTCCCGGGCAAACACGAGAATCTCCCGCATGACAACGCGAATGCCGATCGTGGCAGCCGCCAGGGAGGGGAAGACTAGGACCAGGAGCTGTCGGCTCACGTCCGGCAGCTTGAAGAAGTACAGCAAGCTGAGGGTGACGGCTACCTGCAGAAGCGTTGCCCTCAGGACGACGGCCGTCTCGCCCCGGATCGTCAATCTCGCCCGGCTGCGGTACAGACCGTGCATCCAAAGAACCGCGATCCATGTCGTGATGAAGACAGCGATCGCCGCGCCCGGGTCCGGAAGACCGGGGTATGCGTCGGATGACCAGGATGACCAGATAGATCCTCGTCCGAAACGCAGACTCGTCGCCGCCAGGACGACGAGGATGCCCATTGCGACGTCCGCGGCCACGAGGATCAGGCGCAGGACCGCAGCGTAGCGGCGGATCATGTATCTATTCCAAACCCCTTGACTACTGGGCGCTCGAGTCCTCCCCGACCCAGACCCTGAGTATCCCTCGCGTGGGCAAAGGGCGCAACAGGTCTCCCACGGTTCGGTGTGGTACATTCGCGGCGATTTGGACACACACGAACCGATCGTCGCCGAGACGAATTCGAACGAACCGACCGAGAGGGTTTCCGGGCACAAGCCTTCAGTGGCTGCCCTGCTTTCCTTCCTGTGGCCCGGTCTGGGGCAGCTGTACCTCCGAAACCGCCGCATCGCGGCGCTCTTCGCCGTGCCTGCGCTCCTGGTGCTGCCGCTCCTCGCCTACGAGATGCGTCAGGGGCCGATCGTCTTCGCGTCCCGCTTTGCCGACCCGACCTTCGCCCGCAGGGTAGCTTTGGTCCTGATTCTGCTGGGGGCGCTGCGGCTCGCCGCCGTCGTCCATGCCTCGGTGAGTGGCGGACTGCGCGCGAACAGCAGGACCGTCGACAAGGTCGTCCTGGCGGCCCTTGTGGCGGTCATCGTCGTCAGCCACGCCGGCCCGAGCTACCTCCTCGCGGCCACCTCCGACCAGGTGTCGCAGATCTACCAGCCGAAAGAGAACCTGGCCGACCTGACCACGCCTGTGCCGAGCGCCGGAGCAAGCCCGACGGAGGCCCCGACCCCGATGCCGTCGGTCGATCACCGGGTGACGATTCTGTTCACCGGGGCGGATGACTACGTGACCCGCGGCCAGCTGCTCTACGACTCCATCATGGTCGTCAGCTACGACCCGGTGACCAACTCGGTCCAGATGGTCAATGTTCCGCGTGACAGCACCGAGTTCCCGCTCTACTTCGGCAATCACAGCGTCGGCGTCCCGACCTGGTTGCGGATCAACGCTATTCCCCACTACGTCAAGGGCGGCTCGATCTACGGTTCACCGGACAGCCCGTATATGACGCTCGTCAATGAGGTCAGCTTCCTCGTCGGCATCAAGATCGACTACTACGCCGCGATGGACTTCAGCGGCTTCGTCCAGATGGTCGACCTGGTCGGTGGCATCGATATCGTCAACCCCAGCGATATCAACGACGTCGCGTACTACGGCTGGACCGGCTACGACTGGCTCGACGGCACCTACGGCTTCACGCTGGCTGCGGGGCCGCAGCATCTGGACGGCAGAACCGCACTCGCCTACGTGAGATCGCGCCACGGCGACAACAACAACGACTCCGTGCGGGCCGGCCGGCAGCAGCAGGTCCTGATCGCCGTGCTGCACAAGATGGCGCAGCCGGATCAGATCCTCAACTATCCGAAGCTGATCTCGACACTCGTGCTGAACACCACCACCGACTTCCCGCCGGACAAGGTGGCCGACTACATGGCCATCGGCCTGAACGTGCCGAGCCAGAACATCACCAACGTCGTGCTCGGCGTGGACGGCGGCTATTCGACGAGCATGATGAAGACGGTGAACAACGGCTCATCCTGCCTGTTCAACGCCAAGGTCGCCCAGGAGTCGATCACGCTGTTCGGCACCGACAGCCTCTGGTACGGCAAGCCGCTGCCGGTCAATACCTGCCCTGAGTGAGTCTCCGCAGCCGCCACATGGCGGCGCCCCCGGCGTACGGAGTGATTCGAGCGGCCAGCCGCGCCGCCCGCCGCAGCCGCCGGCCCTTCACCGCCGCAGCCAGCGCCCCTCGGAGCTCCAGGTACATCTCTCGCCGGTAGCTCTTGGGAAGGCCTCGGCCGCCGTGGCGGCGGATGACGCGCTCCATCTCCTCCAGGCGGGCCAATCCGCCGGTGGAGCTCTTGGTCTCGCCGTAGGCCCTGGCCTGGGCCATGACCGTGGGCATGTATGCCACCGTGTAGGCCGAGCCCAGCCGAATCCACAGGTCGTAGTCCATGCAGTAGTGGAGGCCGAGGTCGAGCCCGCCGACGGCCAGATAGGCGTCGCGCCGGAACAACGTGGCCGGCTGGAGCACGAAGTTGACCGTGGAGAGCATCGTCTCGAGGCTCCAGGGCTCAATCTGGAGACAGGGCCCGATGACGGCACCGTCTCGATCGATGAACTCGCCGCCGGCGTACAGCAGGGCCGCCGAAGGGTCGGCCTCGAGCGCGTCGACCGCCGCGCCGATCGCCCCAGGCACGTACCGATCGTCGGAGTTGAGCCAGGCCAGGTACTTGCCGGTCGCGGCCAGGAATCCCCGATGGATCGCGTCGGACTGACCCCCATCCGGCCCGGATCTCCAGCGGATCCTGTCCCCGTAGCCGCGGAGCACGTCGATTGTCGAGTCGGTGCTGCCACCGTCCATCACCATGAACTCGATGCGCGGGTAATTCTGGCTCAGCACCGAATCGATCCCGTCGGCGATGAACTCGCCCTGGTTGAACGACGGCATGACGATCGAGACAAGGGGGCGGGCATCGGCCGCGGCGGGTCTGGCCATCAGACGATCGGCGGCGCTTCGAGAAGCGTCGCGTCTTCGGCCGAGAGTTGCCGGCCGGCCAGCTTCCGGTAGCACGCCCGGAAGACTCGGGCCGAGTGATCCCAAGAGAAAAGAGCCGCTCGCTTTCGTCCCGCCCCGACGAGTCGTTCGCGCAATCGATCGTCCTGCCAGAGCCTCGCCACGGCGCCCGCGATCGCCTCCGGATCCGTAGGGTCGAAGAGTTCCGCCGCGCCACCGGCCAGGGCCGGGAGACAGGTAGCGTTGGACGATGCCACCGGCAGGCCGGCCATCATGGCTTCGAGAATGGGCAGCCCCCAGCCTTCGAAGAGCGATGGGAAGACCATCAGCCTGGCCGTCCGGTACAGAGCGCTCAACTCCCCAGGCGTCACGTACCCCACGAACTGGACCAGGTCGCTCACGCCGAGGGCCTCGGCCTCGGCCAGGACGGGGACCTCGAATCCGTTCTGGGCGCCGGTCAGGACGAGTGGAACCTCGAGGCCATGCTCGCGCAGGAGCTTGAGGGCCGCCACGAGGCGCAGGTGGTTCTTGTGAGGCCACGCCTTGGCCGGATAGAGCGCGAATGGGCCGCTCAACCCGAGGCGAGCTCGCGTTGCCGAGACGTCGGCTTCCGTCGGGATCTCGTAGGCCTCGATCGCCGCCGCCGCGGGTATCACCAGCATCTTCGACGGCGACAGCCCGTACGTGGCAATGAAGTCGTCCCGGGCCCATGAGCTGAGCACGGTCACCACTGAGGCCGCCTCGCAGAGGGCTCGATAGCGGCTCTCGCGCCCCGCGATCTCGGCCGGGGTGAAGAACTCGGGCAGGTGGAGGTGCTGCAGGTCGTGGGGCGTGAAGATCGTCGGAACGGCGGTGCGGAAGCCGAGCTGCATCGGGAAGTGCATGACATCGACGCCGGCTCGCTCGATGGTCCCGTCAGATTCGGGTACGTTCTCGTCGCGCTCACGGCGACCGCGGATAGCGGCGCGAACAGGCTGGGGGACGGCGGCTTTCGCGAGGCCTCGGACGGTCCCTTTGAGGCCTCTCCACCCGGTCCCCGCGGCGCTCGGATGACCCGCCACTAGCAGCGAGCTCGGCCCGTTGACGAAGGGCTCGAGCCAGGCCGTGTGGCCGGGATTCACCAGGAACAGGTACCGCTCGTCACCATCGTCGAAGCGCGAGAAGGCGCTTGCCAGGCCGATGATCACCTGCTCGACGCCGCCACGCTCGCCGCTGACCAGTCGGGCGTCGATGCATGCCCGCAGCGGGGGAGTTGAGCCGGATCCGGCGTCGGCCACTGCGTCAGGCCGGCCGGTGGGCCAGGAAGGAGTACATGCGGCCGGGCACCGGTCGGTCGATCCGCCGCCAGATGCGGGCCTTCACCCCCGGGAAGTGGATGGCAAGGCGGCCCAGGGGACCGACTCTCCGGACCAGCCTGGTCGCAGGCTCGGCCTCGAGCTCGGCCTGGGTTCGGACCTGCGGGAAGGCGTTGACGACCGACTCCCACGGGCCGATGACGCGATCGATGAGGAGCCCGGCGCCGGTGATGGCCCCCAGGTATTCGCCCAACCGAAACGCATGCTCGCCGCCGGCGAGCCGGTTGACCGGGTGGTCGGCCAGGAATTGCCGGAGTTGCTCCTCGTCGTCCACGACGTGCTCTCGGCAGGCGAAGACGATCCCTCCCGGCTTGACCACGCGCGCGCACTCACGCAGCACCTGCGGCAGGTCCTGAGCGTGGTGGAGTACCTGGCGGCAGTAAACGATGTCCATGCTCGCGTCGTCGAGTGGGATCGCTTCACCCACGCCGTCGGCGATCTCGAACTCGCCGCGGCCGGCAAGCCGGGCCATGGCTCCGCGACCGACTTCGTCGCTCGGGTCAGGATCCATGGCGATGACCCTGGCGGCGCCGCTGCTCACGAACGCGAGCGAGGCGATCCCCGTCCCCGCCCCGAGGTCCAGGACCGAGGCTCCGGCGAGGCTCGTGCCCAGGATGCGCCTTACTTCGGCGAATTCGCCCGAGTCGATGAAGCGCCGGGCCGAGTCCGCGACGTCTCGACCGAGGTACGCGTCGCGGACCAGGACTGCCCATTGGGGATCGCCGCGGAGCTGGCGAACCGCTTCATCGGTGGTCATCAGGTTCTGGTGCACTCTCATCCCCTGGCGTTGCGCCGTCGTCGCCATACGGCCCGACCGGTCCGAAGATGGTGCCACACCCGGCCCAAGGTCGACTCCAGCCGACCGACCTTCCCGTACTGGGAGGTCAACGAACGGTGCGCGAATAGCGCCCGCCTTCGCATCGACTCGGGCAGAAGCGGCGGCGAATCGGTCGATTCGATGGCTTCGATGACCTGGGCCGCGAATCGGTCCCAGTTGTAGTGGTCATCGAGGGCGCGCCAGTTGGACGCCTGCATCGCGACCAGGTCCGAATCGTCGGCCCCGAGAAGCCGCCTTATCACGGCCGCCGCCGCAGCCGCGTCATCGACCGGAACGTTGGGGATGCCGGCGATGCCCTCGTAGCCGCTCGTCGGGGTGCAGATCGGGATCAGGCCCCATGCCATTGCTTCCAGAATGGTCGTGGGATTTGCGTCGGCCGTGCCGACCGTGAGGAGGAAGTCGTACCCGGCCACCAGGTCCCGGCCGGCGCCAGAGCCGAAATCGACGCGCCCCAGGGCCGTCAGGCCGCGAATCGGCGTTGCGCCACCACCTATCCAGGCGAACTCCGACTCCGGAACCAGGGCCGCTATCTTCGAGAGGAGCTGCGTGTTCTTGTATGGCTCGGTGTGGCCGACATAGACGACCCGCCGTTTGCCGGGCTCGCCGAACGACTTCTTGACGCGCGGATAGTCGCCCCGATCTATCGCCAGGTCGAGGTGGACCATCTTCGGCCGCCAGTGCGAGCAGGGCGAGTTCGAGATCGTGCCGAACCAGTACGGACCGGTGATGGCCAGGAAGAGGTCGCACAGCGGCAGGACGCCGTCCATGAAAGCGACGTATCTGAGGTCCCCGTGCATGTACGGCGCGAGCATCAGCTTGCGGCGCCAGCCGGGCCGTTCCAGCGAACGGCGAAAGACGGTGTCGCCCGACGGATGCGGGTGGCCCAGCAGGATGTCTCCAGCCTCGGGTTCGATTACATCGCGATCGGTCCAGCCGTGGTATATGACTTCATACCCTGCCTCGAGGCGCCGGCCCAGCTCCCGTCCGATCGCGTCCGGCGTGGAGATCCCCTCGCCGTGCGGGTAGACCAGATGGACTCGCGGGGCACTCATGATGCAGGAACGGTCTCCGGGTTGGCGGGCGTGAGCCGTCGCAACAGACGTCGCACGTACCAGATCTCCGGGATCATGACCAGGAGGCCCTGAGAGATGACGCTGCCGAAGACTGCCCCCGAGACGCCGATCCGCCCGACGAGATAGACCGAGATCGCCACGTTGGCGACGGCCATGAGAGTCGAACAGATGGCCTGGAAGCCGACGATGTTGGCTCCGTTGAGGAGCATGGCGAACGGCCCGTTGAGGGTGTTCATGATGGTCCACGTGCCCAGCCCAACGAGCAGAAGCGTGGTCGGGTGGATCTGCCCGTGGGCCCAAACCTGGATGATCCAGGGCCCCGCTACGATCAGGAACAGGGTGCTGGGGATGTTGACCGCGCCCGCAAGCAGTATCGACCGTCGCAGGGTCCGCTTTACCCAGGCGACATCGCCGCGGGCCATCGATTCGCGATAGGCCGGCCAGAGCGGCATCAGGACGAAGGACAGCAGCGTCGGCGCCAGGACGAACAACTTGCTCGGGACGGCGTACTCGGGCACGGCAGCCGCCCCGAGGATCTGGGCGATCACGAAGTTGTCCAGCTGGTAGGCGGCCAGGCCGGCGAGCTGCAACACGACGAAGAACGAGCCGGTCTTGAGGAGCGGGCGGGCGGCCCTCAGGTCCACGTCGTGGAGGCGTGGCATCAGCCAGGGACTCTGGCGCCTGAAGAGGAAGTAGCCGTTCATGGCCGCCGTCACCAGGCTCACGCAGGTCAGACCTACGAGCAATACCGGCAGGCTCGCCTGGAAGTAGATCATGGCCAGTAGAACCACGAACGAGCCCAGGTTTCCGGCGATGGCCCAGGCACTCGAGATGTAGCCGCTCTGGTGAGCCAGCTGCACCTGGGCGACGATACCCAGCGGCAGCCCCAAGGCGAAGGCACCGAACAGGACGGCCGCCGCGGGCCCGGCCTCGGAGACGGCGGTCGGCGTGGTGACGTTGAAGACGTGGGCCCACGGAATGACGAAGTAGAGAACGCCAAAGACAACGACGGCGAGAGTCGAGATCAGCGTCAGCATCGCCCCGGCCGTCGAGATGGCCCGGCGGGCGCCCTCTCGGTCGTCCTTGCCGTACGCGTCCGAGACCACGGTCAGCAATCCGAGTCCGATGCCCAGGTCGAGCGGCCCTAGAGCTGACACGAGCGAGCTCATGGTCAGCCACATCCCGTACTGCTCCTTGCTGAGGTACGTGATCACGAGCGGCACAGAGATGAAGGACGTTGCCATCCCAACGACACGGGCGACCGTCGAGAGCACCGTCGACCAGGCCACGCGGCGATACCGCTCGGCGGACCGGCCCTCGAGGGTCGATGTGTCGTACGGCCGGAGTCGAAGCAGCCGTCGGTATCGAAGAACGCGCCTGATCAGCGACGGCTGGCCGAGCGAGACGGGCTCAGCCGCCGGAAGGTCGGTCACCTGCCGGCTCGACGGCCGGAAACGGATCGGCCGAGCCGGCGACCGGGGATCTGGTGTGCGTTCGTAATCCGTCTCCAGGTCAACGCGTCAGGCCTGGCGAACCGCGGCCCTGAGTGGGCGACATTGTAGCCGACGGTCGGGCCGTGGAGCCCGGTCCGGCACCCCACAGGCTCTCCGCTCTGGTAGCATCGCCGCCGTGAAACGCCCTACCCTCCGCGGTCATGGCTGGGGGCTGACGGTCATGAAGGCGAGGATGCGGCGGCGCCTGGGGCTCTCGGACGTCTCCCATTCTCGGCTCCGGCGGTTCCTTCGCGACACGAAACGCCGGCCCCGTGTCAGCCTGCCGACCAGGGCTCCGACCTCACTTGCCGTGGTCGTGCCGTGTTACAGCCACGCGGCGCATCTGCCCGAGATGCTCGAAGGCATCCTGGCGCAGACCCGCGCCCCCGATGAAGTGATCTTCGTCGACGATTGCTCGCCGGACGGAACGGACGAGATCTTGAGAGCGTTCATCGCCGCTCACCCCCGGCCGGCCGGGGGGCGCATGGAGCTGCTCGTCAACGATCACAACATCGGCCAGGCGGCGAGCCTGAACAGGGCCATCGCGGCGGCGTCGAGCGAGTTGATCATGATCCAGAACGACGATGACTACCTGATGCACGACGCGGTCGAAGCGATGCTGGGCTACTTCGCCGAGTATCGGGATGTGGCCCTCATCGGCTGCGCATCCGTGATCTTCGGCGGCACCGAAGCCCTGGCCGCTTCGGCGAAGCTGAGCGAGGCCTACGCGACTCCCGACCTGCCGCTGGTTCCCCAAACGCCCGAACAGGTGCCGGGCTACCGGCATCCCAACGACCTCAACATGACCCACACCGGGTCGTGCTTCTACAAGGCCGCCTGGGAGGCGGTCGGGGGGTACTACTCGGACAAGCGCAAGCGGGTCGTTCCGTTCTCGGATCGGGACTTCCAGATACGCATGAACGCGCTGTTTCCGGTGGCCGTCGCGGATACGCCCTACGCGTTCTGGCGACACGACTCGAGCGTCGACAGGGAGCTCAACTCCTGACGGCTCCGGCCTCCTGCCGTCTCGCGTTCTCGTACCAGTCGATCGTGGTCCGGAGACCCTGCTCGAACGAGGCTCCGGCGTCGAACCCGAAGTACTCATGGGCGCGGCTGGTGTCCAGCGCGCGGCGAGGCTGCCCGTCCGGCTTGGTGGCGTCCCAGCGCAGCTCGCCTTTGAATCCGGTCAGGCGGGCGATGAGCTCGGTCAGGTCCCGGATGGTTATCTCCGCTCCCACGCCCAGGTTCACCGGATCGCGACCGTCGTAGCGCTCCGACGCGAGGACGATGCCGCGGGCCGCATCGTCGACGTAGAGGAACTCGCGCGATGCCGAGCCCGTGCCCCACACCTCGACGAATGCGTCGCCCCGATCGCACGCCTCGACGCACTTGCGGATGAGCGCCGGGATGACGTGGGAGCTGGCCGGGTCGAAGTTGTCGCCCGGGCCGTAGAGATTGACCGGCAGCAGGTGGATGGCGTTGAAACCGTACTGGTCTCGGTAGGCTTGCCCCTGCACCAGGAGCATCTTCTTTGCCAGACCGTAGGGGGCGTTGGTCTCCTCCGGATAGCCGTTCCAGAGATCGTCCTCGTGAAAAGGGACCGGTGTGAACTTGGGGTACGAGCAAACCGTCCCCACGCCGACGAACTTGCCGACGTTCGCGAGCCGGGCCTGTTCCATCAACTCGATGCCCATGATCGCGTTCTCGTAGAAGAACTGACCCGGGTTCTCGCGATTGGCCCCGATGCCGCCCACCACTGCGGCGAGGTGGATGATGAGATCGGGCTTGCCGTCGGCCAGGGCGCGGGCGATGCCGTCGCGGGTGCGAAGGTCGTACTCAGCACTGCGAGGCACGAAGACCTCGCCGGCCCCGGCCTCGCGCAACCGAGCCACGACCGCGCTTCCCAGGAACCCGTGGCCACCGGTCACCATCACGGCGCGTGAGGTCCAGAAGTCGGTCACGAGAGTGCCTCCGGGGGAGTCGAGGTGAGCATCGCTCCCATTATCGCCTACGGATCGGTGGCCGCGCTGATCGCGCTCTCCGTCGAGGGCCCGTTCGAGCCCCCCGAGGTCTGGCGAGGTGCCCCCTATAATCCCTACCATGTCCGATCCTCCGGCGCCACGTCGCCGTTCAAAGCGACGTGGTCTGCTGTTGCTCGCCATGTACGAGCTGGACGGACTCGACTCCGCGCCGAAGGTTCAGATCAAGTTCATTTCGGCCGCTCTGGCGCGCCAGACGAGCCTCGAGATGATCGGCGGCGGCCGGCTGAGCCGGGCGCGGGGATGCCTTCGCTGGCTGGCCGGAGGTGGCGTGCGCAGGGTCGGCGCAGTCTACTGCGAGGCGCCATCGGCCTCGGTGATGCCGACCGATCTCCTATTCATGTCCCTCATGCGTCTTATGGGCCGGCCCGTAGGCGTATATTTCCGGGACGCATATCAGTTCTTTCGCGACATCTACCCCAGGCGGTACCGACGGCAGTTGCTGACCGATCTGATCTGGCGGGTCACGATGCCGATGACGCGGATGGTGGCCACTCACCGATTCGTACCGTCGGCGGGTCTGGCCGAGGTCATGCGGCTGAAGGATCCAATCCTGCTGACGCCCGGCGCCGATCCCGAAACTCCGAACCTGGGGGCGGGGGCCGAGCCGCTGGTCGCCTACGTCGGCGGGAATGGCTGGGCTGATGGCTTCGACACCCTGGTCGAGGCGGTGACTCTCGTCCGCTCGGAGGTGCCGGATGCGCGGCTGCTGGCCGTCACGGCGGCCCTTTCGCCAGAACGCCTCGCCCGCTTGCCCGACTGGGTGGAGACGCGCCAGGCGGGACGGGCCGAGATTCCGGACCTCGTGAAAGACGCGCGACTCTTCGTGATCCCCCGGCCGATCACTACCTATACGGACCTGGCCATCCCGCTCAAGTTGTGGGACTACCTGAGCATGGGCAAGCCGATCGTCGCCACAGAAGCCGTGGAGACGGCGAAGATACTCTCGGCCAGCGGTGGCGGCATAGTTACGCCGGCCACGCCCCGAGGGCTGGCGGACGGGCTGCTGGAGCTGCTCCGCGACCAAGAGCTAGCCAACGCGATGGCCTCGAGAGCCCGCGCCTTCGCCTGCTCGCCGGCGAACACCTGGGACGCTCGGGCCGCAACGATCATCGAGTCCATGCTCGGGACCCCTGCGGCGTGACCGTGAGCGTGCAGCCTCTTTCGCTCGCGTTCCTGTGCGATCCGAACAGCATCCATACGCGGCGCTGGACGGGCTACCTGGCGGGTCGCGGACATCGGGTAACGCTGGTCGTCGGGCAGACCCAGACCGTGAATCCGGGACTGCCGGCAGGCATCGAAGTCGAACGGTTCGTGCCGTACAACCACCGGCGCATGCACCTGCTGGGTGCCCTCGATGCGCGGCGCTCGCTTCGCGGGATCCTCAAGAGACTGAACCCGGATGTTCTGCACGCTCACTACCTGACGGTTCACGGCTGGCATGCCTGGATCTCCGGTTTTCACCCCTACGCCATCACGGTGTGGGGCTCGGACGTCATCGTGGAAGCCCGGGAAACCCGGCGGGGACATCTCTATGCGCGCCTCTCCCTGGGATCGGCGGATCTCGTGACCGGCACGTCGGACTACCTGTTGGCGGTCTCTGTGGCGGAAGGCGCGAAGCCCGAACGAACCCGGCTGATCCATTTCGGTGTGGATAGCGAGCAGTTCCGCCCGGGGCCGGATCCGGTCGCGCTGCGCTCCAGGCTCGGCCTCGAGGGCCGGCGAATCATCTTCTCGCCACGGACGATCGCTCCTCTCTACCACCATGAAACCGTGATCGAGGCCCTGGCAAGGCTGCCGGGCGATGTCGTGGTCCTGATGACGCGACACCTGGCCGATGCGGTCGAGCTGGAGGCGCTCCAGGCTGGCGCCAGCGAACTCGGCGTGAGAGACCGCATGATTTTGGTCGACAGCGTGCCTCACGCGGAGATGCCCGACTACTATCGTCTGGCCGACGTCGTGGTCTCTGTGGCCGACAGCGACGGCGGCCCGATCACGGTCGTGGAAGCTCTGGCTGCCGGTCGCCCCATCGTCGCCACGGACCTGCCGAGCGTCCGCGAATGGCAGGATGTGCTCGATCCGGCGGGGCTGGTTCCGATCGCCGATGCCCCCGCGACTGCCCGGGCGATCGAGACGTTGCTGAGTCGGAGCCCGGCCGAACGCGAGGAGCTGGCCAGGCGCGGCCGGCAGGTGGTCGAGGAGCGCGCCGGCGAACGTGCCAACATGGAGCGCATGGAGACTCTGTATCGCCAGCTGGCAGCTCGTCGCCGGAAAGGAGCCTAGCCGTGTGCGGCATCGCCGGGGTCTTCGATCTGAACGGCGGGACCATTCCGGACCTGGAATCCGAGCTCGCCGCGATGGGCCATCTCATCGCCCACCGCGGACCGGACGCCGAAGGGACGTGGCGCGGGCCATCCGATCGCGCCGGCTTTGCCCATCGGCGGCTGTCAATCATCGATCTCGTCACCGGCGCCCAGCCTATGACCGACGAAGCCGGCAACTGGATCACCTATAACGGCGAGATCTACAACTACATCGAGTTGCGCGAGGAGCTGGGTCCGCAGAACTTCCGGACGACCTCGGACACCGAGGTGATCCTGGCGGCCTACCGACACTGGGGCACCGACTGCCCGTCGCACCTGCGAGGCATGTTCGCCTTCGCCATCTGGGACGCGAGCGACGGCTCTCTCTTCTGCGCTCGAGATCGGTTCGGGATGAAGCCGTTCTACTACGCCACGGTCGACGGCCGGCTGTACTTCGCGTCGGAAGCGAAGGCCATCCTGCCATTCCTGCCCGAGATCGAGACCGACGTCGAGGGCCTGCGCGACTACCTCGTGTTCCAGTTCTGCCTGGCCGGCAAGACGCTCTTCCGGGGTATCCGCGAGGTTCCGGCGGGCCACACGCTGCGAGTCCGGGGCGGCGACATCGACATCCGCCGCTACTGGGAGGTCTACTACAACCTCGATTTCAGCCACGACTCGGCCTGGTTCGAGGAGCGCCTGCGCGAGCTGATGGCCGACTCCGTCAAGGTTCACCTGCGCGCCGACGTGCCGGTGGGCTCCTACCTGTCAGGCGGCCTCGATTCGAGCATCGTGGCCAGCCTGGCCGTCGATCGGACCGGGCCCGGGTTCCAGGCGTATCTCGGAAAGTTCGCCGAGGGCCCGCAGTACGACGAGAGCCGCTATGCGCGGGCGCTCTGCGAGTACAAGGGCATCGACCTCAACGAACTCGAGATCGGCGTCGACGACTTCGTGGCCGAGATCCGCAAGGTCATCTACCACCTCGACTATCCGGTCGCCGGGCCCGGTGCCTTCCCCCAGTTCATGATCTCGCGGTTCGCGAAGCTGGGTCGGAAGGTCGTGCTCGGCGGTCAGGGAGGCGACGAAACCTTCGGCGGCTACGCCAGGTATCTCGTCGCGTACCTGGAGCAGTGCCTGAAGGCAGCCATCGATGGGACCATGCACAACGGCGATTTCATCGTCAGCTACGAGTCGATCCTGCCCAACCTGACCGCTCTGAGCCAGTACAAGCCGATGCTCCAGGAGTTCTGGCGCGAGGGGCTCTTCGAGCCGATGGACGCCCGCTACTTCCGCCTGGTCAACCGCTCGAACGACCTGGCGGAAGAGGTCCGCTGGGACCGGCTCGACGGCTACTCGCCGTTCGAGACGTTTCGCTCGATCTTCAACGCCTCGAACCTGACCGGCGAGTCGTACTTCGACCGCATGACCCACTTCGACTTCAAGACGCTGCTGCCGGCGTTGCTCCAGGTCGAGGACCGGATGAGCATGGCCCACGGGCTCGAGTCGCGGCTGCCGTTCCTTGACCACCCCCTCGTCGAGCTGGCCGCCACGATGCCCCCCGCGGTCAAGTTCGAAGGCGGCCAGCTCAAGCGCGCCCTTCGAGTGGCATTCGCCCCGATCCTGCCGGAGGCGATCAACGCCCGCACCGACAAGATGGGCTTCCCGACACCGTTGAACATGTGGGCCCGGGGCGACGCGCACGAGTTCATCGTCGACACGTTGTCGTCGTCGGCCGCGCTCTCGCGGACCTACATCGACAACAAGAAGGCGCTGGCCGGGTTGGCTAAGGGCGCGGCTTTTGGCCGCGGCTTCTGGGGCCTGCTATCCCTGGAGCTGTGGCAGCAGGCCTTCCACGACCGCGCCTCGGAGTTCACTTCGCTGCCGAGGTCGCTCAAAGAGCGCGCGGCCCGATAGAGCCCTTGAGGCAGTCTCCGACGGTGAGGGTTCCGCCGGTCCGGACGTCCGTGAGCGGCATGTCCGCGATCACCGCGATTCGGTCGGCCCTGTGGCCCAGGTACGTGAGATTGCCCTCGATGTCGCGGTTGTCCCGCAGTCGGGTGTCGACCCAGCCCTCCTGCGGCGTCAGCGCCCTGAGGTCGCCGAGGAGGTCGCGGCGTACGAAGAAGGCGTTGCAGCCGGCGCTGTTGCTGCCGACGAAGGCCAGGCCCTTGCGCTCGGCCGCCAGACACAGTGCCGGCAGTGACGCTCCCCAGTACAGGCCCGAGTAGTGGGCCTTGGTCCGAACGAAGCCCGGGTCGTAGGGAACGCTGACGGCGGCATCGGGCCCGAAGGTGCTGTTGTACTCGGTGACCAGGATCCTGGGGCGCACGACGTCGATCGCATCGAGAACCCAGTAGTCGTTGCCGTCGATGTCGACCGAGAGCAATCCGATATCGCCCGAGATTCCGGCGTCGGCGATCGTCCGATTGATGTTGTCGCGGGTGATGAAGACCGATCGAGCCTCGATGTCGTGGCGCCAGCCGAGATCGTTCGACCGAATGAAGTCGATGTGCGAAGTGCCGCCGTCGAGGATCAGCCCGCGCCAGTTGTCGTTGCACAGCAGAAACCGCGTGTTCGACTCGCTGTAGTCCTCGACGCCGAACTCGATGAAGAGATCGTTCTCGATCGGGACCTTGCCGATGAGGTACTGGATGATGCCGTCTTCGCCGAATTGCGAGAAGACGCGGAACTCGGCGTCGCGCAGCCACTCGTAGTGGGCCGACCTGACGGCGCGACTCTCGTGGCGGCCCAAAGCCAGCTGCAACGATTCGATCTCCTGCGGTCGTTGTGCCGAGCCCTCGCGCACGATCCTTCGCAGGAATCCTCGACCTCTCATCGCCGGGTCCGGAGGTTCGGCTCGATCTCGTCCATGATGCGAATCTCCCCTTCGAACGGCGGGCGATCACGCGGCCCGCGGCCGGTGCCGGGCATGTTCGAGGCTACCACAGGGCAGAGGGGTCCAGGGTTGCCTGGTGATCGGGCGGACCTGGCATCATGTCGCCATGTCCACGAACCGACCGACGAGGCTGCTCCTGGTCACGAACATGTATCCCACGCCGGATCGTCCTCAGACGGGGCCGTTTGTGGCTCGGCGAGTGGCCTCGTTGCGAGCCCGAGGAGTGGACGTCGTGGTCGCCGGGCCGTCGAACTACAGCCACGGCTCCGTGCGACGGCACCTGGGGATCGCGTGGCGGGCTTTCACCGCCCGCGGTCCGTTCGACGGTGTCGAGGCCCATCCAGTCACTGCCGCGGGGCTCATCGGGCTTGTTGCCGCGCGGCTTCGACGGCGGCCGCTGCTCGCCTACGCCCACGGCGGCGACGTGGCCGACTATGCGGTCCGGAGCCGGATGCACAGGGTCATGGCGGGGATGGTCGTTCGCGGGGCCGGGGCCATCGTGACCAACTCATCGTTCACGGCTGGGTTCGTTGAGCGGCTCGGGGCCGCTGCCCGGGTAATCTCGCCCGGGGTCGATCTGGCGGCGTTCCATCCGCCGGCAGATGGTGCCGCCGCGCGGCCGGCTCTTCGCAAGAGACTCGGGCTGCCGGAGGGCCCGCTGGCGCTATTCGTCGGCACGATCTCGGAGCGCAAGGGGGCCGACGTCTTTGCGGCGGCCATTGAACTGACGGGAGCGGGCGAGGGGAGCGGGAGCTGGACGGGCGTCATGCTCGGCGATGGGCCGCTGGCGGAGGGCCTGGCTGCTTCCCATTCGTCGGTCCGGCGAGTCGCTCCGGTCGATGCCGAGGCCGTTCCGGCCTGGCTCCAGGCGGCCGACGTCGTCGTCGTTCCGTCGCGTCGGGAGCCACTGGGGCTGGCCGCCGTTGAGGCGCTGGCCTGCGGAACACCCGTCGTGGCCTCGTCGGTCGGCGGGCTCAAGGAGGTCGTTCGCGACGGAGAGAACGGCCTGCTGGTTTCGCCCGGGGACCCCGACGCGGTCGCGACCGCGCTCAAACGTCTCCTGAACCCGGACCTGCGCCGGCTGCTTGGTTCCGCCGGCCCGGCATCGGTCGCCCGGCACGACATCCGCGCTGCCGCCTCCGAGATGGCCGAGGTCTGGGCGGAGCTCGGCGTTCGGGCCTGAGGCTGGAGCGCCCGTCGAACCCTCAGACCGAGATGAACGACGTCGCCACCAGCGTCAGCGACAGAACGACCAGCAGCGCGGTTCCGAGCCAGCCGATCGCCAGCAGGAATCTCCCGCTGACCAGCGGGCCCATGAGCTTCTTGTCCGCCGAGAGTCGCATCACGAAGACCAGCACGAATGGCAGCAGGATGCAGTTGATCATCTGAGCCGTAAGCATCAGCTGGACCAGGCTGTCTTTGGGAAACACGAGCACGAAGAGCCCGGCGAAGACCACGAAGAAGATCATCAGGCCGTAGAACGCCGGTGCCTCGCGCCAGCGCCAGTCCACGCCGGTCTCCCAACCGAACGCTTCGCAGGCGGCGTAAGCGCTCGTCAGCGGAACGACCCCGAGCCCCAGGAACGAGGCTGCGAGCAGACCGATCGCGAAGAGGACCGTGGCCCCGGAACCCGCAAGCGGAGTGAGGGCGCCTGCGATCTGCTGGACCGCGTCGGGGGAGTTGGTGTCGACCTGGATCCCCGCGGAGTACACGGCGGCAGCGCAGGCCACCACGATGAACGCGCCGATCAGGTTGGTCAGGAGAGCGCCGAGACCCACGTCAAGGCGTTCGCCGACCAGATCCTCGGGTCCAAGACGTTTGTCGGCGACATATGACTGGATGAAGGCCTGGCCCCAGGGCGTGATCGTCGTACCGACCGTGGCCACCACCGCAACCCAGTACGCAGCGGACGACGAGAGGCGCGGGATGACCAGTGACGACGCCGCGAGGCCCCAGTTGGGATGTGCCAGCACGGCCGAAATCAGGTATGCGATCGAGACGGCCAGCCCGACGGCAACGAACAGGTACTGGACCTTGCCGTAGCTGCCTCTTGTCAGGAGCAGAATCACCACCGTGCCTGCCAGGAGCGCGGCGATCCAATCCGGGATGTTGAACAGGCTGAGAGCTGCGCCACAGCCGGCGAACTCGGCGATGATCGAGCCGACGTTGGCGATCAGCATCGTGCAGATCATGAAAGTGGCCCAGCGCACGCCGTAACGCTCGCGGACCAGACCCGCGAGACCCTGGCCGGTAGCCAGCCCCAGCCGAGCGCCTACCTCCTGCGTGAAGAACAGGACGATCTGGCTGGCCAGCAGTACCCACAGCAGGTCGTAGCCGAATTTGGAACCGGCGACCGAATAGGTCGAGATGCCGCCGGCGTCATTGTCGGCAAAGCCGCTGACCAGACCGGGGCCAAGGACACCGAGGATCGCTGCAAGCCTGACCCGATTGACTGCGCGAGGGGTGAGGGAGAGGGCGGGCTTCTTCATCGTTCCGCCGGCCCGGACCTGCCGAACAGGCGGGCTAGACGGCGTTTGGACGGCTGGGGAAGGAGGGTGTCGATGGCGTCGTCGACGGTGACGATGCCCTCGAGGTGGCCCTCGGCGTCGACGACAGGCACGGCCAGCAGGTTGTACCGGGCCACGACCTCGGTCACCTCCTCCTCGGCAGCGTCGGTGCGAACGGCGACGGGCTCGGGGTACATGAACTTAGAGATGCGCGTGGTTGGCTTTGCGACGATCAGGTCGCGCAGCGAGAGGACACCGACCAACCGGTCTTCCGTGTCGGTGACGTAGACGTAGTAGATCGTTTCCGCCGTCGGCTCGAGGTCGCGCAGCCGATCGATCGTTTGGGCAGCCGTCAGGGTGGCCGGCACGGCCACGAACTCGGTCGTCATGATGCCGCCGGCGGTGTCCTCGGCGTAGGTCATCAGCTCCTGGACTTCGTCGGCCTCGTCCTTTTCCATCAGGCCGAGGATCTCCTCGCGGCTTTCCTCCGACAGGTCGGCCACCAGATCCGCCGCCTCGTCCGGGTCCATTTCCTCGAGGATGTCGGCCGCCCGGCCGGGCTCGAGGTCTTCGAGGATGTCGACCTGGGTCTCGGGCTCCATCTCGCCGATGGCATCGGCCGCGGCCTCGTCATCGAGAGCGGCGATGACCCCGACGCGATCGCTGCGGCTGAGCTGGTCGATGATCGTGGCCAGGTCTGCCGGGTGCAGCTCCGCCAGGCCCTTGTGGGGAACGCGCAGCTTGACGCTGGCGATCGTCCGCTCGACCGGGTCCACGTCTTCCCAGTCGATGTATCGCTCCGGCACGTCGCGATGAAGGCCATGGGCGACGGTCCGCCACGGCCCTTCGATGCCGAGGCGACGGAGAAGCCCCGATGGACCCACGTCCACCGCTACCAGATGCATCGAGCCCTCGACCTCGTCAAGGCGGAGGTCGTTGACGCGGACGACTTTCCGGCCGTCGATGTCGACTATCTGGCGGTCCATCAGGTCCCGCTTCAGGCGGATCTCATTGGGCCGCTGCTGGAACTTGCTGATGTCGATGGCGGACGTGCCGATCGTCGCGCCGCTGGCATCCAGGGAAGTCACCGACTGCCAGTGCAGGAATATCTCGCGGCCGTTCGTCTTGACGACGATGCCGGTCACGGGCGGATACCGATCGCCGATGGCGACGATCAGGTCGGCGACTGTTCCGATCGGCTCGCCGTACTGGTCGCGCACGGGCCGGCCGATCGCCTGGCTCAGGTAGAGCATGTGCCACCTCGGCGGCGGGGTCCGTCCCGCCCGGCGGTGGCGCGTGCCTGACGGCGCGTACCGCTAGAAGGCTGGGCGGACCTGATGGGCGACGTCGGCGCTAGACGCGCAACCTGCACGCCCGGCGCCGTTGGTACTAGGTCCGGTCTCCACTGAGGGAGCGATCCTCCGAAAGCGGGGCTTGACGATCCTCGGGAGCGCGGGAACACTCACCCTCGGACCAACGCGGAGTGTAGCCCGCGTCAAGTGGATGGGTCAACGACGCTGCGGCGCGCTATGCTGCAGGTTCTCCGAACAGAAGTACGGGTTGCCGGTAACCCCCATGTACCCGTTCCGAAAGCGAGACAACGCGCCCGCCTGGGGCATCCTTCTCCCGTGAGCGTCCGACGTGCCCAGGGCTCCCCTGGCAACCACCCAGAAGAGGGGATTCCGCGCGTGCTCCTCAGCGGGGCATCGCACACGATCCAGGCCGGCCTTGCGGGGGGCTGGGAGCTGACGCAGTCCTTCGTGGCGCGCGGCGGGCCGGCGGACAGGGCGCTGCGAAGCATCGGCGAACGAGCTCGCCTGGGTCGCTCCTACGTTGCCGCCCGGTTCCGTTCCGAGGATGTCGGTGACAGACGCCGGGGAGCTCGGGCGCCGCGCGTCCTTCTGACGTGGGCGCTGCTCGGGATCTCAGTCGCCCTCCTGGTGGGTAATGGGCTGGTGGCCTTCTTCATCGCCCACAGCGGTCCTGCTGAACTGGCTCTGTCGATCGCAATCGCCGTCCTCGTTGCGTCGGCGGTTCTGAACGCCCGGGCCTCCGGTGTCGAGGTCGAGCGTCGCAATTCTGAGGCGGAGAGCTTCAGCCGCATCATGGCGGCGCTATCGCGATCGGTCTCGCCCGACGCCGTGGTCGAGGCGATCGTCCACGAGCTTGGGGCGGCCACCGAGGCGGACCACGTCGCTGTTGTCCGGCTGCGGCCCGGGAGCACGGTCCTGGATGTCACGTTCGTGTCGATGCTGCCCGGTGCACAGACCTCGAACACGGTCATGCCGCTGCGCCAGCTCGAGCCCATCGAGGCCCGCCACCTCCGAGAGATGCCGCGACCACAGGGCAGCGGAACGCCTCTGCGACTCGCCGACGGCGACCAGGTCCCGGCCTGGAGAGATGATCACGAACGCAAGGTCGATCCGGCCGCGGCCGCGAACGAGGCGACCGCTACGTTCCGACGCAACATTCGGACCCGTCCCTGGGACCCGAGCTCCCTCCAGGGTGAGGCGAGGGCCAGCGAAGTAGCCAACCGGATCGCGTATCGCCTTCGCTACGTTTATGGCCTGCGCAACACCCTCGCCGCCCCGTTGCAGTCCGGCCGGTCGATCGCGGGCGCAATCGTGCTGTCACGTCGGACCGGTGAAGTCTGGCCCGAAGCCGCGGTCAGGCTGCTGAACAGTGCGGCCTTTGAGGCGTCGGCGGCCCTGGCTCGCGTCTACTCGCTCCAGGCCGCCGAGTCGGAGGCACGGACCGACCCGCTGACCCAGCTGCCCAACCGCCGCTATTTCGACGAGTACTGCAGGCTCCTGGCCAGCCGCCGCCGATCCACCGACCGATTGGCGATCCTGGCCGTGGACGTTGACCACTTCAAGCTGCTCAACGACCGCTACGGCCATCAGGTGGGCGACATCGTCCTGCGCTCCATCGCCAACGCTATCCAGATATCCGTTCGAGAGGAGGACGTGCCCGTTCGTTTCGGCGGCGAGGAATTCGTGATCCTGCTGCGCAACCCCTCGCAGGGCATTGCCCTGGAGATCGGCGAGCGGATTCGCCAAAACGTGCGTGAGATGGATCTGCTCGAGGCCGGCGTGACGGACCGGGTCACCGTCTCGGTAGGGGTGGCGACCGGGAATCAAGGCGGCGAGACAATCGATCACATCGTGGGGCGCGCCGACCGGGCACTCTACGCGGCCAAGCGAACCGGACGGGACCGCGTCGTAGAAGCCTGGCAATCGGACCCGTCCGAGTAGATCGCCGTCAGCCGGCCGATCCCTTCGTTGTCGCCTGTGCTCCTTGCTCACGCACCCTTAGGTGCGCTCGCGCCGGTGCTCGGCTCCGCCTCGGCCTCGGCCGTCGGACGGCGATCGAATGCGGATGTCGGACGAGCGCATTCCGTCGTTGGTTCCTGCGGTCCTTGCTGCGGTATCGGGCTGCGCCCGGAGCGCCCGCGGCTACCATTCGATCGATGGATTCGCCCGAAGGACAGTCGATCCCCTCCAACGCCGAGCTGGCCCGCATCTTCCACGAGATCGGCGACATGCTCGAGGTCAAGGGCGAGCTGGTCTTCAAGACCGTGGCCTATCACCGAGCCGCCGACGCGATCGCCCATTCGCCCCTCGAGGTTTCGCGCGCCTACCTGGACGGCCCGCCGCCTCGAATTCCGGGCGTCGGTGAGGCCATCTCCAAGAAGATCGAGGAGCTCGCTCGAACCGGCCGGCTGACTTTCTACGACCGCCTCCGCGAGGAAGTGCCGCCGAGTCTGGTGGCGCTGCTGGCAATCCCGGGCATCGGCCCGCGGACGGTCCGGCAGCTCCACGACGAGATGGGCATCGAGACGCTCGACGACCTGCGGCGGGCGGCCCAGGCCGGGACCTTGCGCGACCTGCGGGGCATGTCCGAGAAGACCGAGCAAGGGGTAATGGCGGGCATAGCGGCGCTGGAGTCGCGGCAGGGGCGGATGCGCCTGGGCCAGGCCGAAGCGATCCTCGAGACGCTGCTGGCCGAACTCGCGGACGTGCCGGGCCTGCGGTCCATTCAGCCGGCTGGGTCTTTCCGGCGCCGGCGCGAGACGATCGGCGACCTGGACCTTCTGGCCGAAACGGATCGGCCGGAGGAGCTGGTCGAGCGCTTCACCTCGCTCGGTTCGGTCGAGTCGGTGATCGCGAAAGGTCCGCACAAGGCCGCGGTCCGCCTGCTCCGCGGCCCGCAGGTGGATCTGATGATCATGCCTCCCGGGGAAGCCGGCACCTACCTGATCCACTTCACCGGCTCCAAGGAGCACAACGTCAGACTGCGCGGCATGGCCCGCGACATGGGCTGGAGCCTGTCCGAGAAGGGCTACCTGCGACTCCCGCAGGAGGGCGGGCCGGCGATGGGGGAGTCCGGCGAGGCTGCAGAGGGCTCGGCCGGTGGCGGCTCGGCGGCAGGGGGGTCAACCACGGGCGGGCCGGCCACGGGCGGGCCGGCAGCCGGCGGGCCGGCGCCTGAGCTTCGGACCTTCGCGACGGAGACCGAGGCGTACGGCTTCCTGGGCCTGCCGTTCATCGAGCCGGAGCTCCGTGAGGATCGCGGCGAGGTGGAGGCGGCCCTGGCCGGCACGCTGCCCGTGTTGTTGACGCGGGCCGACCTGCGAGGCGACTGCCACAGCCACTCCGACTGGTCGGACGGCGTGCACTCGATCGAGCAGATGGCGGAGGCGGCCAGGCGGCGGGGCTACTCATACCTGGTCCTGACCGACCACACGGTCAGCCTGGCCATCGCCCGCGGGCTCTCGCTCGAGCGAGTCGAGATGCAACGGGCGATCGTGGCGTCGCTGAATCGCCGCTTCGAGGCTGAGGAGGCCGAGGGCACGGCTCCGCTCGAAACGCCGCCCGAGGGCTTCCGGCTGCTGCACGGCTGCGAGCTCGAGGTGCGGGCGGACGCAACTCTCGACTACCCGGACCAGCTCCTTGCCCGCTACGACCTGGTCGTCGCCTCCGTCCACGTCGCGCGGCGGCAGCCCCGAGATCTGCTAACGGCCCGGACGTTGGCCGCCATCGCCAACCCGAACGTGGACATAATCGCCCACCCGGCCGGTCGCTACATCGACTCCCGCGACGACCTCGACCTGGACTGGGACGCGGTGTTCTCGGAAGCCGCACAAACCGGCACGGCCCTCGAGCTGAATGGCTCAGACGAACGGCTGGACCTCTCGGACGTTCGAGCGCGGCGGGCCTCAGAGTTCGGCTGCGTATTCACCATCGACTCGGACGCCCACCGAATCGAAGAGCTCGACAACCTGCGCTGGGGCACGGCGATGGCCCGCCGGGCCTGGCTCACCCGGGACCGCGTGATCAACACCCGCTCTCGCGCCTCGCTGCTCGAGTGGGTTTCGGGCAAGCCGGGGCGGGTTGGCGGGTAGCGTAGGCCCCGCGCCTCCCGGATGCGCCGCCTCACGCCGCCTCACGCCGCCCACGCCGCCCACGCCGCCTGCGCCGTGGGTTTTCAGGAGATGCACATAACGGACGAGCTTGACCGCGGGAAGCCCGTCTGCCGGTCGTTTCTGTGCACCCCATGCACGGCGTTGACCAACGACGGCCCTGNNGCGGTCGCGATCGTGCGTGCGGTGCACACAATCGACCCCCACTCCGACTTCGGGGCGCGAGATGGTCGCATATGTGCATCTGGCGCAAACTCGGCCGCTATCGCAGGCCCTGGCTACCATCGCACCGCAGCTAGCCGCGATTCGGCGCGGTTTCGTACCATTCGCAGAT
>PMKV01000184.1 GCA_003157875.1 Chloroflexota bacterium
CGAGGCTATCGGTGGATCCGGGCTTAGCCGCTCTGCCGATCTCGTGTCGTGTCGAAACCAGGACTGATTCCCGCGCCGCTGAGACCACCATGACGACTGCGCCGGACTCGGCCGAACAAGGCAGCCCGGCCAGAACCTGATGGTCGGTGCAATGGAGTGGACCGAGGAAGAATGGCGACCTGCGCCCAACCAGGCTGGTCTCAAGAACCTGAACTCAAGAGCCGCCATCGAACCAAGAAGAAAGAGTACCCGGCAGCCCCATCCAGGGGACGCCCACGACAGCGACGATGCCAACAGCAAGATGACCGATGACAAGTAGGCATCGGTCATCTGGTAGCGAGTGCTAGGTCGCTGACACCCGCGGCACGTTTTGCTGCGGACGAAACTGCCGGTCAGCCACGCGAACTAGACAGCGAACCTGCGGCATGACCTTACGACCTATTGCCCCGGCAACAGACCCATTGCAGGAGTTGGGGTCCCGCAGTCAGTCGTGACTCCGGTCGAAGCCGCCTTCGACAGACCGGGCTGGAGACGTCAGGGCATGGGACGAAGCTGAGTGCCCGTAACCCACAAGTAGAACATCAGCAAGACAGCAATCGCCACGACAACACCTATCGCCACGGTTGCTGACCGCGCGCGAGGCGCGGTCAGCCGGGTTAGCCACATGTCACGTCCTCCGAGATGCCCCACGATCATGGCGTCCTACTGGCCGCCCGTCCAGTAGTAGGAAATGCCGCCCAAGGGACAGGCGCCTCTGAAGTTCAATCTTGCCCAGAAGTACGTGGTGGACCACGCACTCGAGATGTGCCAGTCGTCGCCGGCTTGCGTCGACGTGGTGTTGTTGTTGTACATGTCGCACCAGTCTTTTCCAAACGAGTAGCCCGGGGGTGGGTATATGTAGCACTGGGGTCCCGCTCCGCCGTTCCTCCAGCTTGTGGGACCGTTCCAGCACATCGGAACTACGATCCGATCGGTCATGAAGCTAATACCCATCCAACCGAAATTCAGTGACGCATCGACCGTTAGGCACCCACTCGCCGTCATGGGTGCTACGCCGGTCCCTCCGCCAGTAGAGGCCAGAGCCGTCGCGGCGTAGAGCGTCGTCGATATCGTAAGGGTGCACCCGGCCTTCGCCCCCAGAGTCGCGCAGGTCTGTCCATCGAGGGCGACGACGTCGGTTGTCGTTCCGTTGCGGGCCGAGTGGGTTGGCGCCTGGTACCGGGAAGGAATACCGCCCGGGGTGAAGCAAAGTGGAGCCGGGGGCTTCCAGACGGTCTTGGGGGTCGAAAGAGCCCAGGCCTCGTGACGGATCCACGCTCAGATCGAGCCTGTCAGCGCCGGCGCCGCGGTTCCGAGCGAAGCGATCGTGACTTAGTACCACCCGGGGTGGTATTGAGTGGAAATCGACGCCTTATGGGCTCACAACGCCGTCCGGGGCGGCGTTGACTGGCTTGGGCCGTGGGCCGTCAACGACGGGCGTCTACCGGCGCGACCGCTCCGCCGAAACCCAGTCGCGGGGCGGATCGGGCACCAGGCCTTCGCGCACGGCGCGGGCGGCCAGCTCGGCGCGGTTCTGGGCGTGAAGCTTCTCGACGATGTTCTTGAGGTGGAACTTGACGGTGTTCTCGCTGATCCCAAGCTCGACCGCGATCTCGCGGTTGCGCTGGCCGTCGGTCACGAGCTTGAGGACCTCCAGCTCGCGCTCGGTCAGCCGCTGGGTCGCGCGCTGGCCGCCGTTCGGGGTTCGCAGGAACTCGTCGATGATCCGCGCGGCCGTGGCCGGCGTGATGGCCGGCTCGCCGCGGGCGACACCCTCGAGCATGGTCCGAAGCTGGGGCGCTTCGAGGTTCTTGAGCAGATAGCCCTGGGCCCCGGCCTTGATGGCGCGGAAGAGATCGGCCTCTTCCTCGCTGACCGTGAGCATGACGATGGCCACCTCGGGATGGCGCTCCTTGATCTTCGCGGTGGCCTCCAGGCCGCCCATGTTCGGCATGCGGACGTCCATCAGAACCACTTCCGGCGACGTCTGATCCACCAGCTCGATCGCCGCGCTGCCATCGGAAGCCTGGCCCACGACCTCGTGGCCCCAGGCCAGCAGCAGCGACGCCACACCATCGCGGAATAGGGCGTGATCGTCGACAAGCACAGTTCTCATGGCCTCAGTCTGCCTCCGAAGTAGTCGCAGCGGGCGATCGAACCGCCTGGTGCTGCTGTACGGGACGCCCCGTCTCGCTGGACGGTGCTACACCTGGGAGCGGGGAGCTCCACGAGGAAACTCCTACCGGAATATGTAGTTCGACCTTGGTGCCGGCGCCGGGCCCGCTCTGCCAGGCGATGCTTCCGCCGACCGACTCGGCTCGTTCGCGCATCCCGGCCAGGCCGAAGTGCGGCCAGCGCTCCGGGCCGACCGCCAGCAACTCGGCCTCGAAGCCGACACCGTCGTCCGAGATGCGGAGCACAAGCGCCCCTCCCTCGAGGGTCAGGTTCAGGCCGACCCGATGGGCGCGGGCGTGCTTGCGGACGTTGGTCAGAGCCTCACGGGCGATGCTGAAGACCTCGGCCTGCGCCGCGGCCGACAACCTAGCCTTCGCGGCGTCGGGCGCCGCCTCGAAACGGACCGCCAGCTTCGATGATTCCGCGTAGAGCGCCGCGTACTCCTCCAGGGCCGCCGCCACTCCCCGATCCGGGGCCACGGGGGCGGAGAGGCTCAGGATCGCCTCGCGGACATCCACGTAGACCGAACGCGCGGCCTCCGCAAGCTCGGCGAGTTGCCGGCGAGCCTCCACGACGCGACCGGCGGCGAGCATCTCCTCCACGGCCTGGGACTTGGTGTTGACGTAGCCGAGGACCTGGGCGAGGCCGTCGTGCATCTCGCGGGCGATGCGTTCCCGCTCGGCCTGGATGGCGAGAACCTGCAGTTCGCCCTGAAGCCGCACGGCCTCGAGCGCAAGTCCTACCTGCGTCGCCAGCGCCGCCAGCGTCTCCACCTCCGACGCATCGAAGCGCCGCCGAGCGCCCAACGCAGTAGCGACGCCGAGCATTCCGATCCGCTTCTCGCCGTGACCGACCGGGGCGGAGAGTCGAATCTCGTAGCCCGGACGGAGGTAGCAGCCGAGATCGTCCTCGGCCTGGGCCATGACGCCGGTTCCCGCGGGCGCGTCGCCGATCAGGACGCCGGGTGCGGCGCTGGCCGCTCGAAGGCGCAGCTCGCCGGCCGGACCGTCGAGAGCGAGCAGGGCCGCATCCGCTCTGAGGAGCGACCGGGAGTGGTCGACGATGGAGGCGATCGTCTGGTCGGGGTCGGCCTGACCGGAGACGGCGAGGCTGACCTCGTACACCGCCGCAAGGACCGCGTTGCGCGACTCGAGGACGACGTTGCGCTGGCGCAGGTCGCGGGTCAGCAAGTCGATCCTGTTGAACGAGTACGAGGCCCCCGCCCCGACCACGCCGATGACAACCACGAGCACCACGATCGTGTGAAGCGGGAACGGCAGGACCGCGTCAAAGGCGGTGTCGCTCAGCGCCTCGACCACGCCGACGAGCGCGACGGCGGCAATTACGGCGATCCAGCGGCGAAGGCGGTGCATCCGCTACTCCAGGGGACGAGCTCTGGCCTGCGCCTCGTTGGATTGGCCGTGCCCACCCGTTCGAGCAGTACTATGCGCCGGGATTCGGCGGGTCGGCCCGAATCGGACCGGTTGTCCTGGACCGTGACACGTTCGTTTCGCGAGGAAGCGAAGGGGGTTCCCCGTCGATGCCGCCCCGGCCGCGTCGACCTCAGGCGGCGTTGCGCTGCGAGTCCGAGCTTTCGGCCGTCTCGTCCTCGGGCAGGCGCCAGCGCGACACCAGGCGCCGTAGCTTCGCCGACATGTCGGTCAGACTGCCGGCCGACTGAACGACCTCCTGGGCCTGTGCGCTCAGATGGTGGGTGGCGGACGACACTTCCTCGGCCGACGCCGAGTTCTCTTCGCTGATGGCGGCGATGGATTCGACTGCGTCGTTGACGCGGAGCGCGCTGGCGCTCATCGCGCCGGCGGCCTGGTTGGTCGATTGGGCGATGGCGGCGATCATGTCGGAGGCGCAGACCACGTTCGACGAGGCAGCCTCCATCGCCTCCACCGCGGTGGTGATCCGGGCCACGGCCGCGTTGGACGCGGCCACGGCGCGAGCGATCTCGTCCAGAGCCGCGGCGGAGTGTTGAGCCAGCTGCGAACCGGTCTCGACTTCCCGGGCACCTATCGCCATTGCGGCGACGGCTTCGGCTGTGCCCTTCTGAACTTCGGCGATGAGAGCGGCGATCTCTTTGGTCGCGGCACGGGAGCGCTCGGCGAGCTTGCGAACCTCGTCCGCCACGACGGCGAAGCCCTTGCCNNCTTGCCCTGCTCGCCGGCGCGGGCCGCCTCGATGGCCGCGTTCAGGGCCAGCAGGTTGGTCTGATCGGCTATGTCATCGATCGTCTGGACGATCGCCCCGATCTGACTGCCCTTCGCGCCCAGGCTCGTGACGACGCTCGAGCCCGTGTCCACGGCCTTCTTGATGCGAGCCATTCCGGCGGCCGACTCGCTGACGGTGGAAGCGCCTTTGTCGGCCGCGGCACCGGCCGCGACGCCCGCGGCGTTGACCTCATCCGAAGCCGTCGTGGCCTCGCGGATGGCGATGGCCATCTGGCTGATCGCATCGGCCTGGGCCTCGACGCTGGAGGCAGTCTGCGCCGCTCCGGTGCCCACCTGCTCGATGACCTGCCCGAGCTCGATCATCGCCATGCTGGTGTCGGTGGAGGCTCGAGCCTGATCGGCCGCGCCGGCCGCCACCTGGGCGATCGTCAGCGCGATCTGACTCGAGTTCTGCTCGGAGAGTCCGGCGGCCTCGTTCACCTTGCCCGCCGACTCGGCCACGCTCTCGCCGGCCCTGTTCAACTCGGTGACCATCTTCCGAAGCCGCGCGATCATGTAGCGGAAGGCTTGGGCCAGGCCGTCCTGCTCGGAGCGCTGAGTCACCTCGCGGGTCAGGTCACCGGCGGCGACGCGGTCCGCGAGCGCGGCCAGCTCTTCCATGTACATGCCTATGCCGGCGAACGCTTCGGCCAGGCGACCGAGTTCGCCTCGCCTCGACAGGCTCACCGCGTCGTGGTGCGTCAGGTCCCCAACGGCGACGTGCGACGCCTGCTCGATGACGATGTCGATGGGCCTGGTGACCGATCGAGCAACCCCGACGGCGACCACCATACCGAAGACCATGACGACCGGCGTGAGCGGGTTCAGGTGGCCGCCCGCCCCGTCGAGCCCGGCTACGAGAAGAACGGGCGTGACCGCGGCCAGGAGCAGCCTGGTCCGGATCGACCAGTTCCGCGGCTGGGTCGGCCGGAAGTCGCGGGCCTTCGGCAATCCGGCCTCGCCTCGCCGGATCTTGCCCGGATAGGAAATCACGGCCCCAACCGCGCCACGAAGCGCGGCCCCGGCGCGATGTATCTCGTGGTCCATTGCCAGTTACGCTCGCTGCCTCACGGCTCTACCCTCCAGGCACGCGGACGGGTAGGCCGGTCGGCTCCGGTGGTGGTATCGGCGGATCCGCCGATTCCCTTACTCCGAACGTCGTAATTCGCTCAGGTGACCCTTCGAGGACGGGACACGGACCGATGCGCCCGCGGGCGCCCAGATCCCGCCTTGTCGCAGCAACAGCCGTTCAGAATGAACTTCCTGGGGGCCGTCGGAGTCTGGATGGACCGACGGAAGGAGTTCGAGGTGACTGTGGCGGCGGAGACGAAGATGACGGAAGGGGCGATCGGTCCGACGAGGACCCGCGAGTCGGAGGCGCTTGCCGCCGACTTCGTGCGCCTGATCGCCCGTCACCTCGACGGCTCCTTCAAGCTTGCCGGATACCTGCTGGCCGACGGCGGCGAGGCCGAGGACGCGATGCAGGAGGCGCTGACTCGAGCCTGGCGAGCCTGGCCGCGGATGCGCGAACCGGAGAGGGTCGGTCCGTGGCTCGACCGGATCGTCGCCAACGTCTGCAAGAGCCGCATCTCCGCCCGCCGGCGGGTCCGGCACATCGTCTTCGACGACGATCTGGAGGTGATCGGGGCCGACCCGTTCAGAACCACTCTGGCGCGGGACGCGGTCGGCAGGGCGCTCGTTCGACTGTCGCCCGAACAGCGCGTGGTCGTCGTCCTGCGCTACTGGCGCGACATGCCGCTCGAGCAAATCGCCACCCGCCTGGACCTGCCGCTCGGAACCGTGAAGTCACGACTCCACTACGCACTGCGCGTGTTGGCGCGGGAGATCGACCGATGAAGCTACCCCGAGGGCGGCACACGGTGTCGGGACCCGAGCTGGACGCCCGACTGCACGACATCTTCGACGATGGACGCACCCCCGGCGCGCCCGAGACCCTTTACGACTTTCTGCGAGAGGTACCGATGGACCCGTCAACCGAGCCCGGTAGCGGCCATATGCGGAATGTCTGGAACCGTCTCGTAAGCACGCCGCGTGCGGTAGCGGCTCTCGCCCTGGTCGTCGTCGTACTCGCCGGGGCGCTGGCCGTCACCGTTGCCGGCCCCAGGTTGGCGCCGGCCGGAGCGGGCCCGACGCCGGGGCCGATTCCGTCCAGGCCCGCCGTGCCTGCCGGTTGGGTCGGCACCGGTTCATTCGGTCAGAGCGGCCCGAATGGTCTTTGGGGCGGGGTGGCCATCCCCCAGCCGGTGCCACGGATCGCGATCCACGTCGTCTGCACCGGCTTCGACCAACTCGTCGTCTTCGCCGACACGCAAGGTGACCCGCCCTACACCGACGGCGGCCCGTATGAGGCGGTAACGTTCAGGTGCGACATGTCCGGGCACGAGACTCGGGTTGAGCTCACCGCCCCGAGCGGGGACTTCCAGCAAGTCTGGGCAGTCGTGATTCGGAACCCTGCTAGCCTCGTAGACACGAGCTACGTGGTCAGCATCGAAATCCCGGTCGAGGGCGCCTCGCCGTCACCCACGCCGCCGCCCTCGCTCTAGCGGCCCGCACCTCAGCGGATTGTGTCGTAGCGACCGATCACATCCGTTGACGCCGGGACGCCGCGCCGGGATAGTCGTGGCGACATGGTCGCCACGAGCAGATCCGCGGGGAAACCAACCGAGACCGAGCCGTCGGTCGCGCCGGGCGGCGTTCTGGCGCCGGGCGTTGACCTGACGGCCGAAGCGGCAGCGAAGCGGGTCGCTCGCCTCCTGCCGGAGGTCTACAGACGGTTCCACTGGGCCAATCGGGTCCAGGGCGGAGATCTGCCCGTCACGCACCGCGCGCTGGAGGTGCTGCAGCATCTCTCGGCGAGCGGCCCGTTGACGGTCGGCGAACTGGCCGTTCATCTGGGCCTGCGACGGAATTCCGTTTCGGAGCTACTCCAGCGCCTGGAGACCAAGGGCCTCGTCGCCAGGATCCGCGACGAGCGCGACGAGCGTCGGGTCCTCGTCTGGCTGACGGAAGCGGGGCGCAGCGTCGTCTCGCGAATCGGGCAGCCGGCGGCGCCGGACCTCATCGCCCAGACCATGGCAAGCCTCTCACCTGAGGATCGGGCACTCGCGGTCCGCGGCCTCGAGCTGCTCGCCTCAGTTGAGGTTGAACCGAACTCCGCAGTCGACGCTGCCGCGACGGCAGGCGTCACCCCGTCGGCTGTGCCCCAGAGCGAGAAGGAGACGAACCGATGACGATGGCCGTCAGCTGCGAATCCTGCGGAATGCCACTGGCCGGAGCGGAGGCCCACTCCCTCGGCGACCCGGCAATCCCCTACTGCAGCCACTGCGCGCCGGATGGCAAGCTCCAGCCCGCCGAGGAGCGGCTGGAGCGCTTCACCCAGTGGACGATGCGCCAGGAAGGCCTCGACTACAGCGCGGCCCGCGAGAAGGCGCTCGCCTACCTCAAGTCGATGCCGGCCTGGAAGGACGCGTTCTAGAGAGCGTCGGCAGCCGAGCGAATGAAGGCCGTCGGGCGATCCGGCGGCCTTCGATTATCCGGCGCGACTCGCCCTCGTGCCCGAGGCGCATCGCGAATCCTTCTGTCGGGTGATCCCCGAGCCGGCCGGCCGGCGATATCATCGGGCCGGCGTCCTTCCCGTCGCATTCCTGATGGAGCTCTTATGCCGCACATGGACATACTCGGCTGGATCGTCGTCGGCTTCCTCGCCGGCGCGCTTTCCGGCGCGGTGGTCGAGAGGGGCCCTCACGGCTGCCTGGCCAACACCGCCGTCGGCGTTCTCGGCGGCATCCTCGGCGGCTGGTTCGCCACCGAAGAGCTGCACATGGACAGCAGCCACGGCTTCCTCGGAGCCCTGCTCGTTTCGTTCCTCGGCGCGGTAGTGATCCGCCTGATCCTCGACGCGCTGGATTCGAACGGCAAGCGAGGCCGGCGGAACGATCGAGACTAGCCATACGAGACTGCCCGCACCGCGCTCGCGGGCCCGCGAGCCGCCCCAGCCGCGTCTTGATCAGCGGAGGCTGTAGACCTCCCACACATCCCCTGTCGTCGTAGGCAGCATCAGCAACACGTCCCAATCATTCGTTTGGGAGGTCCATGGATAGTCGACCACTATGACGAAGGCGCGACCGTAGTCACCCGGAAGGATCGACGGAAGCGGCGCCGGCCAGTTTGGGTCCCACTGCTGCCAGTCGCGGGAGGGGGTCTGCAACTCGAAGTCGATTGTGCCCCGCGACTTGGCGATATCCGCCCAGTTGGCCGCCCACTGTGCATAGCCACCGTCGCCTGTGCCGGACTTCCATTGAGGGGCAATCATGGCCCATGCGGTCGCATAGTTGCCCTGCTTGATGTACGTCTGGTATTTCGTGGCGATCGACACCGCCATCGCTTCGTCCCCCGGTCGAGGGGTGCCCGATAGGATCGAAGTGGCAGCTGGGGTCGGTGGCAGTGTCGGCGTGGAGGTGGCAGAGGGTGCGGTAGTGGCCGTTGCCACCTCGGTCGGTGTCGCCGGCTGACTTGAGCCAGACGCTCCGGGAACCCCGCCGACCTGCGGCGTCCAGTATCTCGCCGCAATCACTACGATCAGCACGGCCACAACCGCCGCGCTTGCGAGACCAATCGGGAAACCGCCGCGGCGCTGGTTGTCCCGGGGCGCAAACGCCGGCTGGCCCGCGCCGTCTGCCATAGCTTTCCAGTCCCGCCAGACCCTGTCGTGCCGAGACTCGCTCATCGGGCGTCTCCAAGCTTCTCGCGGCCGCGGCTGAGCGCTGCCCGTACGCCGCCTGGAGTCGTGTCGAGGAGTCGGGCAACCTCAACGGTCGACATCCCCTGGAACGTGACCAGCACCACGGTGGACCGTTCGAGCGCTGACAGGTCCTTGAGAGCCGACTGAACATCCAGCCAGCGCACTTGTTGGGTTTCATCGAATGAAGCGGGGGAAGGCAAACCGCCCAGGCGCCGGGCGATTTTGCGGTATCTGTCGTTGGCTAGCCGGCGACCGGTCACGATTAGCCAGGGCATGATCGGCTCCCCCCAGTCGATCTTGGCCCGACTCCGCCACAATCGAAGAAAGGCCTCCTGGCTGAGATCCTCCGCCGACGCCCAATCGTTGGTCCAGGCAAGCAGGAACTGGAAGACATCGCGCCAGTGATCGGCGAATGCGCGCTCATAGAGGATGTCGGCGTCGCGAACTACTGCCAATTCCATATCCCTAAACACGCTGGACGATGCCGAATCGCACGAAGGCCGCGGCTCCGACCGAATCGCCAGCTCGATCATGCCGATCGAGTATGGCCAGTCGACGTGCGGCCGATCAGCAGAGCAAGAGGACCTACCCGTTGCGACAGGCTGGACGGATTTCGTCACGACCAGCGACGGTATCGGCGATCGCGGTAGGATGCTCGCGCCAGGAATTTGCTGCTGCCACTCAGGGATCTGGAATGCCGCACAGCCATGAGGCCCCAAGGAGGGCGACGATGACGACCACCAACATCGAGACCGCCGCGTCCCCAAAGGCGGAGGCGCCCGCGGCGGCCGCACCGGCAACCGCGCCGGCAGCTCCGGCCGAGCCCAAGCCCGCGGTCGAGCGACCCTACTCGCCGGGTCTGCAGGGAGTCATCGCCGCCGAAACGGCAGTCGGCTTCGTCGACGGCGAGAAGGGTCAGCTCCTCTACCGAGGCTACCCCATCGGGCAGCTGGTGGAGAAGGGCACCTACGGTCGCGTGGCCGAGCTTCTCTGGACCGGCGAGTGGCGCAGGTCCGCCCGCCTGGTCCCGGTCGCGGTCCCCGAGCCGGTGATGTGCGCTCTTTACGAGCTGCCTTCCCACACCCACCCGATGGACGCTCTTCGCACCGCCGTCTCGGTCTGGGGCGCGTGGCGCCGGCCGCACTGGCCGCCCACGGTCGACCAGGCCCGAGAGTTGACGGCCATGGCACCGTCGGCGCTGGCGGCGTTCCATCGCATCCGCAACGGCCTCGAGCCGGTCAAGCCGAACCCAAAGCTCTCTCTGGCGGGCGGCTTC
>PMKV01000175.1 GCA_003157875.1 Chloroflexota bacterium
AACTTCAAGAAGATGCGCGAGCGCGGGCGCGACCACCAGATCGAGCAGGTCGGGGCTTCGCTGCGCGCGGCCATGCCGTTCCTCAACCCCGTCGTAGTCGTAGACGGCCAGCCACAGGCTGCCGCCAAGAACAAGGGCTGAACCCTACCGTGACCGATCCCTCGAACGCAGCGGCCGGAAACGCCCCTGCCGGCACTACCTACAACCTCGTGTTCGTTCCCGGCGACGGGATCGGACCCGAGGTCATCGCGGCCGGCCGCCGCGTTCTCGAGGGCGCGGGTCGGATCTTCGGGTTCGGCTTCAACTGGCAGGAGATTCTCATCGGCGGCACGGCGATCGACGCCTACGGCGTGCCGCTGCGCGACGAAGACATGGGCCGCTGCCGCGAGGCCGACGCCGTCTTCTTCGGCGCCATCGGCGACCCGAAATACGACGACCCCAAGCTCAAGGTCCGCCCCGAGCAGGCGCTCCTGGCGCTTCGCAAGGGACTGGGCCTGTACGCCAATCTGCGGCCGGTTTCGGTGCAACCGGTGCTGCGGGCCAGCTCGCCGGTCAAGGAGTCGCTCCTCGAAGGCGTCGACATGATGATCGTCCGCGAGCTGACGGGCGGCCTCTACTTCGGCAAGCCCTCCGAGCAGCGCGACGGGCCGAACGGGCGCGAGGTTGTCGACACGCTTTTCTATACCGAGGGCGAGATCCGGCGGGTCGTGCGGCTCGCCTTCGACCTTGCTCGGGGCCGGCGCAAGAAGTTGACCAGCGTCGACAAGGCCAACGTCCTGTCGTCGAGCCGGCTGTGGCGGACGATCGTCGATGAGGTCAAGGTCGAATACCCGGACGTGGCCGTCGAGCACCGGCTGGTCGACGCCTGCGCCATGACACTGATCCAGCGACCGGCCGTCTTCGACGTGCTGGTCACCGAGAACTTGTTCGGCGACATCCTCTCGGACGAAGCCAGCGTTCTGGCGGGGTCGCTGGGGATGCTGCCGTCGGCGTCGATCGGCGAGAAACGGACCGCTCACGGGCTGCACGGCCTGTACGAGCCGATCCACGGCTCCGCNNGACATCGCCGGCAAGGACATCGCCAATCCACTGGCCACGATCCTGTCGGGGGCGATGCTGCTGCGCTGGTCTCTGGGCCAGACTGCCGCGGCCGAAGCCATCGAGCGGGCCGTGACCGCCGTCCTGACCGAGGGCTACCGGACGCCGGACCTCATGCCCGCCACCGGCGGCGTCAAGGGATTGAAGCCCGTGGGGACGCAGCAGATGGGCCAGGCCGTCCTGGCGGCGCTGATGGAGTCGGCCGGTGTGAGAGTGAAGTCGTCGGTTTGGGTCGCAGGTGGCTCTACCGGGTCGGGAGCCACCCAATGAGTCCGCAGAACAATCGCGTAGTCCTCTACGACACGACCCTGCGCGACGGCACCCAGCGTGAGGGCCTGATCGTCTCGCTGGCCGACAAGATCAAGATCGCCCGCCGACTCGACGACTTCGGGCTCGCCTACATCGAAGGTGGCTGGCCGGGGTCCAACCCGAAGGACGTCGACTTCTTTGCCGCCGCGCAGTCGATGACCTGGAAGAACGCCAAGCTCGCCGCCTTCGGCTCGACCCGGCATCGAAACAACCGCGCCGAGTCGGACCCGAACCTGGTGGCCATCGTGGCCGCCGGCACGCCGGTCGTGACGATCTTCGGCAAGAGCTGGCTGCTGCATGTCCGCGAGGTTCTCGGGGCCACGCCCGAGCAGAACCTGGAGATGGTGGCCGACTCGATCGCATATCCCGTGGCCGCCGGACGTGAGGCGATCTACGACGCCGAGCACTACTTCGACGGCTACAAGGACGACCCGACCTACGCCCTGGCTACTCTTCGGGCGGCGCGAGACGCCGGCGCCGGGACGCTGGTCCTGTGCGACACGAACGGTGGGACCCTGACCGACGAGTTGGCGGAGATCGTGCGGGCCACACTGGCGGCACTGGCGGGCGACGCCGGCCGGCCGGACGTAGTCCTTGGCATCCACACCCACAACGACTCGGAGCTGGCAGTCGCGAACTCTCTGGCGGCGGTTGCCGCCGGTTGCCGCCACGTCCAGGGCACGATCAACGGCTACGGCGAGCGCTGTGGCAACGCCAATCTGGTCAGCATCCTGGCGGACCTCGAGCTCAAGACGCCGTACGAGCCGGTCCCGGCCGGCAAGCTCGGCGAGCTGACCGAGATGTCCCGCTATGTGGCCGAGATCGTCAACATCGCCCCGGACGATCACCAGCCGTACATCGGCCGGTCGGCGTTCGCCCACAAGGGCGGCGTCCACGGCGCCGCGACGGCTCGCGCCAGCAGCGCCTACCAGCACGTCGACCCGGGCGCCGTAGGCAACGTCATGCGCCTGGTGGTCAGCGAGCTGGGCGGCAAGGCCAACACNNCGGCCAGCAGCTCGACGGCGTGGACCCCAAGGCCCTCAGTCAGATCATCAAGCAGCTCGAGGCCGACGGCCTGGCCTTCGAGGGGGCCGAAGCCTCGTTCGAATTGCTCGTTCGGCGCCAGAAGGCGGGCTACGAGCCGCCCTTCACGCTGTGCGACTTCACGGTCCTGGTGGAGCAGCGCGGCGGCGCAGAGTTGCTCTCCGAGGCCACGGTCAAGGTCGAGGTCGCGGGCGAGGTGCTCCACACCGCCGCCGACGGCAACGGCCCGGTCAACGCCCTCGACACTGCCTTGCGCAAGGCGCTGGGCGCCTTCTACCCGCAGCTCGACGCGGTCCATCTGGTGGACTACAAGGTCCGCATCCTCGACAGCGGCGAGGCGACCGGCGCCCACACTCGAGTCATCATCGATTCGTCCAACGGCGCCCTCGAGTGGTCGACGATGGGCGGCGGAACGAACATCATCGCCGCCTCGTGCGTTGCCCTGTGCGACTCGCTCGAGTACGCCATCTGGAAGACCGGCGCGGAGGTGCGGCGGCGCGACGAGCGCCACTTCACCACGGCAGCCCAACCAAACGGGACGGCATCGGTCGCCCTGCCGCGGCCCGAGTAGCTCGAAGGAGGGGAGATGGCATCGCCGGCGTCCGGCGCCCCGCGCGTCGCCTTCCAGGGTGAGCCCGGCGCCTTCAGCGAGGAGGGCGTTCTGTCGGCCTTCGCCGCCCCGACGGCCGTGGCCCTGCCGACCTGGCGGGCCGTTTTCGAGGCCGTCCACGAAGGTTCGGTCGATGCCGGCGTCGTCCCGATCGAGCGGTCGAAGGGCGGCAGCGTCCGCGAGATCTACGACCTGCTCTTCGGGTTCGATGAGATTCGTATCGCGGCCGAAGTCACCGTCCCGGTTCATCTTGCCCTGCTGGCGATGCCCGGCCAGACGCTCGACGGGATCGAGCGGGTCTACAGCATCGCCCAGGCCCTGGACCAGGCCGACGAGTTCCTGCGCTCGCGGCCGTGGCAGGTCATGACCAGCTACAACACCGCGGGCGCAGCCAAGTCGATCGCCGACAAGGGCGAGATGGGCGCAGGCGCCGTGGCCTCGCCGCGCGTGGCTCCGCTGTACGGCCTCGAGATACTTGCGGCCGATATCCAGACGGGCGCCGCCAACCGGACCCGTTTCGCCGTCCTGGCCCGCGACCCGATCCCCGACGAGTTATTCGCCCCCGCGACCCTGGCCGGCCCGATGAAGACGACCCTGGTCTGGGCCGTCCGCAACGTTCCCGGCAGCCTGTACCGCTGCCTCGGCTGCTTCGCCGCGCGCAAGATCAACCTCTCACGCCTCGAGTCGAGGCCGAGCCGCGGCGTTCGCTGGGAGTACGTCTTCTGGGCCGACATGGACGCCGACCCCGAAGATCCAGACTGCGCGGCCGCCCTGGCCTCTCTCCTCCGCGAGGCGGTCATGGTCCGAGTGGCAGGCGTCTACCACCGAGCGGCCGAGGAGTAGAGCGCCGGCCGCGGTATCGGCGCGGCCGGGGTCGGCACGGAGCACTCGCATCGCGGCAGGGACCCTCGCCGCCGCCCAGGCCATTCCGGGTCCCCCCTGGGGTTGGCCATTGGTCGTCCCCTCGAGTCACCGACTCAAGCGCGGAAGGCTGGGACTATCTGTGGTCGAGGGCGTTGCTCCACAGCAACCTAATCCACGTCAATAGGATGACTAACGTACTGACCCATGCTAGTCTGCAGTCCAGTTGTTTGGCCATGCATCCGGCGGGTCTGATGCGGACCAACGTGACGGATCGTCCGTCCCGGCTGATTGAGTCGGAATCTGGAACGGGTTCACGCCCCCACGCGGCCGACCAAAAGTATCGGCCCCGACCGCCGCAGGGACATCCATTCGGCGGCGATTGCACTCGAAAAACTGGTTCATATGAAGGAGAGAAAGTGAAACTGCAGTTCAAGAAGCGACGGCTCATTCCGGTGGCAATCGCCATGGCGGCGGTCATCGCCGTCAGCGGTGTCGCCTATGCGTATTGGACGGCGACCGGCTCCGGCGCCGGAACCGCCCAGGCTGGCACTCCGAGCAGCCTGACCGTCAATCAGACCAGCACCATCACCGGGCTGTACCCGGGCGGACCCGCCCAGGCGCTCAGCGGCAACTTCGACAATCCGAACGCGTACTCGGTCAACGTCACGGCCGTGACAGCATCCGTTGGTTCGGTCAGCGGCAATCCGGGAACCTGTGCCACGACCAACTTCGTGGTCGCCGGAACCTCGAACGTGCCCGGCTCGATCGCAGCCGGGAACGGTACAGGGGCGTGGAGCGGCCTGACTGTCCAGCTCGTCGAAACGGGCGCCAACCAGGACGGCTGCAAGGGAGCGACGGTCCACCTCGTCTACTCCGCTTCTTAGCGACACGGCACGAGCGGGGCGGCTCCCAACCGGGCCGCCCCTCTCTAGCCAGCCCCATCGGGGGCGATAAGGAGTATCGAGAGGACCTGGCCAGATGATGGGCGAGTCACGAGGCAGAGAACCCAAGAAGGACAGACGGCGGCGCGCGCTTCTGTTCCTTCTCTTCCTGCTGATTCCGTTCGCCCTGGGGGGTCTCACGGTGGAGTGGCTCCACGGCGGATCCAACTCCTTCGCGCAAATCACGCCGTCGGTCTCGGCAGGCGCTTCGCCGACTCGTTCCGCCTCAGGTTCACAGGCCGTTGGTGGTGTTGAGGCGACGCTGGGGCCGCTGCCGTCCTCGGTCGGCGGCGGGGACGGCGGGGCTCAACTTGGTGGTGCCGCCTTCAGCATCACCGGCGGTGTGGGGAACCTCATGCCCGGAGTGGCGACGGCGATTCCGCTCACGCTGACCAATCCGAACGGCGTGCCGATCTACGTCACAGCGTTGACCGTGAGCGTAGCGGCGGACAGCACTCCGCCCGGCTGCGGCAGCGCGAGCAACGTCCAGCTCACCCAGTCGAACGCGTCCAGCGGCGACCCGATCACCGTCCCCGCCGGAGGCACCGTGACCCTGAGCAGCGCGCCGCGCGCGCCGCAGATCACCCTCCTCAACCTGCCCGGGGTCAACCAGGACGTCTGCAAGAACAAGAGCTTCGCCCTGACCTACAGCGGAAGTGCCCGTTCGTGAACACGGCGGCCGCCTCTCGGACTCGCCGGAGACTGTTCGGGAAGCACGCTTGGCTTGCCGTGCTGGGTGGCCTGGTAATGACGCTCGCGATGACCGGGGTCGTCGATGCTTACTGGACAACGAGCGGGACGGGAAGCGGCAGCGGCCCTGTCGCAACGCTCGCCGCTCCCACGCTAAGCGCAAGTGCCGGATCCGGGACGGCGACCCTGACCTGGACGGCCGTCACGCCGCCGGGATCGGGCTCTGTCGCCTACTACGTCCTGAGGGATGGCGGGAGTCCTGCCGGCAACTGCCCGACCCAGGCGGCGCCGGCTTCAGTTCTGACCTGTACCGACAGCGGGCTGAGCGTTGGTCCCCACGCCTACACGGTGACGGTGGTGTACCACTCCTGGACGGCAAGGAGCTCACCGGCGACGGTCACCATCGTGGTCGTCCCGACCGTGGCGTTCTTAAGCATTCTCGCGCCCAGTGGCGACGGCTACCTCTATGACACGATCAGTGGGACAGGCTTCCTGCCCGGCGCACACGTCGTCCTCATCACATACGCGTTCGGTAGCCCCATACCGATCGCTCTCGCTGGCTATGGCCTGAACCCGACCTCCGCCGCGGACGGGACATTCTCCACCTCGTTCGAGGAGAACTGTCTGGACGGGAATCTCGTCAGGCAGTACACAGACATGCCAGTGACCGTAGTGGCTACGGACGGCACGAACAGCGCGACCGGTAGTGGCACCATCGTCTGCAGCCTGATGGTTCGCCAGTAGCGATCCGCAGTCGCATGGGCTCCGACCCCGATGCCCCTGATTGCGCCGCCGCCCTACCGCCGCGGGGCCTCGCGGCGCATCCGCTGCAGGGCGAAGATGTGGCGGATGATGCGGTCTTGGGCGCCGTCGGAGATGGCAACGAATTGGACGGCGATCAGCGTCCGCGGCGGACGGGGCGACCTGGGCGGGGGCAATGGGCGGCCGTCGGGGGCCAGGTCCGTGCCGTCCTCCACTCGTAGCACGTCGGCCTCCGCCAGCACGGCGTCCGAGCCTATCTGGATCCTGAGCTCGAGGGCGTCGCCCTTCGCGACCGTTTCCCTGGCCGGCGCTCTGGCCATGAACTGGAGACCGCCGGCACTGATGTTGGTCGTCTTTCCCTCGCCGGTGAGCCCCGCGCTGCCGATATCGCTCTGGCTCACGATCGTGTATTCGATCGGGCAGTCGGTGTCCAGCCGCAGCTGGGCCCGGCGCTGGATGAGCCGGAGGTCGGAGGGCATCTCGATCGCGAAGAGCCGCGACTGTTTGAGTCCCAGGCGACTCAAGAATGTGGCGGCCGCAACCATGCCGACGTCGTCGCGGCGAAAGGTCAGAGCCACGGGGTCGCCCGGGCGCAGCATCTCGAGTTGCGAGTCGGGCCTGACCAGGCCCAGCCACAACGCCCGCGGCATGACGTTGACCACGACGGCACGGAACCCGACCACTCTCGCGTCGCACTCGGCTTCGACGAGGACCTGGTCGTGGACCGCGGGCATCCGGGGTGTGTCGATCATCGTGTCGCGACCGCGTTGCTCATGAGTTGATTGATCGCCGTGTTTGACGCGGCCTGCCGATGGCCGGCATCTCTCGGCCGGGGCAGGCTCGAACCGGCTCGAGCGGGGAAACGACGCCGTTGGACCGCTCGCTGGGCCTTCAAACGGGGAGTCGGACCCGCCGGCGGGCCCCTTGAGATGAACGGACGACCTACCCCGTTCTACGGAAGAATCGCCGATTCGGACCCTGCCCCGGTACACCATTGGTCCCGGTGCGCGCACCTAACCCGTTCGGGGTCTTCGTGGCGGCCGTTTACCGCCGCAGGTCCCGGTGCACGCGGTCAACCCAATCGGTGCGAAGTTTTGACACTTGAGCTAACTAAAGTACCAGCAGCGCCTGCTCCGAGGTCCGGTTGTGAGGCACCAATTACGGGGGTTTGATGGACTCACCGCGCTGGGTTGATTGTCTTCCCCGGTGTCTCAAGGCACCGAGAGGCACCTTCCCGGACAAACCGGCCGGAGCCCCCCGCCCCGGCTCAACCGAAGGAACTGTATATGGACGACTATCAGAAGCCCCGCCGACGCAGGCGTGGCCTCCTCGCCCTGCTCATGGCAGGTACGGCAATCATGGCCGCGACCGGCGCCACGTTCTCATTGGCACTCTTCACGAGCAGCGTCGCCGTAGGCGGCAACGGCTTCACGACCGGCACGATCGTGCTCGGAGTCAGCGTTGGCGGCAACGCCGCGCCGCCGGCGATCATCTTCACCGCGGGCGCGATGATGCCAAATGACAACGTTCCCGCGCTGGTTCCTGGGCAGGCCGTGCTGATCAGCAATAGCGGCACGGCACAGCTGCGCTACGCCATCTCGGGCACTTCCACCAATCCGGACACCAAGGCTCTCAACACCGCTCTGCTCATCATCGTGCGCCAGCCCGACGGCAATGCCGGAGCCAGCTGCGCGCTCTTCACGGGCAACGTGCTGTTCAACGCCGTGGTCCCGACGGCGGGAGTCAACATGGTTGGCAACCCGCTCGCGGGCAACCAAGCCGGCGACCGTACCCTCAACTCCGGAGCCAGCGAGACGCTTTGCTTCAAGGCTTCTCTGCCACAGGCTACGGGCAACGCCTTCCAGGGCGCTACGTCGACGTACACCTTCACATTCGCTGCCGAACAGACGGCCAGCAACCCGTAACTTGACGGCTGCACCGACGCCGGCCTGGCCCGTTCTCACGGGCCATGGCCGGCCGTCCGGCTTCCCGATGGGAGCCACGGAGGAAACCATGAAGACGGCAGCGCGATGGATCCGCCGGCTGCTCGATCTGGCCCTTATCCTCCTGGTTCTGGCCGTGCTCGGACTCGTACTGGCGATCAACGTCGGTCCCCGGCTCGGTCACCAGGTCGTCATCATCCGAGGCGGCTCGATGGAGCCGGCAATCCCGCTCGGATCGGCGATCGAAGTCTCACAGGTTCAGCCTGCCGATCTTCGCGCCGGCGACATCGTCACGCTGAAGGAGACGAACGGCACGATCGTCTCCCATCGCGTCAGCCGAGTGGTCCAGCTGCCCGACGGCCTCTATATCGAGACCAAGGGCGACGCCAACCCGACTCCCGACCCCGTTCTGGTGTCGGCGAGCGCGGTCGTCGGGCGCGTCGATTTCGCCGTGCCCGGTGCCGGCTATCTCGCCTACCTGCTGACCATGCCGACCGGCCTGCTCTCGATCCTGAGCCTGGCCTTCATGCTGCTCTTCGCGATCTGGCTGCTGGAGGACCTCGAAGGGAGCGGCATCCCGGAAGGCTACGAGTACGAGAGCGAGCTGGCCCGACTCCTCGACTCCCAGCGCTCGCACGACCTAATAGGCTGACCATGCGTCGACTGCGCCTCCGGGCGGTCCTGATCCTGGCTCTGGCAGGGGGCACGATGCTGTCCGCCGGAGTCGGCTCGGCGCTGGCGATCTTCGACGCCACATCGTCGGTGGGCAGCAACGCCTTCACGTCGGGGACTTGGGCCTACTACCTGCACAACAACCCCACGCCGCCGACCGCCAACACAGCGGCCCAGTACAACCTGACGATGACCTCGACGGTGCCGAGCGCCGCGTTCCTCTACAGCTACGACAACAACAACGCGAACCGCCCCGGCCGCGGGATCACGCGAGCCAACCCGCCGAGCGCCGGGCTGGCCACGGCCTACCGATATGTGAACTGGCGGACGCCGGCCCTCGCGGCGGGCCTTGCCCTGAGTGGAACCGTGACGGTCGACATCTGGTCCGCTACCAACACCGCGACCGCCGGCAGGACCGGCTCGCTCATCGTCTACGTACGCGACTACAACCCAACCGCCGGCACCTACGCCGAGATCTCCAACGCCACGTACACCGCCGCATACGCCGCGGGCCGGGCCTACTACCACACGGACATCTCGGTCGCCGTCCCGACGACCACGATCGCGGCCACCCACATGCTCGAAGTGAAGATCGAATCGCCGCGGGCGACCTCTCAGAACAACATGCTCGTGGCGTACGACACGACGGCCTATCCGTCGTTCGTGCGCGTCCGCTAGGCTTGGCCACGCGGGCGCGGTCCCAGGCGAGGTGAGCGTGAGCGGCGACTCTCTCTCGGGTCAGGCAGAACGGGTTCGTCGACGCGCCGCAGATCTCGCTGCCGGGCTCTCCCGAACAGCGCGGCGTTCCTCGACGATCGCCCAGGAACGGGCGGTGCTGCGCATGCTGGGCGTTGATGGCCTCGATCGGTCCGGTCGACCGCTCGCTGCGTCGCTGGCGGAGCGATACTGCGGCTCCGACGCCGGCCGTCTGGCACGAGGCGTGCTCCTGCCCTTCGTCGTCGCCATGCTCGAGTACGATGCGCCGGCGCGCGAGCTCGCCCTCGACATCGCCGCCCGCGCCATCGACCTGGGGCTCGAAGCCGAACTCCTGGAGCGTCCCGATCGGCTGGCCGCCGCTGAGAAGAGAGCAGCGCAGCTCCTGGGCGCGGCGCTGGCCCGTTTCGACGCGAACCGCACCGCCGCGCGCGAGATGCGCGATGTCCTGGGCCAGCCGGGCGAGCCGTGGCTTGGCGTCGCACTGCAGGCCACCGAGGTCACGGCGGCTGCGGCTGAGGCCCGAGCGCTGGTTGCCGACGGCGCGGACGTACTGCAGGTCCGCGTGCCGATCAGCTGGGAGTTTGCCGAGGCACGGCGGCATGCCGGTCTCGACACGCCCGGCGCCTTCGAGCTCGAAACGCCGGCGCGAGGCAAACAGGTGCGCCGAGGCGATCATGGTCGGCGTGCCGCGTCTTCGCGTCCGGCGACGCATCAGGCGGCGCATACGACCCCGGCCGGGAGCCAGCGCGGCCTCGCCGCGCTGCGGAAAGCCGTCGACGAGGCGGCCGCGCAACGGCGCTGCTACGCCAGCATGATGACCGTGACATCCGCCTTCGCCGCGCCGGAGCAGGCGGTGGTGGCCGCCTTCGAGAGGATCGACCTCGTCGCCGCCGACCCGATTCGCGAGATCGTTGAGGACAACCTCGACCCCGAGCGAGCGCTCGCCGACCACGCCTTCGCTCACCGCCTGCAAGCCCGGGCGGGCTGTCGCGTGGTGGTCGGAGCCGGGCCGCTCGCCCTCGGTGCGGACCTCGCCAGCGGCATTCCCGCCGATGCGGCAACGCGCGCCGGCCGCGCCCTTGCGCTGCAGGTTCTGGGCGTGGAGCTGGCTCTGGCCGATGGGCTGCCGGCCGATCGCCTGATGCTCGGCGCGGTACCGGCCTGGGCCGGCGGCGAGGGCGACGCCGGCTCGATATTCCTCGGGGCCTGGCTTCGGCGCGTCGTCTTCGCCGACCAGCGGCTCATCGTCGACGGGCTCGCGGGTTGGCCGGACTCGCCGGGAGAGGCCGCCTCGATCGCGTCTGCCTTGACGGGAGCGGCCGCCTCGATCGTCCTGGCGCCGCGCGTTCCAGGTAGCGTCTCGGTCGTGGCAAAGGACCTCGAGGCCGCCGCGAAAACCGCCCGAGCGCTGCGCGGCGCCCTCAGTGACGGCAACTTGCACGGCGATGCCGCGGAGCTTGCCGGTAGGATCGTCGCGACCGCCGATGCCGTCCTCGTCAAGCTTGCGGCCGAAGGGTGGGGGAGCCTGCTCGGGCCGGCCGGCCGTGGTGTCGATGGCGAGCGGCTGGGCGGGTCCGCGATCGTGGAGCGCGCCAGCGGCCCGACTTCTGGAGCCAGGCTGCTGGGGGATCTGGTCTAGGACGCCGGTGCTAGCATGCCCGAGGCTGCCGGGGGATCGGAGCTTGGGAGAAGAAGCTGAGCAATACCAACGAGCGGGCGATCGAACTCGCCGGTCGGCGGGCGCCCCTCGTCGCCGTTCTGGGCGCGGCCGCTCTGATGGTCTCCTGGCTCAGCATCGTCTACTTCGCCGAGCCGTGGGGTAAGTCGGCGCTGCCGTCGGGCATGGACTCCTTCTGCTACTGGGTGCCCACACTGGCCGATCCCTACCTGCACTCCAACTGGAACGACCAGATCGCCTACCCGTATTCGCCCGCCTTCCTGCAGCTTCTGCAGCCGATTCGGGTGCTGCCGTGGCAGGCCTTTGCCGGCGTCTGGGCGGCGATCCTGATGGCCGCCATGAGCTACCTGACGGGCCCGCGCCTGATCCTGCTGGGCCTCGCATTCTTCGGCCTGATGGAGATATGGGGCGGCAACATCGAACTGCTCGTCGCCCTGGCGGTCGTGGTCGGCTTTCGCTGGCCGGCCGCCTGGTCGTTCGTGCTGCTGACCAAGATCACGCCCGGCATCGGGCTGCTGTGGTTCGCCGTTCGGCGCGAGTGGCGCTCGCTGGCTCTCGCTCTGCTCGCGACCGCCGCGATCGTGGCCGTCTCGTACCCGCTGATGCCCGATGCGTGGCAGAGCTGGCCGCAGGTGCTGGCGAAAAACGTCGGCAAGAACGGGACCTGGGCCTCGGTGCCCGTGCCCTTCCTGGTCAGGTTTCCGGTTGCGATAGCCCTCGTCGTATGGGGAGCCAGAACCGACCGCCGCTGGACGGTCCCGGTATCGGTCATGCTGGCCCTGCCGGCGCTGTGGTACGGCGGCCTCTCCATCATGCTGGCTACGCTGCCGCTGGTTGGGGCCCGGTCCTGGGCCGACGTGCGGCGCGTCCTGACCGAGGGCAGAGCGGAACTCGGTCGTGACCTCGCCAACGCTCACCTGCCGTGGCGTCGGCGCACCGCCGAAAAGGCCATCACCAGGGCCGATTGAGGTTCCGCCCGGCGCTCGGGCCGCCGTCCTCGTACAGTTGTACCAACAGTCACTCGTGACCGTAGCCCGGAGGAGCAATCGGTGCCAGACAGCTCTCCATTGCCGGTTCGTGAGGCCGCCTGGCCTACGCTTCACGTCTCGCGACACCCGGCCATCCTCCACAAGCTGCGGATCCTGCGGGACGAGAAGACCGAACCGAAGAAGTTCCGCGAAGTCGTTCGCGAACTGTCCTGGCTCCTCGGCTACGAGGCCCTGGCAGACGTCGAGGTCCGACCGGTCGAGGTCAGCACGCCGCTCGAGCGAACCGACGCCCACGAGCTCGGCGTTCGGATCGGCCTCGTCCCGATCCTGCGGGCCGGACTGGGCATGGTCGACGCCATGCTCGAGCTGATGCCTACGGCCGAGGTCTGGCACCTGGGCCTCTTCCGGGATGAGCGGACCCTTCGACCGGTGGAGTACTACAACAAGCTTCCGGACTCGGCCACCGTGGACCTGTGCCTGATCCTCGACCCGATGCTCGCGACCGGCGGCTCGGCCACCGCCGCGATCGAGGTGTTGAAGCGCTGGGGCGCCACGCGGATCAAGCTGGTCAACCTGATCGTGGCCCCGGAAGGCGTAGACGCCGTCACCTCCGCCCACCCGGATGTCGAGATCTACTGCGCCGCGGTCGATCGCCAGCTCAACGACAAGGGCTACATCATGCCCGGCCTCGGCGATGCCGGCGATCGCCAGTTCGGTACGGGGCGCCCGGACTAGGCTTCGCCGACGGCAGATCCTCGCCAAAGAGAAACGGGCGGCCGCGGGGCCGCCCGTTTGCGTTGCTGCGTGGGGTTTGGTCAGGCGGCGGGCGCCTCGGCCTTTGAGCCCATGCCGAACTTGTTGAGGATCTGGTAGATGAGCAGGGCGCCGATGCACGCCGTGCCGATGCCGCCGATCGAGAAGTCGCCCTGGGTGATGGCGAGGTTGCCCGCGCCCAGAGTCAGCGCGACGGCCATGGTGATGAAGTTCTTGTTGTCGGTGAAGTCGACCTTGTTCTCGACACAGATGCGAATGCCTGTGGTCGCGATCAGGCCGAAGAGGACGACGGCCATGCCGCCCAGGACCGGTCCAGGGATCGAGAGCACGAGCGCACCGAACATCGGCGAGAAGCCGAGCAGGATCGCAACGCACGCCGCGATGACGAAGACGAGGCTGGAGTAGATCTTGGTCACG
>PMKV01000051.1 GCA_003157875.1 Chloroflexota bacterium
CAACATGCTGCTGCAGATCCTCGAAGACGGGCATCTCTCGGATGCCAAGGGTCGTCGAGTCGACTTCCGCAACTGCATCATCATCATGACGAGCAACCTGGGCGCCCGGCAGCTCCAGACCAACTCGTCGCTGGGTTTCCGCCAGCAAGGCGATACGGACGAGGCTCGTGCCACCGCTTCCTACGAACTGATGCGCGAGAAGGTCGACAAGGAACTCAAGCAGACATTCCGGCCGGAGTTCCTCAACCGCATCGACGCCACGGTCGTGTTCCGCTCGCTTACGGTCGAGGAGATCAGGCTCATCGTGGACCTGATGCTGGCCCGCGTCCGAGACCGGTTGAAGGCCCAGGGCATGATCCTGGAGGTGACCCAGGCGGCCAAGGACCACATCATCAAGATCGGCTACGACGTCGCGTACGGAGCGCGGCCGCTTCGCCGCGTAATCCAAAACATGGTCGAGGACGTCCTGGCCGAGCAACTCCTGCTCGGCAAGCTGGCGCAGGGCACGACGATAGTCGTCGACAAGGGCTCCGAAGCGGGTCTGGACATCCACCCGGTCGAGGAGAAGCAACCCGTCGAAGCCGCTCGCTGAACGAGGCCGAGGGGTGGCCCGCCAGCAAAGCCGCTACATCTGCCAGACGTGCGGTGCCGCCCATCTCCGTTGGGAAGGCCAGTGCCGGACATGCGGTGGCTGGAACACCCTGGTCGAGACCGTCGTGCGAGACGCGGACACGCGCCGGCGGGCCGGGTCGGCGGCGGGCTCAGCCGGTCGGTCAAATTCGCCACAGTCGCTGAGCGGCCTGCGCGAGGCCGAGCTCGTGCGGATTCCCACCGGTATCGGCGAAGTGGACCGGGTTCTGGGGGGCGGGCTGGTGCCGGGCTCGGCCGTGCTGCTCGGCGGTGAGCCGGGCATCGGCAAGTCCACGTTGTTACTGCAGGCCGCCGCGGGTCTCACGGCGAGCGAAGGCAGGCCCGGTGGCGAGGTTCTGTACGCAACCGGCGAGGAGTCGGCCGGGCAAGTGCGGCTCCGCGCCGGCCGCCTGGGGTTGCTCGAAGGCGCCGCGGCCGACCGCATCTCCGTCGTGGCAGAGAGCGAGGTCGGCCGCATCATCGAGCTGACCCGCGAGGCGCGGCCGATCGTCCTGATCGTCGACTCGATTCAGACGGTGACCATAGACGAGCTGGATGGACCCGCTGGCAGCGTAGGCCAGGTACGCGAGTGCGCACTGAGGCTGATGGAGATGGCCAAGGGAGACGGCATAGCCGTCATCCTGGTCGGCCACGTTACCAAGGACGGCACACTTGCCGGCCCAAAGACGCTGGAGCATCTGGTCGATGCCGTCCTGAACCTCGAAGGCGAGCGGACCGCGACGCTCCGCCTGCTGCGGGCCACGAAGAACCGCTTCGGATCGACCGAGGAGGTCGGCGTTTTCGAGATGGCGGAGCACGGGCTGGCCGAGATCACTGACCCCGGCCGGGCTTTCCTTGCGGCTACCGACGAGCATGCCCCGGGCAGCGTCGCCGGCGCGACTCTCGAGGGGACTCGGCCGCTGCTGGTGGAGGTCCAGGCACTCGTTGCGCCGGGAGGCTACGGCAGTCCGCGGCGCACGGCTTCGGGCGTCGACGCGAACCGGCTGGCGCTGCTCGTCGCGGTGCTCGGTCGTCGAGCGGGCATCGGCCTGGGCAGCCACGACGTCTACGCCAACCTGGCAGGCGGCCTCGAATTGGACGATCCCGGTCTGGACCTGCCGCTCTGTCTGGCCCTCGCTTCGTCGCTGCGCGACAGGCCGGTGCCGAGGGATCTCGTTGCGATCGGAGAGGTTGGCCTCCTGGGCGAGCTCCGGCCGGTGCCGGGTCTCGAGCGCCGGCTGCGCGAGGCGGCCCGGCTGGGCTTCCGCACGGCCGTGGTTCCGGGATCGCGCCGGGGCGAGACGCCGAGCGTCGCCGGCATGGAAGTGATTGCTGTCGCGAACCTTCGGGCGGCCATCGGCCACGCCGTTGGAGGCGGTTCCGCGCCAGCCGGTGAGCACCGTCCGAGCGAGGCAGAAGAACCCGTCGGCGGCAGTTCCCGGCCGTGAGCCGAATGATGTAGCCGACCTACCCCTCTGGCGAGGCGTGAAGGTCGATGCTAGGCTGAGCCGGACGAGGCCATTCCATCCTGCATTCATCTACCCGCTTCGTCGCAAGGCGTGTTGTTCGTGATCCGCATCATTCGTCTGCTCGGGGCTTCCCTGGGCGCTCTCGTCGGCCTGGCGTTCGTGTTTGCCGAGGAGCCCACATTCGACAAGACCGGTTCGCCCGGGTTGCTGATTCCAATCTGGGTAGCGGCCTGGATCTCCGTCGGGTTCCTGCTCTTGCCCTATCTCACGGTGGTCCCCGCCGGGCGGCTGATCCGCGCCGTCCAGGCGATGTCGACCGCGGAGTTCGTCGCTTCCGTGGCAGGTTTGCTGATAGGTCTGTTGATCGCGCTTCTCCTCGGCCTCCCCCTCTCGGACCTGCCCGAGCCCTACAGCCACTATCTGCCGATCGGCGTCTCGGTCAGCTTCGGGCTCGGCATGCTGGGCCTCACGGTCGCCAAGCGCGAGGATCTGGTCGCCGCCGCGCAGGCCGCCGGCTTCGTGAGACGGCCCGACGGCGGAGGGGCTTCATCGGGTGGGGGCGAGACCCAGGTCGTCGTCGACACGAGCGCCATCATCGACGGCCGCATCGCCGACATCGTCGACTCGGGCTTCCTCTATCACCGCCTCGTAATCCCGCATTTCGTGCTCGATGAACTGCAACGGATCGCCGACAGCTCGGACACGCAGCGGCGAGCGCGCGGCCGCCGCGGGCTCGAAATCCTGGGCCGCTTGCAGAAGGACGGTCCGACGCCGATCGACATCGTGGACGACGACCCGACCGAGGCCGGCGATGTCGATGCCAAGCTCGTCGCCCTGGCTCGAGCACGGGGCGCGGCGATCCTGACCAACGACTTCAATCTGAACCGCGTCGCCGACCTGCAGTCGATACGAGTGCTCAACATCAACTCCCTCGCCAACGCCCTCAAGCCCGCCCTGCTGCCGGGCGACTCGCTCTTGATCAAGGTCATCACCGAGGGCAAGGAGGCCGGTCAGGGAGTCGGCTATCTCGACGACGGAACCATGGTCGTCGTGGAGGGCGGTGCGCGGATGGTCGGCCAGGAGCTCGAGGTCGCGGTCACCCGCGTACTGCAGACCGTGATGGGGCGGATGGTATTCGCTCAGGCCCACGAAGAGTGAGTCCCGGAACCGAGACGGCGAACGCAAGCTCGAGGGTCCCGGTCGAGGCGGTCGTTGTCGCGGCCGGGTCCAGCCGGCGCATGGGCGGTCGGGACAAGCTGGCGTCGGATCTGGCCGGGCGGTCCGTGCTGCGCTGGTCGGTCGAGGCGCTGGCCGCGGCCGGGGTCGCGCGGATCGTCATCGTCACCGCCACGGCCCGCATCCCTGAGATCGCCGCCGCGGCCTGGCTGCCGGACTCGGTCGTGGCCGTGGTCGCGGGCGGGGAGAGGCGCCAGGAGTCTGTCGCGGCCGGAATAGCGGCTCTGGCCGAACCCGCCGCGCCGGAGCCCGAGGCGGGGCCCAGGCCCGGCGCGCCGGAGGCGCTCGATCCCGTGATCCTCGTCCACGACGCCGCTCGGCCGCTGGTCAGCCCGGCCCTGGTTCGAGCAGTCGCCGAGGCGACCGCCAGGCACGGCGCCGCCATTCCGGTCCTGCGCGTAACCGAGACGCTGAAGTGGCTCGAGGGCGAACTGATCGGGGCCACCGTCGATCGCGCCGACGTTGTCGCGGCCCAGACTCCGCAAGGGTTGCGGCGCAGCCTGTTGGAGCGAGCCTACGCTCAGTACCCTCCCGACGGCCCCAAAACCTGGACCGATGAGGCATCCCTGCTGGAGGCCTGTAGAATCCCGGTCCATGCAATCGAAGGCGAAGCGACGAATCTCAAGGTGACCGTGGCCCCCGATCTCGAACGAGCCAGAGCCTTCCTCGACGGCGGGCTTGTGCCCGGGCGCCCGGTGACGGCCACGGCCGCCGCAGGACGGATCGGGCTGGGCACCGACAGCCATCCCTTCGGGCCGGGCGAGCCGCTGGCGCTCGGCGGCCTCCGCATCGAGGGCGCCCCGCGCCTATCCGGTCATTCGGACGGAGACGTGGTCCTGCATGCCGTTGCCGATGCGCTGCTCGGCGCGGCGGGCCTGGGCGACCTCGGTCGGCTCTTCCCGGCCGACGCCCGCACGCCGGCCGGCATCGACAGCCGGGTCCTCCTGGACACGGTTGCCGGGAAGGTGCGCGCCGCCGGATGGTCCGTCGCCAACGTGGACTTGACGATCGTCGCCGCCCGGCCCAGGTTGGGGGGGCTTCTGTCGGCGATGGGCGAGGTGGTCGCGGCATCGCTCGGCGTGGATGCGACGTTGGTCAACGTGAAGGCATCGACCGGCAATCTGACGGGTTCTGATGGCGCCGGGCGGTCGATCTCTGCGACCGCGATTGCCTGGCTCGTGCCGTCAGGTGGGGTGGAGAAGCAGCAATGACGATCCGACTTCACGACACCATGGCCGGGGCGGTGCGCGACCTCGTGCCCATCGAACCGGGGCACGTCCGCATCTACAGCTGCGGGCCCACGGTCTACGGACCGGCCCATGTCGGCAACTTCCGCTCGTTCCTCTTCGCCGACCTGTTGGTCCGCTACCTGCGCTACAAGGGCCTACGGGTGACGTGGGTCATGAACCTCACCGACGTCGACGACAAGATCATTCGGGCCGCCAACGCCGAAGGTGTCCCGATCGGCGAGATCTCGGCGCGGTTCGAGAAGCTATTCCTTTCGGACATGGCGACGTTGTCCATAACCCGACCGGACGTCATGCCACGCGCCACCGAGCACATACCCCAGATGGTGGCGCTGATCGAGAAGCTCCTGGAAGGTGGCCACGCCTACAAGACCGACGACGGATCGATCTTCTTCCGCATCGCGTCGTGGCCGGCTTACGGCCGACTGGCGCGTCTCGACCCGGAAGGAATGCGCGTCGGCGAGCGGGTCGAGGCGGACGAGTACGGCAAGGACGACGTTCGGGATTTCGCAATGTGGAAGGGACCCAAGCCCGGCGAGCCCAGCTGGGAAACGGCCGTTGGGTCCGGTCGCCCCGGATGGCACATCGAATGCTCGGCCATGAGCATGCAGTACCTCGGGCAATCGTTCGACATCCACACCGGCGGGGTGGACCTGATCTTCCCGCACCACCAGGACGAGATTGCCCAGAGCGAAGCCTCGACCGGTAAGACCTTCGTCGCCTACTGGCTGCATTGCGCGCATCTCCAGATGGGCGGCCAGAGGATGGCCAAGTCCACCGGCAACATCACCCGCGTCGGAGAGACGATCGAGAAGGGCGTGTCGGCCCGCGCGCTGCGACTCGCGCTGCTCTCGGCCCACTATCGAATGGCCCTCTCCTTCGCCGACGACTCCCTCGCATCGGCGAGTTCGGCGATCGATCGGCTGGACGCGCTTCTGGCCGCGCTGGCGGCCTACCGTTCCGACGGCCCGGATGACGGCTCCCTGCCGTCCCTGTTCGACTCCACCCGCGCCGCCTTCGAATCGGCCCTCGACGACGACCTCAACATCTCGCCGGCCCTGGCGGCCGTCTTCGAGCTGATCCGTGAACTCAATCGCCGCATCGACGCCCGAACGCTCTCGACGGCGGATGGCGGGCGCGCGATCGCCTTCATCCGCGACCTCGATCGAGTTCTGGCGATAGCGCCGGCGCCGGAAGACAAACTCGAACCCGAACTCCAGAAGCTGCTCGATGACCGAGCGGCTGCCCGAGCCGGCAAGGATTGGGCGGCATCCGATCGCCTCCGAACCGCCCTTACCGAACATGGCATCCAGGTAGAAGACACGCGCGACGGCCAACGCTGGCGCCGCGCCGAGTAAGCCGCGCCGCGACCTCGCGCGGCCGAAACATCTGCCGCCCTCTCCGGCGGCCGAACCACACGAACGGACGAAGACGTGCCTGATCATCGACGCAAGCCCGGCCCGGAAGGGCGCGGGGACGACCATTCCGGCGGGCACAAGCCCGGCGGACGGAAGCCGCGCCCGGACGGCCATCGGTTCGAGGGCCCGAGGCCCGAGGGCGGGCGATTCGATGACCGCGGCGCGGCGCCCGGCGGAGGTCAGCGATTCTCCGGGCCCCGACAGACCGGGCGACCCGGCGGGTTCGACAACCGTGGTGGTGGGTTCTCCGATGGGCCACGCTCCGATGGGTTACGCTCCGATGGGCCACGCTTCGACGGCCCGAGGCCGTTTGGGCGCCCCATGGGTCGATCGTTTGGGCCACGACCGGGCGGTCGTCCCGGCGGCTTCGGCGGTGCGGGCAGGCCGGGTGGGTTCGGTTCCGAAGGGCCACATCCGGGCGGCTTCCGGCCGGGCGGCTTCCGGCCGGGGGGCTTCCGGCCGGGCGGCGCCGGATCGGGCGGGTTTCGGCAGGATGGCCCCGGCGGCGATCGCCAGGTCGGGCCGCGACCGGGCGGACCACGGCCCGGCTATCAGGGCCAGGGCGGTTTTCGGCAGGATGCGCCTCGGCCCGAATTCGACGGCGGATCGGGCGATCGGCAAGGCGGCGGCCCCAGACGTGAGTGGCAGTCCGGCAATGCGCGCGCGCCTCGACCGTTTCGACCGCGCGGCGCGTCGGGGCCCGGCCCCCGGCCGCGCTTCGGGGAGGGACCGCGTCAGGGCGAGGGGCCTCGTCCGGCCGACGCCGGCAGCGGAGATTTCACGCCCGCGCCGTACCCGGGTCCGCGCCCGGGGTTCAACACGGCTCGCGGCGGCGGCCATCCCGGCCAACGCTCGGGCCCCGGCGTTCGCCCAGGGTTCGGCGGTGCACCCATACAGCGCCGCCCGGGCATTGGATTCGGTGGTGGCTTCGCCGAGACTCCACCGCCCGAGAGCGTCCAACCGGAGTTCGAGCTCGAGGCGACTCCCGACGCGGACGTCGCCTTCGCCCCGACCGAGCGCGAGGAGCCGGGCGAGGCCGCGGATTCCATTCCGACGGCGGAATCGGGATCCGCGCCCATCCCCAATCGCTCCCCCGCGCGGCCGCCGCGTCCGAGCCCACGTCCCGACTATCGGGCCCGCTCCGGCGGCTACGTCGATCGTCGGACTTTCGGTTCCGGCGGCGCAGCCGGAGCGCCGTGGACGCGCGTGCCGGCGGGTCCGCCTCCGGGCGATCTGCTGGGCGAGGATGAGGAGCTGGTCGCCGGCCGCCATCCGGTCGAGGAGGCGTTCATAGCCCGTCGCAAGGCCATCCGCCTGCTGGTCGTCCCGCAGCGCCGTCAGGCGCTCGAGAAGCTCGTCCTGCACGCCACTAATCTGCGCATTCCCATCATCGAGGTCGAAGGCGGTACGTTGACCTCACTGGCCGGTTTCGATGGCCATCAGGGCATCGCCCTCGTCACCGACCGACGCCAGTTCGCCGGGCTCGACGACATCCTCGCTCGGGCCATCGAACGCGGCGAGGCGCCCTTCGTGCTGGTTCTCGATTCGCTCGAAGATCCGCAAAACTTCGGCTCCCTGCTGCGAACGGCCGAGGCCTCGGGCGTTCACGGGGTCGTCTACCCGGTGCGTCGCCAGGCGCCCCTGTCGTCGGCCGCCGTCAAGGCTTCGGCCGGTGCCGTGGAGCATCTACTGCTCGTGCCCGTCGAGGATCTCTCGGAAGCTCTCACCGACCTGCATGTACGCGGTCTGCGGATCATCGGCTCGGATGCCGATGCGTCGATGACGGCGCGCCAGGCGGACCTGCGCGGTCCGTTGGTGGTCGTCGTCGGGAGCGAGGGCCAGGGGCTCGGACCGACGGTCCGACGTCGCTGCGATACCGTGGTTCGCATCCCGATGCGCGGTAGAGTCAGTTCCCTCAACGCCGCGGTTGCGGGCTCGATCCTTCTATATGAGGCCTCGAGCCAGCGTGGCGGGGACCGTCCTCAGATCGGTCCGGAGCCGGGCAGGGGAGGGGGCCTCGATTTCGGCGAGGAACTCGGCGAGGAGCTCGCCGTTGCCGACGAAGCGGCTGCACCGATAGCCGAGGAACTCGACGCTCCCGCCGCCGCGCCCGAAGTCGATGCCACGGTTCCGACTGCGGCTCCGGCGCCGAAGGCGCGCCGCCGCGCGGCCGCCAAACCGGCCCCGGTCGAGCCTGCGGTCGAATCCCCTGTCGAATCGGAAGAAGACGCTCTGCTTCCAGGCTCGTCGGCCATCGATTCAAGCGATGCCGGCGGCGCCCAATGACCGCCATCGGCGCGATCGACCGGTCGGCCGTCGGCGGTGCGACAGCCCGGAGCGGAGTGCGACCCATGCGCCAGACCGTCCGAGCCACCCGTTCGGGCTGCGCGCTTGACCCGCGATGGGCCAGCCAATATCATTCCCGGGCGCCCAAGGGTCTTAGCGTTAGCATGCCCTTGCGCCCGCCGACGTAGCTCAATTGGTAGAGCAGCGGTTTTGTAAACCGCCGGTTCCGGGTTCGAGTCCCGTCGTCGGCTCCAACCGAACAAGTCAGCCGTTGAACGGGGACCCACCGCAACTGCTGGCAATCAACGTGGGTAGGTTGAGCAGGTGGTGAGCTCAGCTGACTGTAAATCAGCCGCCTTCGGCTGTAGAGGTTCGATTCCTCTCCTGCCCACCACATTGGATACCACCAGTTCCCGGTTTCGGGCCCTCATAGCTCAGCTGGCAGAGCGCGTCCTTGGTAAGGACGAGGTCATCGGTTCAAGTCCGATTGAGGGCTCCACCCCGTAGCGGCATCTGCCGCGCCAGATGGAGTAGAACGC
>PMKV01000102.1:0-6400 GCA_003157875.1 Chloroflexota bacterium
CGAGACGGCCCTGACGGCCGAAGAAGGGCTGGAGGTCGCCACCTCCAACCTGGAGCTCGACGCGATCATCCTGGATGTAGGCCTGCCCGACGGATCCGGCTTCGAGGTGGCCCGAACCCTCCGAAAGAAGGGCTCGACAGTGCCGATTCTCATGCTCACGGCCCGCGATTCGGTCAACGATCGAGTCGAGGGCCTCGATTCCGGTGCGGACGACTACCTGGTCAAGCCGTTCGCGTATGAGGAGCTGCTGGCACGACTGCGGGCGCTGGGAAGGCGTCCGCCGTCGCGCAAGTCGACGGCTCTTCGGGCCGGTCCGATCGAACTGGACGAGACGACGCGGCGGGTGACCGTTGCCGGCAAGCCGATCGATCTCAGCCAGCGCGAGTTCTCAATCCTCGAGTGCCTGCTTCGCCGGCCGGGCCAGGTCCTGTCGCGCGACCAGCTGCTCGACTACGCGTGGCCGTACGGCGTGGCCCTGACGCCCAACACGGTCGAGGCCTACATCCATCTGCTCCGCGAGAAGCTCGGTTCCGTCGCCGCGGCCCATGTCGAAACGGTCCGCGGCGTCGGCTACCGCCTGCGCGAAGGCTAATCGATGAGAAGGCCGAGTCTGCCAAGGCCGTGGCGCTCGATGAGCGGCGCCGGCGTGAAATCGGTGGAACAGCCGTCCGCCGTCAGGTCTCTCACCGCCGAAGACGCACGGATCCTTCGTGGCACGCGCCTGCGGCTCATGGCCCTGAGCGGCGTTGTGACCCTGTTCATCCTGGTTGGGCTTGGAGCCACGGTCTATACGGCGGCGTCCAGCGTCTTCACGAACGACAGCGTCAGCCGCCTCAAGAGCTACGCCGATACCGAGTTCAACGTCTTCTCGCGGCTGGTCACCGGCACCGCTCCGCCGACTCCGCGCAACATCGACCCCGAGTTCGGGACGCGCAACGCCGGGATCTTCTTCGTCTGCCTCGACAGCGACCAGACCATGATTTACTGGACCAAGTATCTGCCACCTGGAATGCCGGTCGCGAGTGGGATCAACGCCGTGGCCAAGGGAGGCTCCGACGTCCGCGAGGTCAACGTCGGCACGGGCGCTCCGCTGCGCGTGTATACCGAAGCGGTCGCGCTGCCGAACGGTATGCCGTACGTAATCCAGACTGCGACAGATACTTCCGAGGAAGTCAACTTCCTGGCGATGCTGCGTTTGGTCCTGATCCTGGGCGGGGCCGGTGCGCTCCTTGCCGCCGTGCTGGCCGGCTACCTGTACGCGGGCCGAGCGCTCATCCCGATCCGCCAGTCCATCGAGCGGCGCCAGGCGGCGCTGCAGCGACAGCGCGAATTCGCGGCCAACGCCAGCCATGAGCTCCGAACGCCGCTGACCGTGATCGGGGCAAGCGTCGAGGACCTGAAGCGCAACCGGCGCAGCAAGGTCGAGGATGTCGGCGAGGCCATCGGCGACATCGATGCCGAGGTCCGGCACATGACCGCACTTGTCGAGGACATGCTGCTGCTTGCCCGGACGGACTCCGGCGTTGTCCAGGTCGAGCGCGTTCCCCTCGACCTCGGCGACATCGCCGCCGAATCGGCGTCGATGCTGGCGACGCTCGGCCAGGAGCGCGGGGTGCAGGTAGTGCTCGACCCGCTACCGGCTCCGGTGGTCGGCGACCCGCTCCGCCTTCGCCAGCTCGTGACGATCCTGGTCGACAACGCGATCCGGCACAGCCCGGCGGGATCCACCGTCGAGGCTCGGGTTCGACCCGCGGCAGGTGGCGCCGAGATCCAGGTGGACGACGGGGGCCCCGGTATCAAGCCGGACGACCTGCCCCGCATATTCGAGCGATTCTGGCGAGCCGACGATGCCCCGGCCGGCGGCACCGGCTTGGGTCTGGCCATCGCCAAATGGATCGTCGAACAGCACGGCGGCCGAATCAGCGCCGCCAATCGGTCCGAGGGCGGGGCCAGCTTCAGCGTCTGGCTCCCAAGCAGACACAATCGGTCGGCCGGGGATTCGGTTCCCAGCGCGGGCATCGACGAGTTCGAGCTGCCCGAGGAGTCTGTGCCGCCCGATGTCGATCTGCCGCCCGCTCCGCCTTCCGTCTAGCCCAGCAGCAGACGCGCCTCGGCTACGAGTCCGACGCAGATGATCGCCAGTCGGAGCGCGGGTGCGGGCAGCCTGCGCCCGATCCTGGAACCGGCCTGGCCGCCGACGATCGAGCCGGCGGCGATCAGCAACGCCAGGTCCCAATGGACCGGCGCGATGGCGATGAACAGGATGCCGGCCACGCCGTTGATCAGGGCCGCCAGGACGTTCTTGAGGCCGTTGAGACGCTGGATGTCGTCGGCGACGAAGATCGTCAGCAGGGCGATCATGATGATGCCCATGCCGGCGCCGAAGTAGCCGCCGTAGACCGCCGTGGCAAAGAACAGGACCGCCAGGGGCCACGATCGATCCGCCTCGGCGTGCCGGTGCTCGGCCAGCGCCCGCGAGAGGCGAGGCCCGGTCGCCACGAGGAGCAGGGCCACGGCGATCAGGATCGGCACGATGGCCGAGAAGGCCCCCGGAAAGGCGAGCAGGAGCAGGGCGCCGGTCAGCCCGCCCAATCCCGACGAGATTCCCAGCCGAATCGCGCGTCCTCGCTGCCCGACCAGTTCACGCCGATAGCCGAAGGCACCGCTGATGGATCCGGGCACCAGGCCGACGGTGTTTGAGACGTTGGCGTCGAGGGGGGCATAGCCAAAGGCCAGCAGGGTTGGGAACGTGATGAGCGAACCCGAGCCCACGATCGTGTTGATCGTGCCCGCCGCCACGCCCGCCGCGAAGATCGCCCCGGCCTCGAGCGGAGTCATGGACGTTGGCTCAGTGTCGCGTCAGCCGTAGAAGTCGATCACGACCCGGACGCTGTTCGAGACCCAGACTCCGACGGCGGCCCAGCGGAAGTGCGAGTTCATGATGTTGTAGTAGTGGCCGCCCCTGTTCCAGGATTCGTCCTGGAAGAAGATCTCGATCGAGACCATGCCGCCCTGGCCCGCGTTGCTCGGCGAGGCGATGTTCTCGCCCCAGGAAGGGCTGGTGAATCCCTGGGCACTCAGCCTGCTATGAACGGTCGAACCGTCGAGGTAGTGCGTCAGCACGCCCCGGTCGGCCAGCGCCTTGGCGTACGGCCGCGAGACTGCGTTGGCGATGGAGTCGTTGTAGGCCAGCGCCGACTGGGCCGGCATGGTGTGATGCGTCTCGGTCGAGCAGACACCGCTCGAGGTCACCCAGCCGCCGGTGCGGGTGCAGTTCATCAGGCTCAGGTAGTACAGCTCGGCCGCGTGATACGGCGCGGTCGTCGAGGCGATGCCGCCGGTCCACGGGATCGAAGTCCCGCCGGAGGCGTAGGTCCGCGTCCGCGGCGTGGAGACGGTGAAGGCGATGCTTGCCGCTGCCGCCATGGTCAGGCCCCCCGTCGACCTGGCGGAGGCGGCGACCTGGACCGAAACCCTGTAGCCGATATTGAAGGATCTCGAAGGGGTGAAGGTCAGCGTCATGGCGTCGTCGGTCCAGGATGTGGAACCGGCGATCGCCCGACCGTTGACCGTGACCGAGAGCGCCGCCGTGGCCGCCTTCGGGTCCATCGGAACCGAGAACTTCACTGAAATCGGCTGGTTCGTGTCGTAGGTGATCGTCCCGTCCTGGGGGGTGAAAGTCACGCTGGGTGCCGGGAGAGTCGTGACCGCGAGCGTGTCCACCGAACGCAGCGTCGCGCCCGCCGCGTCGGTCCCGCCGTCGGCGAGGCTGATCAAGTAGGCCGTATTGGTCGCAAGCGGCTTCTTGGGAGTCACGGTGAACACCTGCGAGGTGGCATCCGTGGGATCGTCACCGACGATCGCCACGTCGACGGTAGGGTTGATGCCAAAGCGCAACTCGACCGCCGCAAGCTTGACCGGGCGGGTGAAAGTGATCTGGAACGTGGTAGACGGTGAAGCGCGGTCGCCGAACATCTTCGTGGCGGTGATCTCGCCGGCAGTCGGTGAGCCCGATTGGAAGGACTCGTGGACCGGCGTGACGAGATTCAGCCCTTCCTCGTCGGTGGCGTCGGTCGAGATGTCGACCGTGTACTGGGTGTAGGGCTGCCAGTAGGGGAGGGGCGCGATTGACAGGATCTGGCCCGTCACGTCCCATTCCGACCGGAACCGGATCGTCGGCGTGATCGTAACGGCCGCGGCGACCGTGCTCTGGTTCATCGGCTTGGTGAACTGGATCTCGAACGGAACGTCGAGGGCCAGGCCGCTACCGGAGCGATGAGCGTCTGCCTGCGGTGCCAGCGGCGCGAACGTCGGGACCGTCTGGCCGGCAACGGACTTGGCCGGCAGGCCGACGAGCAGCCCCGAAACCACCAGCGCAACCGCCCCGACGACCATCGCGGGCTTCACGATTGAGGCTCGGCGCAGTCCGGCCGCGGCATAGGCGATGCCACGGACCGGAAGGGCGAACGCGGTGGCGGAGAAGTTGCGCAAGCTGCCGATCTCCTGTGCGGGGAGCTTGGTCCCTGGCGGATGAGGCCTCGGCAGGGTAACACCGCCTCGCCGGGGGAGGCAAATCCGCACGAGCGCCGCGACGTCGGGTTTCCTCGGGGAGTTGGGGTGGCCTACGGGGGTCGAACCCGTAACCTGCGGATCCACAGTTACAAGGTTTTGAGCACGAATCTGCCCAAAGTGGAGCGATCGGTGGAGCGATTGCAGGCCATATCTGGCGCTGAGCGAGACTGCGCTTGGCTAGCGCTTCGCTCGAATCGCTCGCTCGATGCCGTCCGCTACCTCCGCCGAGCGGCCCTCGACGAGATGACCATAGATGTCTGACGTGATGCCGATCGAACTGTGCCCCAGGTACCGCTTGACGTCGTCGAGCGTCGCGCCGGAAGTCAGCATCATCGATGCCGCTGAGTGCCGCAGGTCGTGGATCCGGATACGGCGTAGGCCGGCCTTCTCGAGGAAGGCATGAAACAGCCGATCGACGTTGCGCGGATCAAGCAGCGTGCCGCTCTGGCTTGTGAAGACATAGGACTCGACGTTGCGCGGCTGGTCGGCAACTTCGGCCTTGCGCTTAGTCAGGGCAGCAGCCACGGTCGGGGCAAGTGCGAGCGTCCGCCAGCCCGATTCAGTCTTCGGCTCGACTCGTTGCAAGCGTTTTTCGCCGGGCGTGCGGACGAGCTGCCGGACCTGACGCACCGATCCGGAGACCCGCATGGTTCGATCTGTGAGATCGAGGTCTGGCCAGCGTAAACCGAGCGCCTCGCCGAGCCGGATCCCCGTTCCGATGAGCACCATCCAGAGCGCGCCGTTCTTATCGCGACGGGCTGCCGCCATGAAGCGCTTGACTTCGAGTGGCCTGAGAATGTCGAGCTCGGGCCGCACCGATCGCGGCTTGTCGACCTGCGCCGCGACATTGCGGGCAACCAGACCATCGTCGAGGGCCTGTTTCAAGGCCATGCGAAGAACGGTCAGGTTCAGCGCGACGGAGCGCGGCGAGAGATGCTCGTCGAGTAGCCGACGTGAATGTCGGCGGACGTCGTTGGGTGTCAACTTGACCAGGGCGATGCTGCCGATCGACCGGTTGAGATGCCGGACGTGGAGGTCATAGCTAACGTAGGTTGAGGGGCGCACGGTCGGCGGGCGCTTGCTTTCGAGCCAGGTCTCGAGATGGCGAGCAAGCGACAACTTGCTCTCATAGGACGGTATGCCCAAGCGCCGTTCGGCGAGATAGTTATTCCGACGTTCCCTCGCCGACTCTTCCGAGGAGGCGTACAGGCGCTTGGGAACCTGACCCGGCACGAGAGCGACCGCGACCCACTGTCCGTCGCTCCGCTGGTAGACGCTGCCCGCCCCGTAGATTGACCGCTTGCGCCTGGTACCCATTTCCAATCTCCTTCGGATCAGCATAGTCGCTCCGATCCAGTGCCCAGCGCTCGAGTGCGAGGCGGGAGTACAGAGCGGTCGTCATGTCCGGCAGCAGGGGAATACGCGGCACCACGCCGGCAATCGCCAGGCGGTGCAGTGTGCTCGCGCTCATCCCGAGCAACTCGGCGGCCTCGTCTTCACGGAGGGCGATGCGATCGGAGAGCGGAACGGGATGCAGGTTATCGGTCATGGCAGCGGCGGTCTGTCATGGCGCCGACCCTTGTTGCGGTGCTCGGAGTGCCCACGGTGACCGTGTTGTGCGCCCAGGCGCGCGGACGAAGGTGCGCGTATTGCGCCAGGTCGCGGTGCGGTCGCTCACGACGACTTCGCTCGCTCGGAAGCTGGCGGCCACGGCCCGCTCAGCCGGACTCAGCCCTGATCCGGCGTAGTGGAAGGCCCGTCGGATGACGACCTGGTCGCCTATGGCCTTGGCGCGGATCTGGGCGAGCCAGGGATCGGCCTGGGCTCG
>PMKV01000102.1:6439-6771 GCA_003157875.1 Chloroflexota bacterium
CGCATCAGCGCGCGGGCGTGCTCGGAGAGCTCGGCCCGTTCGATCACTCCCTTGACGCGGATCCGTCGATCGAGGCCGCCGCCAATGCCTGCGTCCTTTGTTGCGTACTTTGCTAGGTACCCTGCGACTGCGACACGATCTGCGTCGCCGACGCTCGTGTTGCGCGGGATGGGCCGGATGTCGACCAGGCTGCCCCAGCGGGCGATCAGCTCGCGACCGTCGGGTCCTTCCACCGTGACCGATACTCGCGCCGCGGTGCGGGCGACGGCCTCCGCAAGACGCTGCGCCGTCGCTCCGCCCGCCGGCGCGGTGTCGGGACCGACTGGTCCGTC
>PMKV01000177.1:0-41275 GCA_003157875.1 Chloroflexota bacterium
AACATCTCCACGAACTCGGAGCCGGAGATCGAGAAGAACGGCACTCCGGCCTCGCCGGCCACCGCGCGAGCGAGCAGCGTCTTGCCGGTGCCCGGAGGTCCCACGAGGAGGACGCCGCGCGGGATGCGGGCGCCGAGTGAGTTGAACTTCTCCGGGTACTTCAGGAACTCCACGACTTCCTGGAGGTCCGTCTTGGCCTCATCGACGCCTGCCACGTCGGCGAAGGTGACGACGGTCTTGTTGCCGAGGAACATGCGGGCCCGGCTCTTGCCGAAGCTCAGGGCCTGGTTGTTCGTGCCCTGGGCCTGGCGCATGAAGAAGAAGATCAGCAAGACGACGAGACCGACCGGCAGCAGGGTGCTGAGCAGCAGGACGACCCAGCCGGTGTCGGCGGGCTTCGAGACCGAATAGTCGATCTTGCTCAGGTTGGGGACGTTCCAGGTCTGGAAGATGGAGTAGTCGCCGTTCGCGGGCGCGTCATCCTGGAGCGTATAGCTGGTCCCGTTGTTGTCGGTCACGGTCAAGGTCGAGTCCTGGCGGACGATCTTGGTCACGTTGCCGCTGGTCATGTCCTTCTCGAAGAACGAGTAGCTCTTCGAGTCGGGCTGGGATGGTTGGATCAGCGCGTATAGCAGCGCGGCTGTGGCGGCAACGAGAACGAGCATCACGATGCCGTTGCGCATGAAGCGACTGTTCAAGGTGTAGCGGAGCCTCCGGATCTTGGCGGTCGGTTCGAGGCCGATCGGCCGCCGAAGTATACGCCCGAGCACGTTATCGGCCGGCTCGGAGCCTCTCCGAACCGACAACCGCGACTCTCGGGCCGTTGGTCACGCGACGGCCTCTATGGGGAGACCGACCGGCAACGGCTTTCGTTCGCTCCAAGTGACGGCGCCTTCATTCGTCCCATTGGGCGGTCCTGCCGAAGCGGATGGGGCGAACGACTGCCGGCGACGCCGGGGCCGCTGAGGTGGACAGCCCAACGGGTCGTGTGGCACACTCCGTCCTCGTGGCTGGGTAGCTCAGTGGCAGAGCAAGCGGCTCATAATCGCTAGGTCGTTGGTTCAAATCCAACCCCAGCTACCACCTCGACTCCCCCGAATCCTTGCCGCGGTCCGCCACGACCGCGGCCTGCCGGATTCTCAGCCGCGGTCGAGAAGCTCCAGCGCCGGCGCCAGGGTCTCGAGCGACTCTACGGTGATCGGATCGACGACCAGCTGGACTTCCGCGACGCCGGCGCGGGAGTAGGCCCGGAGCCCCTCGGCAAGCACCTCCGGCGGACCTTGCAGCGGGTTCGAGGTCTTGTCCACGGTACCGTCACCACCGCGACGACCCGTGCCGCCCGGCATTCGCACGAGGACCACGACCGTGGCCGCCACGCTGGCCGGGTCGCGTCCGATCTTCGCGCAGGCGGCATCGACTCTGGCCCGCAGCGGCGCCACCCCCGCCGGACTGTTGCCGGTGTCGGTGTACCAGACGTTCCATGAATCCACATATGGGATGGCGATGTCGAGCATCCGCTCGCCCACCGAGCCGATCATGAGCGGCGGTCCATCCGTCCTGGAGCGCGGCACCAGCTGGCAGTCGCGGGCGCTGAAGTACTCGCCCTCGAAGTCGATTTCGCCTTCGGCCAGCAGAGTGCGGATGATCGTGAAGGCTTCGCCGAAGCGCGAGACGCGGTGGTCATAGGGCACGCCGTAGCTGCGAAACTCCGGTTCGTTCCAGCCAGCGCCGAGCCCCAGGATCAGCCGCCCGCCGGAAATCTCGTCGACGGTAGCCGCCTTCTTCGCCAGGACCGCCGGATTGTAGAAGCCGACCGGGGTCACGAGCGGTCCGAGGGTGACTCGCGAGGTGATCGCCGCCGCAGCGGCAAGCACCGACCAGGCGTCCCAGGGCCCTTCCGCCGTTCCGTCGGACTGGCGGTAGAGGAAGTGGTCGCCGGTCCATATCGAATCGAAACCGAGCTCCTCGATCCGCCGGATGATCGTTGCCAGTTCGGGCCATCGAATGGGCCGTTCGAGCTCTGGCAGCTGCACGCCGACCTTGAGGGGGCGGCGGCTCTGCGGTGCGTTCATGCGGCGATGCTAACGCGGAACCGCTAGGGCTGGGACCCGAAGAGAACCTGCAGCCACGAGTCGAGCGGGCTGGGGTTCCGAGTCGAGACATCGGGCTTGATGCCCACCGAACCGGGGGCGTTCGCCGGAAGGGCCGGTGCGTTCGGGTCGATCGTGAAAGGGATCTCCTGAGGAGATCCGAGCAGGTAGCCTCGGGCGACCTGCGAGACGTACGCCGGCTGCTTGATGAGCTTGATCTCCTGGTCGAGCGAGACCACGTCACGCTCCATAGCCGCGTTTCGGGCACGCATCTGATCGGCCTGGCTGGCTGCCGACGAAGCCTCCCCGACCTGTCGGGCGAAGACGCCTACCAACCACAGCGCGAAGAGCCCGGCGACGAGCAAAGCCAGGCGCCGCCGTGTGAATGAAATGGTCGGTCCCGGCAACGATGGCGACGGCGCGGAGAGGTCCTCCGCAGCAAGCTCGAGGTCGCGGCCGTACATACCAGGATCGTAGCTGCGCGCAGCTGACGTGTCAACACGAGTTCACGCTTGCGGACGCTGCTACACTGGCCAAAGCTTTCGTACGGGCGTTCTGTTTGAGGTAGAGGAATGAGGTACTACGAGCCGTCCGGCGTCCATACAGTCCTCGACCGGCTGCTGGCCGATCCATCCATGTCGCGCGGCGTCTCGCACCACGCCCACTTGCCGTCCCGCCCTGCGGATTTCGTGCCGATGCCGGAATGGCTCGACCCCGGTCTACGAGCCGGCCTCGAAAGCCGCGGCGTCACGGCGCTGTATCGCCATCAGGCCGACGCCATAGCCGCGGTGCGAGGCGGTGAGGACGTGGTCGTGGTCACGCCGACGGCGTCGGGCAAGTCGCTCTGCTATCTCGTGCCGACGCTCCAGGCGCTCGCCAACGACCCCACCGCCCGAGCGCTGTATCTGTTCCCGACCAAGGCCCTCGGTCAGGATCAGGTCTCGGAGCTTGGCGAGTTGAGCCGGGCCGCGGGCATGCACATCAACGCTTCCACCTACGACGGCGACACGCCCAACCCGATCCGATCCGCCATTCGGTCCGCGGGCCAGGTCGTGGTCACCAACCCGGACATGCTCCACTCGGCGATCCTGCCCCACCACACCAAGTGGTTCCAACTCTTCGAACAGCTCCAGATCATCGTCATCGACGAGCTGCACACCTACCGAGGTCTGTTCGGCAGCCACGTCGCCAATGTGCTGCGCCGGCTTCTTCGAATCTGCGCCCACTACGGCTCCCACCCGGTGATCGTGTGCTGCTCCGCCACCATCGGGAATCCCGGAGAGCTGGCGGCCTTGCTCACGGGCCGCGAGGCGAGGGTCGTCGACAGGAACGGCGCCCCGTCCGGTGAGCGCCACATCTTGATGGTTCAACCCCCGCTGCTGGATCCAACCACCGGAGCACGAGGCTCCGCGCAGGCGCTCGCGACGCGTTGGGCTTTGCCGTTCCTCCGAGCAGGCCGGCAGACGCTCGTCTTCGGTCGCTCTCGAGTTGGCGTCGAGCTGATGCTGTCGAACCTGCGCGAGGCGCTCTTCCTCGGTGATGGGCCTCGGACGAGGGTTCGTGGCTACCGCGGCGGCTACCTGCCGACCGAGCGGCGGGCCGTGGAACGCGGCCTGCGCGATGGTGAGTTGCTTGGCGTCGTGACTACCAACGCCCTGGAGCTCGGCGTGGACGTCGGCCAGCTCGATGTCGCCATCCTGGCCGGGTATCCGGGCTCGATCGCCGCCACCTGGCAGCAGATGGGTCGGGCCGGGAGGCGGAGGGACGTCAGCGTCGCCGTGCTCATCGCCGGCGGCGGACCGGTCGACCGCTACGTCGTCGAGCACCCAGAGTTCATCCTCGACTCGGCGCCGGAGGAGGCTCGGCTCGACCCGGACAACCTCCACGTCCTGCTCGGCCACCTCAAGGCGGCCTGCTTCGAGCTGCCCTTCGAGCCGGGCGAGCGTTTCGGGCCTGGCGCGGCAGAGCCGCTGCTAGCGTTCCTCGCCGAAGAGGGCCTGGTCCACCGCGCCGGCGACGATCGCTGGTACTGGTCGAGCGACAACTTCCCGGCCTCGTCGGTATCGCTGCGGGCGGCCGCCGAGGAGAACGTGGTCATCATCGACACCACGCCCGCCAGGCCGCGGGTCATCGGCGAGATCGACATATTCGCGGCCCAGACCCTGGTCCACGAAGACGCCATCTACATGCACGAGTCGGCCCAGTTCCACGTCGACAAGCTCGACTGGGACGAACGCAAGGCGTACGTCAGGCGGGTCGACGTCGACCACTACACCTACGCCGATCGCGCGGTTACGCTCAAGCCGCTCGACACCTATGCCACCCTACCGGCGACCGGCGGCGATCGCGCCCACGGCGAGGTCATGGTCTCGAGTCTGGTCAGCATGTTCAAGAAGCTCAAGTTCGGGACGGACGAAAACCTGGGCTGGGGTCCCGTTCACCTGCCCGAACTCGAACTTCAGACGACGGCCTACTGGCTGATGCTCGGTTCGGCCGCCGGCGGCTGGACCCGAGCGGATCTGGACGTCGCCCTTCTGGGCGTTGGAAGAGCGGCACAGGCGGTCGCGGCGGTCCTGCTCATGGTGGACCCGCGCGATCTGGGCCTGGTCAGCCAGGTCCGCTCCCCACACAACGGTTCACCGACGGTTTACCTGTACGAAGCCGTGCCGGGCGGCGTCGGCATGTCCGAGCGACTCTTCGATCGCCACGACGAGCTGGTGGCGGGGGCCGCCGAGTTGATCTCCGGCTGCGGCTGCGAGAGCGGCTGCCCGGCCTGCACCGGCCCGCGGCTCGAACCCGAAGTAGACGCCAAGGCGCTGGCGCTGCGACTGCTGCGTTCGCTGGTCGCCGATTCGGCCGGCGCGGCTATGGGAGCGGCGGCGCCGGCGGCGCCAGGAGCGGCCGCGTGAGTGTCGACGGGGCCCGGCTGCAGCGCCGACTGGAGGGTCTTCGTCGCGATCGGTCGGCGGCCGGGCGGACCCAACGGGCCGGCGAAGTCGACCCTGAGATCAGGCGGGCGATCGCCGCGGTCGTCGCCGCCGGCGACGCGCACACCACTCCCCAACCGGTCTGGGCGGATGTCGGCTCGGTCGACGCCGCGTCGCTCGCCGAGCGCTTGGCCGCGGCCGTCGACGGGGACGCCGTCGAGACTCCCAACGGCTGGTACGTACGCCGCGAGCTGCGCCCGGTATACCTGCCGATCGACCGCGAACGACTGGCCGCACTCCCGGGAATGCCGGCCGCCGGCACTCCCCTCTTGTGCCTGGACACCGAGACCACCGGCCTGGGATCCGCGGCCGGCACGGTGGCGTTCCTGATCGGGATCGGCTGGTGGCAGGGCGATCGGATGCGCCTGGTGCAGCTGCTCCTGCCGGACCACTCAGAAGAGCGTGCGCTGCTAGACGCCCTCGCCGCAGAGACACCTGCGGGTGCCTGCCTGGTCACATACAACGGCCGCTCCTTCGACTGGCCGCTCCTCGAGACCCGCTTCCGCATGGGCCGCCGCGTTCCTCCCGCCCTCGACGGCCATCTGGATCTTCTGCTGCTGGTGCGGCGGCTCTTCCGGCATCGTCTGCCCGATGCCCGCCTCCAGACGGTGGAGCGGCACCTTCTCCGCCGCCACCGCGCGCCGGACATTCCGTCCTGGGAGATCCCCGCCGTCTACCACTCGTTCCTGCGCGGTGGTGCCGCGGGACCGATCCGCGTGGTGGCTCGCCACAACGCAGAGGACGTGGTCACGCTCGGGCGAATCCTGGCCCACCTGGAACGCGGCTACGGCGAAGGCGAGGTGCGGCGCTGGGCTCCCCCCGGCGATCTAGTCCGCTTGGCCCGCCTCTTCCGCCACGACGGCCGGATTGACGAGGCGGTGGCCTGCCTCCAGATCGCAGGCGTTGCGATCGACGGCGGCGATCCGGAGGTCGCGCTGGCGACCGTTGAGCTCGCCCGGCTGCTGCGCCGCTGCGGCCGTATCGCCGAAGCGGGCGTGGCCTGGAGCCGGCTCGTGACCGCGCCGGGGCCCCTGGCAGGTCTGGGTTGGATCGAGGTGGCCAAGGAGCGCGAGCACCGAGAACGCGACCTCGCCGGGGCTTGGGCCGCCACGGATCAAGCCCTGCTGGCGCTCTACCGGGGCCGCGGCCACGGCAACGCGATGCAGCGGCGGGCCCTGGAGGCGGATCTCGTCAAGCGCCGTGCCCGCCTGGCCCGACGGCTCGAGCGAGCGCCTTTCCCGGCGGGCCCCTCCTAGCTCGAAGCCACCGACCGGATCCTCGCCGCAACTTGAGCCTTCGTCGGAGCCCCGGCCAGACCGACGCCCTCGACCGCGCACGAGCCGGCCGCCGCTGCGAACCGAAGCGTTCGCGGCGTGGCCAGCTCACCGGTGAGAAGCCACGCGACCATGAGAGCGGCCATGAACACATCCCCGGCGCCGGTGGGATCGACCGCGCGCAGAGCCGGCGCAGCGTGATAGCGGACGAGCTCACCGCCTCGAGCGACCACTCCCCCGCCCTCCCCGGCCGTGAGCGCGATCGCCGCCTTCGGCGCCAGCGCCCGCAGCGCCTCGAGACCGGTTTGCGGTGGCAGATCGTCGACGCTGGCGACGACAATGCCGGCGGCCTCGAGCAGCGCCGACGGTCCGGGTGCCACTCGCTCCACCCAGCCGTCGTCGGCGAACTCGCGCAGCAGCCCCTGCCAGCCCAGGCCCACCGCCGCCCCCGGCGGAAGAACGCCGGCCCAATCCTCGCCGACCTCCCCGGCTACCGGTACCAGGAGCCAGCCCGCGGCGATCCGCCACGCAGCCGGGAGTGCCTCCACTCGGACCCGATCGCTCCTGGAGAGCCAGCGCTGGCGACGATGACCGTCTTGCTCGATGTTTTCGAAGACGGGCGCGTGGTCCAGTCGCTCGAGGCGCAGCCGGACGCCGGCCGACTCGAGGAGCTCGAAGTCGGCGCCGGCCCGGTCGAATGCCTCCCCATCTACGCCCAGGAGGCACCCCACCCGCAGTCCCAACCGCGCGGCGGCCAGGGAGCAGTAGGTCGCCGATCCGCCAAGTCGCCAGCCTCTGACGTCGGCCGAGGCGAGGTCTCGGGACGAGGCCCCGACGACCACCAGGTCGAGCTGATCGACCGTATCGAGAGATGGCGGGCGGTATACTCGGCGCGCTTCCAGACCCTGCCTCCTTGGAGTCAAGCCGTGTTCTTCTACGAACTTCGCGAGGGTGACGACGACATCTTCGCCGACGTGCTGCTTGTCCGTGAGGAGGAAATGGACGCCGAGGCCTTCTTCGAGCTGGTCCAGTCGATCCGGCGTCGCATCGGGGATTCGTTCGAGGGGGAAACGTTGATCGAGGCCATCGCGGAAGAGCTCGAGCAGGACTACCAGTTCATCCCCATCTCGGATGAACGCCTCACGGCCTCGGTGAACGTTTCCAAGCAGGAAGACGACAACTACCTGGCGAGCCTGGACTCCGACGATGACGACGACGGGCCCGACTACCGCGGGATCTTCCTGGAGTTCCCCGGGACCGACGGCCGGCCGAACTAGGGAGCGCCGCCGGCCGCCGCCCGGCCCCGGAGCGCTACTTGCTGAACAGGATCTCGATCACGTCCCCGTCCTTGACGGTGTACGTCTTGCCCTCGGAACGCAGCTTGCCGTGCTTGCGCGCTTCCGCGGTCGACTTGAGGGCCACCAGATCCAGGTAGGGCACGACCTCGGCGCGGATGAAGCCGTGCGCCAGATCCGTGTGGATGGCCCCCGCTGCGTCGACCGAGGAGGAACCATCGGTAATCGGCCAGGCTCGGACCTCGTCGGGTCCGGCCGTCAGGAACGAGATCAGGCCCAGTAGTCGGTAGCTGAGGCGGATGACTCGACCCAGGCTCGACTCCGCCAGACCCAGCTCGTCCATGAAGACGGCCGCCTCGTCGGGCTCCAGGTCGCCCAGCTCCATCTCGATCTTGGCCGAGAGCGCGTCCACGATCGCCCGCTTGTGCTCGTAGCGCGAGGTGATGCCGGCGACGATCTCGGCCTCGCGCGGCAAGTCTGCCTCGCCGACGTTCAGCAGCACGAGAACGGGCTTCTGGGTCAGGAACCGGAAGCCGCGGATCGACTTCTCTTCCTCCGGGTCGATGGTCTCGTCGCGCAACGGCTTGCCCGTGGCCAGAGGGCCGTGCAGCCGCTCGAGCAGCGCCAGCTCTCGATCGTTTGCGTCGCGCTCCGCGGCGGTCCCGTGGTGACCGCTCGCCTTCAGGCGGTCGATCCGTTTCTCCATCACCGATAGGTCGGCCAGCGTGAACTCGAGGTCCAAGCGCTCGAGATCGCGCCAGGCGTCGACCGAGCCGTCGGGGTGGGCAACCGCGGCATCCTCGAAAGCCCGGACGACGTGCAGCAGCGCGTCGGCTTCTCGGAGTCGCGCCAGTTGATCGGCCGGGAGTTCCTCGGTTCCGACCCGGCCTTCGGTCGAGGCCGGCGGGGCCGGCAGATCAAAGTACGTGACATCGGCGTGGACGATCTTCTTGGGCTTGAAGATCTCAGCGAGCACGTCCAGGCGCTCATCGGGAACCTTGACGGTCCCAACGTGCAAGTCCATGCCGCCGTATCCGCCGGTCTGGGCGTGGCCTCGGGTGAGAGTGTTGAAGACGGTCGTCTTCCCCGAGCCGGCNNGAAGACGGTCGTCTTCCCCGAGCCCGCAAGCCCGACGATGGCTATCTGCATGTGGTGGTCGTTTCCTCCGAGTGGTCGAGTGGCGTGCCCATGCTAACGGACGACCGGACTCAGTAGCCGGCGCCCAGATCGACGACGTAGGCCAGCGGCTCGCCCGCTCTGTAGCGGCGCAGGTTGTCGCAGAAGACATCGAGCGTCCTGTCCAGGACCGCTGCGCTGGACCAGCTGGTGTGAGGAGTGACGATGCAATTTGGAAGCCGGTAGAACGGCGAAGCTTCGGACAGCGGCTCCTCGCGGAAGGTGTCCAGAACGGCGCCGCCCAGCGGCCCCGAGCGGAGGGCTCGCAACATCGCCCCCTCGTCGACGAGTCCGCCCCGGGCGACGTTGACGAGCCACGAGCCGGGCTTGGCGGCGGCCAGCGATTCGTCGTTGATGAGGGCGTCGGTCGCGCCGGTGAGGGGCAGGGCCAGCACTACGAAGTCGGACACGGCCAGCAGCCTTGGCAGGGCATCGAGGCCACCCAGCACCTCAACCCCATCCACCGGCGCGGCGCCCGGACGACGACGGATCGCCACGACCCGCGGCCCGAACGGGCGGGCCAGCTCGGCGACCTCGCAGCCGATGCCGCCCAGGCCGACAAGCCCGATCGTCGTCTCGGCAAGCTCCCGAGCCTGGAGCGGCTGCCACGTCCGTTCGCGCTGAAGCTCGATGAGTTGCGGCAGCCGCCGGCAGATCGCCAGGATCATCGTCATCACGTACTCGGCGATCGGCTGGTCGAAGACCCCCCGGCCGTTGGTGACGGTCAGGCCGCGCAAGCGAACGCAGGGCGTCAGGACCGACTCCACGCCCACCGAAACTGAGTGGATCCAGCGCACCCGGGCGGCCCGGCCGACGAGCCGATCGAGCGGGTCGCCGCCCAGGGACCAGCCGCGCAGCAGGACCTCCGCGTCGTCGAGCGGCTCGTCCGCCACTCCCTCGGCGCTCACCGGTATCAGCCTGGTGCCGGGCGCCGCTTCGAGGATCTTCTCTCGCATCGAACCGTAGGCGTCGCGGCCGGTTAGAACCGGGCTGATGGCGATGGCCAGAGGTGACCCGCCAGGTCCGTGTCCCGGTCCCACGACTCCAAGGCTTTCAACGTTCATTTGCGCCCCCTGCGTTGCGACGGCTTGTGACGGCTGAATTCCCAGGCTCAGGGCAGAACCCTCGCCAGCCAACGTGACGGCATATCGATCTCTTCGGGCAAAGGTAGCGTCTCCGGGCTGAGCCAGAGAGTACGCAAGGCTTCGGCCCCCCGGGCTCGAGCTACAGCGGCTACGAACTCCTCGCCCTTTCGGTACTGCTCCATCTTGAGGTCCATCCCGGTCAGCCGCATCATCGCCCGCTCGAACCCGGTCCGCTGGTCGCGGCGCGCATGAAACCTCGCGCTGATCAGCCCCACATCGGGGACGAGGTCACGACCCACCTCATCCATGATGTAGTCGCCGAAACCCTCCAGGAGGCTCATGACGGCCTGGATCTCACGGAAATCCCGCAGACCCTCCGGCGTCATCAAGCCCTCCATCCAGCTTTCGCCCGAGCCCGCCTTGCGAAGGGCGCGACCAAGTCCACCGACGGCGTCCCGACTCATCCCCTCGACGCTGCCGGCTAGCGACGCCAGCTGGCGCTCGAGCCGGGCGGACAGGTACGGCCGCAGCCACGGATGCGCCTCGAATTCGAAGGCGTGAGTGGTCTCGTGCAGGGCGATGTAGGTTCGGAAGGGGTTGAGCGGCACACCGAGGATCGCGGCCGTGCGGCGAACGTTCTCGTCGACGAATAGCAGCCGGCCAGGACTAGCCTCGGCCGAGAGCAGAGCCAGATCGTACTGCCCGAGCACGCGCTGCCCCAGGAACCCCAGCAGATAGCCGAACTGGCGGGTCGTCACCATCCGGTTGGCGATGGCCATGGTCGCCTTCACCAGGCCCGACCCGGGCGGCAGGATCTGATCGACCAGGCCGATCTCCACCTTGCTCATTAGCGCGGCAAAGGAGGCGACATTGGCGTGGACCCAGCCGGCTCGATCGACGACGCCGGACCGTTCGATGACTCCCGGGAGCTCCGCCCCCAGGGCCCTGGTCAGGGCGGGCACGATCTCAGCCATGGCGGCGGCGTAGACCGGCGCCGCCCGCTCCAATTCGTCCGGTTGTAGCGTGCCCGGGGCATTCCTTACGCGGTCGCACGCCAATCGCTCGGCGACGGGCCAATCGATGAGACCCCGGCGGGCGGATCGTTCGGCCCGGCGACCGAGCACCGTGACGCCCGCGCCGACGACCGCACCAACCACGAACCCGGCCTGCAAGAAAGCCGCCCGGCTTCTGCCCGAACCAGACGGACGTCGCGCCGAGCCCTCTCGCCCGCCGCCCCCACCAGTCGCGGGGCCCCCACTCACGCGACGCCGGCTTCCAGGTCGACGGCGTCTACGTCCGGGAACTCCTCTCCAAACATGCGCTCGGCCACGATTCGGAACGCCATCACGTCGCCCGTCGTCAACTGACGATGGCTCGGTGCTACCGCCTCTTCATCGGGTGGCTCGTGGCCGCCCATCCCGGCGTCTGCGGCGGTGCCGCGCGTCGTACCGGGCGCCTCCATGGCATTCACCGACAGAAGCTCGGCCAGAGAAGAGGCCGTGGCGGTGGCCGAATCGACGATCGCGACGCTGTCTCCGACGGACTCGCGAAGGGGCCCGGCCAGCAAGGGATAGTGGGTGCACCCCAGTAGCAGCGTGTCGATCCTGGCCGAGGGCGGCAGCGGGAAGATGAAGTCGCCGTCTTCGTTGCGCTGGCCCAGGAGCGGAGCCACCGCCAGCCTGACCGCCTCCTCGACCTCGTGGCCGGTCAGACGGCCGGCCTCCACGAGCGGCACAAGGCTCGGCGTGGCGTGCTCATATACCTCGATGGCCGGGTTCTCGTCTTTGATGGCGTTGAAGTATGCCCGCGACCTGACCGTCGCCGGCGTCGCGATCACACCGACCCGCCTGTTCCGCGTGGCCAGCGCCGCGGCCGCCGCCCCCGGACGAACGACGCCGAGCACCGGCAGGTCGTAGCGGCGCCGGAAGTCGCCCAGGGCGACGGATGTGGAGGTGTTGCAGGCCACGACCAGTGCCTTGACGTCGCGCCGGACCAGGGCATCGAGCGCCTGCACGCTGAAGCGCCGAACTTCGTCGTCGGTCCTGATGCCATACGGCGCACGTACGTTGTCGCCCAGGTAGATGGTCGATTCGAACGGCAGCCGGCGCAGGATCTCGCGCAGGACGGTCAGACCACCAACGCCTGAGTCGAACACGCCTATGGGACGTGGGTCGGACACGCCTTTAGTGTCTCACCGGGGCGCCCGCGGTGCGACCCATGATCGTTTCCGCCGCGCGCCGAATGTCTCGGCTGATGGCGGCTTCCGGGCTCGAGACGACGAAAGGCATGCCTTCGTTATTGGCCTGGACTACCAGTCGCCCGTCCGAGACGACTTCGAAGTCCGGCCTGCGACCCAGCGCTCGAGCCAGCTCTTCGCGGCCGATGCCACCGCTCGAGTCCGAACGGTTGATCAGGTAATGCAACTTCTCGGGCGGGTACCCGATGGACGAGAAGACCTCGGCCACCGCGATGGTGTTGTGGATGGTGGTGGAGTCGTAGGTCACGATCGAGAGGACGACATCGGAGGCGTCGAGGAGCGCCAGGGTCACTTCCGAGAGGGTCGTCGGGGTATCGATGACGATCGCTTCGTACAGGCGACGCAGCAGCGAGACGGTCTTCTCGACGTCGCGCGCCGTGACCATTTCGGCCATCTCGACCCGCGGCGGCGCCAGCAGGATGTCGATGCCGGCCGGATCGCGCCACATCACCTCGTGCAGGTCGGACTGCTGCACTCGGTCGGTGGGCAGGTCAAGGATCGACGGCACGTCGCTCGGCACCTTGAGCAGGGAGCGGAGGTCGCCGTACTGCAGGCTGCCGTCTATCAGCGCCGTCGGGACGCCCATCTGACCCAGGGCCACGGCCAGGTTGAAGGCGATCGTCGTCTTGCCGACGCCGCCCTTCGGCGAAAAGACGGTGATCACGCGGCAGGCGCCCGACGCTCTCGACTGGCGGTCCAGAAGTACGTGGCTGAGAGTGTTGACCAGTTCGAAGCCGCTGAAGGGCAGCGTAAGGACGGCGTCGATGCCACGGGCGGGGTCGCGGGCCAGCGGATGCTGGGGAACGGTCAGCACGACGACCGGGATATCGAGGCCCGAGTCGCGCAGCTTCTCGATCAGCTGCGGTCCCTTGACCTTGCCCTGCAGCAGCAGGTCGACCATGACGACGTCGGGGCGGAGCTGCTTGGCGGCCTCGACGACCTTGGAGCCGTCGTTCAGGACTTCGAGCAGCTTGACCGCCGACTGGACGCTGAGCAGGTTCCGGACGTGCTGGCTTACCTGCGGGACGTCTTCCGCGACGAGCAGACGGATCGTGGTCGGAGTGGGCACGAACCGACTATATCAAGGTCGGGGGGCGGGTCTGCCCCGCCTCCGCGCTATAAGGATGGCCCGTTCGTCATGTGGACAGATGGGATTGAGTTCGTAGTCACCCGCTACGACCTCCACGTCGAGGCCTGCCGACTCGGCCATGACGCGCAACTCGTCGGCGTTTACGAGCCTAAGCGTGTCTTCGCGGACCCACCGACGCGTCGTGCCGCCCTGCTCCCCTTCCTCGTAGATCGCGGTCAAATGAACGCGGCCGGTGGTTGGTTCGTGCTCGGCGGCAGCGGTCTTGGTCACGAGCAGCCCGGTCTCGCGGTCCTGTCGCACATACTCCAGGCCGACGCGACCGTCGTAGCGAACCAGCTCGTCCGAATTGGGCAGCCACACGTCGACGACGGCCAGGCCGCCGGGTTCGAGATGATGGGCCATGGTCTCCAGGGCGGCCTGCTGGGCATCGCGAGTGTCGAGCAGGAGGATCGAGTTGAGGGCCAGGATGGCCAGCCGAAACCTGGCGCCGCCGGGCAGTCTCAGGCCGATCAGGTCGGCCTCGACACACTCGATTCGGGCGAGGATCTCCGGGCCCGCCGCCTTCGCCGCCCCCTCCGCCCGTGCGAGCATCGCGGGATCGATGTCGACGAGGGTGACCTGATGGCCGGCGCCTGCAAGGGGCACCGCCACCCGTCCGGATCCGGCTGCGATCTCAAGAACGGGGCCGCCCGTCCGAGACGCCAGGGCGAGGTAGAGGTCCAGGTCGCCGGGCAGATCGACCAGGTCGAGGTCATAGAGCCTGGCCAGCGCAGCGGCGGTCTTTGGTTCGCGTTCGGACTCGGCCATCGTGGTCAAGCCTAGCGCGTCTGCACCGACTGCACCGGAGATGCGGGCCCTACCGCTCCATCGAGAGGGTGATCTCGGCCATCAGAACCAGAACCACCACGAAGACGGCGATGGGCAGACTCAAGACGCCCTGGATTCGAAGGGCTACGAAGAGGGTGATGACGGCTGCCACCCACGCGCCCCTCCGAATCGAGCGGCCCCAATCACCCAGCAGGGCGATCCGGCGATGCCGTGCGAACGGCACGAGCCAGAAGAGCGGCACCGTCGTCAGCCCACAGGCGAGACCGATGATCCCTGCACCCACGAGACCGCTCGTCGAGTTGTCGCGCGGGTAGGTCGTGGTCACGATCTGCGCCACCGCGATCCAGGCGACGATCGCCGCTCCGATGAAGAAGGTGTTGACCAGCCGATCCTTCGCTCCCATACGTTGATCCTACTTCGTCGTGGCCGCGGGGCTAGCTCCGCCCGACGGGCAGCCCGAGCAGAGGCTCCAGATCTACAACTGAATCGATGACCATGTCCGGTTTCGCGTCCGGGGCAGGCAGCCCCACAGGCAGCGGCGAGTCCTCGGGCTTGAGCCGGACCCAGGCCGCCCTCCAGCCGACGTTCTGCGCGCCCACGACGTCCGCCCCGAGGTCGTCGCCGACGTGCAAGATCAGCGGCCCCGAGGTCACGCCCAATTCGGCCGCCGCGATCCGAAAGATCTCCGGACGCGGCTTGATGAAGCCGACTCGGTGCGAGACCACGACCGCGGTCAGGTGCCGCCCCCACCCCGCGCGATCGACGAAGCGCTCGACGGCCAGCGCAAGGGGCCAGTTCGACAGGATCGCCAGCTTGTACCTGCCGGCCAGCCGCCCAAGCATCGGGCCGATGGCCGGCGGCACCGGCGTATTGCGCACGAATGCTTCCGCATACGTTCCCAGGATCGTGGCGACCTCGAGCGGTTCGCAGTAGGCCCCGAGGGCTGCGTCGTCCCAGCGGGCTCCGGGCGGTGGCGCTGACCGACCTCGCAGTCGGGCGACTATGCGCACCACCCGGACGTCCATGTCCGCCTCGCGTCCCTCCGGAACATCCTCGGCGAACTGCCGGAGCCGCTCCTCGCCCCAAACCCTTTCGAACTCCCCCGCGGAGCAGCCGAGCAGATCGATCGCTCGCTCGGCGGTAAGGCGAACCACGTTTGCCATCGGCGCCGCCGGGAACGGCACCAGCGTGTTTCCGAAGTCCAGAGTGATTGCCTCGATACCGTCCATCACTTGGCCGCACTCGCCGGGCAGATGTCGCGGAAAGCACAGTAGCCGCAGGCCAGATAGTCCGGAGTGGCCTCGAATCGGCGGGCGCGTATCCCTACGGCCGCTCGACGGATCGAGTCGCGAGCTCGATCGAGTCGCTTCTCATCCACTTCGACACGCCCAACAAGACCCGACTCCAGGAACCACAGCTGAAGGGCGTCCGGCAGACGGCCGGTCTCGGCCTGGTAGGCCATGGCGTAGATCTGGAGCTGGAGCGACTCGCGCGCCCGTTCCCTCGCCCGGGCCGGGTCCCGAACGTCGCTCGACTTGTAGTCGGTGATGGTGACTCGTTCCGGATGGAGACCCGGCAGGGTCGGCGAGACCGCGTCCGCGTGCTGCCTGGCGCCGACCGTCTCCGCGCCGGGCGCGCCACCGCCGTCCGCCCCGGACGTGCCAGTCAGACGCTCGATGTCGACTCGGTCCATTCGGCCTCGTATCCGGTCGCCGTCGAGGCTGAAGCTGAACTCCCGTTCGACGTAGGCCGGCACCACGGCTTCGGGCTTGAGTTGCTCCTCTCGGAATCGGCGCAGGGCGGCTCGGCCGGCGGCCAGCCGCGCCTCTTCGTGCTCGCGCGTTAGGAACCCTTCGTTGGACCAAGCCCGTTCGAACGCCGCGAGTAGCTCGTCTTCGGTCATCACGTAACCGCGCGCCCCTCGACGATGGAACTCCTGTACGGCCTGGTGCAGGGCCGACCCATAAACGATCGCGTGGTGGGGCGCGATCGGCACCCGCAGGACGTGCACGTACTTGTACTTCAACGGGCACGTCAGGTAGTCGTCCACCTGATAGAAGCTCAGCGATAGCGGTCCCTCGACCGGCTCGCGGCCCGGTTCCACGGGCTCGGCTTTGGGCTCGAACGCAGCCAGCCGTTCGAGCGGCGCGTGAGCCGTGGCATCGGCTTCGGCGCCCGCACCGGCGGTCGCAGGCAGGTCGAGCGCCTCGAGAATGAACTGCGACACCCGCCTGGCCCGCCGCCCGCCGTAGTCCGCGGCATGCGACAGGATCAGCTCGTCGCGGGCTCGGGTCATGCCGACGTAGAAGAGACGCCGCTCCTCCTGGACATGGGGGTCGCCCTCGGGCAGCGTTTCGTGGACCAGTTCGGCCGGGAGCGCGAGCGGATCGCGGCGCGTCCGAGCCGGAAACCGGCCGTCGACCAGACCGGTCATGAAGACCACGGAAAACTCGAGGCCCTTGGCCTTGTGCACCGTCAAGACGGCCACGGCTTCAGCGTCCGGGTCGATTTCGGCGGTCGACGGGTCGTCGCCGGCATCGATCAGCGTCTGCAGGTGACGGGCCACAAAGATGATCCTGTCGTCGGGCAACAGGTCGGATTGAGCCCGGATGATGTCGAAGAAGCGGGCGATGTTCTGGAGCGACTCCTCGGCCGCCACCGACTCGGCCGAGGCCAGTCTCGAGAGGAGACCGCTGTCCCGCAGAAACCGATAGAGCACCTCGCCGGCGGGACGCTCGTGGGCCAGCTCCGTGTAGCTCCGCAGGTCGGATACGAGCCGCTCCAACGCTGCCCGTGTCTCAGGGGCGAGCCGCAGCAGGCCAGGCTGGCGGGAGAGCTCCTCGATTACCTCCCAGAGCGATCGATTTCGTCGTCTGGCGCTGTTGACGATGGCCGTCAGGTCCGGCCCTCCCAGGCCGTAAACGTCCGACGCGGCCAGGGCATAGACGTCGACGCTGGCCGAGAGATCGGCGATCGCGCGCAGGAAAGCCAGCAGCAACCTGATCTCCGGCCGGGCGTAGAGACCCGAAGTGCCCGAGAAGCGCCACGGCACGCTCGCCAGGTTGAGGCTCCTCAGGATCGGGTCCGCATCCGCGTTCGCTCGAACCAGAACCGCGAAATCCCTCGGCCTCGCTCCGGCGGCGATGCGTGCCGCGATCTCCCGGGCGACCTGATCGGCCTCCTCGGATCCCGTGTTGAAGACGAGGTGCCTGACCGGCCGGACCGTCCCGCCGCGCTCGGCAACCAGGCGCTTGTCGATGCCGTTGCGGAATTCCAGGCGATCCGGATCGTTGAACCTGATCAGGCGGTAGCTCGCGTCGAGGATGGGCGCATGCGATCGGTAGTTACGTCGGAGCACGATCTGGCGCGTTCGAGGATGGCGCCGCTTGAACTCCAGGATATTGCTGATCGCGGCGCCGCGGAACTTGTAGATCGACTGATCGTCGTCGCCCACAACGGTCACATTGCCGTGCGGCGCCGCAAGAAGCTCGACAAGCTCCGACTGGGCCCGGTTCGTGTCCTGGAACTCGTCGACCAGGAGGTACTTGTAGCGGTGCTGGAGCTCGAGGCGGGCGGCCGGCGATTCACGCAGCAGGCGCAGCGCTAGGCTGACTTGATCGCCGAAGTCGATGAGGCCGGCCTCTCTCAGCAGCGCCTGGTAGCGATCGTACGCACGAGCCAGCTCGGTATGGCGGCGGGCCTCTTCCTCGAGCGCCGCGCTCCCTTCTTCTGGAGCCACCGCGGTCGCCGGCGCCCCATCGGCCACCTCCGTATCGGAAGCCGCTGCGGCGCGGCCTTGGGCTGCTCCGGCGGTCAGAGCCGCCGCGTAGGCGAGGTATGCCGCCGGACTGACGTCTTCGTCCTTGCAACGACTGAAGAGCGTCGCCAGGGCCCCGAGAAAACGGGTGGGGTCCCCCAGCGGCCGGTACTCGTCGAGCTCGAACTCGAAGAGACGCTCTCGCAGGAAGATCACCACCTCGGGGCGTGACAGCACGCGAGAGTCCGTGGGCAGCCCGAGCTCGAGAGCGAACTCACGAACCAGCCGATCGCCGAAGGCGTGGAAGGTTGAGACCGCGGCGTCCGTGTAGCCGTACGGAACGAGCTGGTCGACGCGAGTCTGCATCTCGTCGGCGGCCTTGTCCGTGAAGGTCAAAGCCAGTATCTCCGAGGGACGTGCCCGACGGGTGGCGATCAACCAGGCAATGCGGCGGGTGATGACCTGAGTCTTGCCGGTACCGGCGCCCGCGACGACGAGGAGCGGTCCCTCGCCGTGGCAGACGGCGCGCCGCTGCTCCGGGTTGAGCCCGGCCAGCAGCGACTCCTCTCCTTGAGGTGGTCCGTCCGGAACTTCGCTCTCTGCTGGTTGTGACCACCAGACGGGTATCTGCTCGAGTGGCGGCGGTTCGCCTTTGGACGCCCTGCGGTCCCGGCCTGTCATGAAGCAAGACTCAGCGCGGGCAGTGACATCTCACGTGTCACGAGCTTGGCTTTGTCGCCTACCGCTGCCCTTGGCGTGAGACTGGAGGCATCCCGGGCTTGCGGTCGACACGCTCGTCATCGACAGTCGCGGTGACCTCGGGAGACGAGAGGTTCTTCGGCTTCTCCTGGCCCTTCACGCGGTCGTTCACCTGACGCTGAGTCGTCTCAGAAGCCTGGGCTGGATTGGCCGACGGGGCACCACCGAACCTGGGGCCCGGCCTGGCCGGGAGGGCGTCAGGGGTCGGTGCCTTGGCGGGTGGGGCCGGGGCGGGGGCCGGCTTCCGCGTCGGAGCCTGAGCCGGAGGAGCCGCTGGCGCGGCGGCAGCTTGGGCGGCCCGACTGGCGGCCGCCGATCGGGGCTGAGCGGCCGGTCTTGGGGGGCGCTTCGAGCGGGCCTCGTCTATCGCCTCCTGCTCCTCGGCGGAAAGCGAGGTGTCGGCCTTGCCCGCGACGATGGCCTTGGCGTAGATGCGCGTGCCGGTCCTGGAATGGAGGCTGCTGATGACGACGCCGTCCTCGGACTCGTCGAGCAGAGCCAGTGCGAAGCTCTGGTTGCCGCCGGCATCCGGGAACGGATTGAACCGAACCAGGCCCTCGCGGGAGAAGTGGTGGCGCGCGGCGCTTTCGAGGATCGCCGTCCGGGCCGTCACCTCGTCAAGGTCGCGTCCAACCTGGCGCACGGTCTCCAGGTGTTGGCCGAGGACCGATTCCAGGTCCCCTTCCTCGACGCCGCCCGTGAGCTGCTGGATCCGCTGCGATAGCCTGCTGACCTGGAGCGACTGCAGCATCACGATCATCAGCAGGCACAAAGCCGCCAGTACCAACGTGATTGCAGCCACATTGCTGGAAATGAAGTCGCCCACAAATACCTCCGCTTGATCGCCTCGGAGTCTACCAGCCGCGGGCGCAAGACTGCTCTGTAGGAGCCGCCGAGACGACTCCGGTTGGGCTGGGCGGGATGTTATCCTCGACGCGGGCGATGGCCCTCAACAGCTGAACGACCGGCGGCGCCCGCCCGCGCCCCGCACAACTGAGCCAACGGAGGCCTCTCAAACAACATGGCCAAGCGCACTCGTGGATCGCACCGTCCTGGCCAGCGGCATGCCGACAGGCACGGTTCCGCCAGACCACAGTCTCAGTTCGCGCCTCGTTCATCGAGTGCGCTGTCGGAAACAGAGGAGGCTCGAGCGGCGGAGCTCGAGTCCGAGATAGTCGCCCAGGAACGGGCCGCAGATAGCGGTCGGAATCGCGGGCTCGACCGCGGCAAGGCCATCGAGGCGGCCCGACCCGGGCGCGCAGGTAGTGGGGGCTTGCTCGCGGCCCGTGCGGCCGAGGAATATGCGTACGTGGTCCGCGACGTTCGCCGGATCCTGTTGGTGGGCGGAACCATCGCCGCGGCTCTGGCGGTCATCTACGTCCTGGTCGACGTAGCCCACGTAGTCACCATCGGCTAGATCGCCGTCACCCGGCCGATCCCTTCGTTGCTCGTTGCGCTCCTCGTTCACGGACGTCAGAGCCCCTTCGCCAAAGCCAGGCTTGCCTGGCTCGTGCTCACTCGTGCCCCGGTCCGAAGCCAGGCTTGCTTGGCTCACCGTCCGACGGCGATCTAGGTTGCGTGACACGGCATGGCAGCGGCAAGTTGGCCTGCGGCTGCCTGTCCAGGACTCGTCGAACCGCGTGCCATAGCTCCCGCGGGGCCTCCACCGCGCCGCGCATCGGGTCGAGGGCACCGAGAGCTCGACGCCCTGACCGCGAAGACGCCGCAGCATCGGCACCATGGCCTCTACCGTTCGACCCCGACCGCAAGACAGGTGACCAGTGTCAACGGACCGGCCAACCTGTAGCATCGAGCCATGGCACCGCGCCGCTCCAACTCCACGCCCGCTGGCGATTCCGGCGCACAGCAGGCCGCATTCGTGCCTCCGAAGGGACGCCAGCCGTTGGCCGCGCGGATGCGGCCCCGTACCCTCGATGAAGTGGTCGGACACGAACACCTCATCGGCGAGCGCGGCACGCTACGCCGCGCCCTGCAGAGCGGCCATCTCGGATCCCTGCTCTTCTGGGGACCCCCGGGCAGCGGCAAGACCAGCCTGGCCCGAGTTCTGGCGGATGCCGCGGGCGCGCGGCTGGTGACCATCTCCGCCGTGATGAGCGGCGTGGCCGAGGTTCGCGCTCTCGTGTCGGAGGCTCGCGAGCGATTGATCCTCAACGGTGGGCAGACGATTCTGTTCATAGACGAGATCCACCGTTTCAACAAGGCTCAGCAGGATGCGCTGCTCCCCCACGTCGAGGAGGGCACGGTGACGCTCGTCGGAGCCACGACGGAGAACCCGTACTTCGAAGTGAACTCGGCCCTCCTCTCCCGGCTGCGCGTCTTCCGGCTGGAGCCGCTCACCGACGAGCAGATCACGACGGTCGTGCGGCGCGCTCTCGCCGATGCGGAACGCGGTCTGGCAGGTGACCTTGGGCCGGCTGGTGGCGTGACGCTGGCGGAGGAGCCGTTCGAGCACCTCGTCGGCCTCTCCGCCGGCGACGCCCGCCAGGCCCTCAACGTCCTGGAAGGGGCCGTATCCGTCGCCGACTCGGAGGGAATCCGCGACGACGGCGGACGGGTCGCGCCCCGCCTCGCGGACGTGGAAGCGGCCGCTCAACAGCGTGCCCTGGCCTACGACCGTGCCGGCGATGGTCACTACGACACGGTGAGTGCCTTCATCAAGAGCATCCGCGGCAACGACCCGGACGCCGCGCTGTACTGGCTGGCGTCGATGATCGCGGCCGGCGAAGACCCCAGGTTCATCGCGAGACGTCTGATCATCCTGGCATCTGAGGATGTAGGCCTGGCCGATCCACGCGCGCTGGAGATCGCCGTCGCGGCCGCCCAGGCGCTCGATTGGGTGGGCCTGCCGGAGGCCCAGTACGCCCTGGCCGAGGCGACCGTTATGCTCGCCGTCACGACCAAGAGCAACGCCGTCGGTCGGGGCTACTTCGCCGCAATGGGCGACGTCCTGGCCAATGGCTCGTTGCCGGTCCCGGCGCATCTGCGCTCGAGCGGGGCCGGCCGGCGCAACTACAAGTACCCTCACGACTTCGAAGGCGACGATGTCGAGCAGCAGTACCTGCCCGACAGACTGGTCGGTCGCCGCTACTACTTCCCGGGTGACCTCGGCGCCGAGCTGAAGATCGGGGAACGGCTGGGTCGTCTGGCCGACGGCCGGCGAGATGCGCCGCGGCGAAAGACGCGATCCGTTGACCAGCCAAAGACGGATCCCATGGAGACGGGCTCAGAGGGGATGCGCCGTCGCAGAGTGAGCCTCCGCGCCCTGGCCGAGGAGCAGCACCGCGACGCCGAGGATTAGGCACCGACAACCGTCGATCCGCAGTCTGAGCTAGTGCTCCCGACCCAACCCGATTGGAGTATTGCAACCCGCCCGCCAGAGTTGCAACCTGCGGTTGGCAGGTCGACGAGGTGCTCGAGCGAGCACCGGCATCGGGACTGTCGGCACCCAAACGGGAGAGTTCGCGCCACCGGCGCGAGACTGCGGCCAGTCCTGCAGGTCGCAACGACGAGTTCCATTGGCTGCAACGAATCTGAGACACCACCCGGCGACGGGACCGCTACAGATTTACCGTCGCCAACCGAATACTCAGTAGCGTCTCCCAGGTTGCATAGGGAGTGCCATGTCACGAGCGCACGCTGTCGCGCCCATGGTTGGCGCGGAGGCTCCGTTCAGAGGACCTGTGCAGGGGGTACGGCCGACCGCCCCAAGAGCCGTCCGCCGCGCTGCGCGGCAAGCCACGACGTGCTACTTCGAACGAGCGATGCTCCTATGGCCACGGTTGGACCGGGCCAAGATCCGCAGAGTCGCCGAGAACCCCGCCCGGATCGCCGAGATCGTCGAACGGCGCACTTCGCAACCGTACGACGTGATCCTGGCGATGCTCACAAAGCAGTCGCCGCCGCTCTCGACGCCGACCGACGAAACTCCGGACTTCGACTCCGGGCGCATCGACCCCAAGCGGATCTCGCTCCGCATAGTCCGGAGCGAAGAAGGCAACGCCATCGAAGTCGAGGACCTGCTGCCCACCTGGCCCACGCACTGACCCGACCAGGGCCCCACCCCAAGGACCGACTCCGCCGGTTCGTGGTGTCGCGGTCGGCGGCGCCAATGAGAGAGCCGGTCCGCCACAACCTGCGCAGATAGTCTTGAGGTGGTTCTGCGCGGTTCCCGGCGAGCCGGCTCTACAGACGGGGCGTCGGGGCTGGCTTGCTCAACTTGAGGGCGGCGTGGGTCGAAGCTCCAAGTCCCGTTGCGCTAGGGCTCCAGGTTGAGGGCTCGCACGTGCTTGGGCCTGAAGATCGCGATCGGCCGGCGGTCGAAGACGGCCACCCGAGTCACACCCAGCCGCTCCGCGGTGGCCACCAGAACCGCGTCGGTCAGCCTCGGCCGGTGCTCGGTCGTCTCGCGCATTAGCTCCGTGGCGCGGACGATGTCCGCCGTGGTCGGCGCCACGACCTTCACAGCACCGCTGGCGATCGACTTGAGCAGCGCGAACGACGCCCGGAGACCCAGCTCCCGCTGAAGCAGGAGGTCGAGCTCGCCCAGGGTCAGGGCTCCGATCATGAGCGGCTCATTGACGGCGCCGAACCAGGCCAGGGCGGCCCGGTGGTTCAGGTCCGACTGATCCGCCGCGGCCAGGACGGCGCTGGAGTCGAGCAGGACGGCCATCGCTAGACCTCGTCGGGCTCGGGCCGCATCCCGGCCTCGCGCCGCGCGATGGACCGACCGTCCAGCGACAGGCGACCATGATCGCTTCGGCCCACGGCCAGGAACGACAGGTCCGGCGTCGTGTCGTGGGCCTCGAGGTACGACTCCACGGCGGAGGCCAGTACCGAAGTCTTGGTCACCCCGCTCCGCGCCGCGAAACGGTCGAGCCGCTCCAGCAGGTCCGAATCCATCAGGATCGTGGTGCGCTTCTGCATATGACCGCATATATACCACACTCGCCGGGGCACCGGAGCAACGGTAGTATCCCGACGTCCCCGTCACAGACCGTCCCCAGAGAGGTGGCACCCGTGAACCGCTTCGAGCCCAACCTTCGAATTCCCGGCCCTACCTCCTTGCCGGATGCCGTCCGCGAGGCCGGCGCCCGTCAGATGGTCAATCACCGTGGTCCGGAGTTCGCGACCCTCCAGAACGGCATCATCGAACGGCTCAAGAAGTTCTACAAGACCGACCACGACGTACTCATCGTGACGGCCGCCGGCACGGGCGGGCTCGAGTCGGCGATCGTCAGCTTCCTCTCTCCCGGCGACAAGATCCTGGCGATCACGATCGGCGCCTTCGGCGACCGATTTGCGAAGATCGCCACGGTCTACGGCGCCGACGTCACGAAGCTCTCCTTCGACTGGGGAATGGCCGCGGATCCTGCCAAGGTCCGAGCGGCCCTCACGGCCGGCGGCCCCTGGAAGGCCGTCCTGATGACCCAGAACGAGACCTCCACGGCCGTCACGAACCCCATCGAGGGGCTCGCGAAGGTCGTCAAGGAAGTCGCGCCGGAGGCGCTGCTCATCGTCGACGCCATCAGCGGACTCGGCGCCGTGCCGTTCGAGACCGACGGCTGGAAGCTCGACGTTGTCGTCAGCGGCTCTCAGAAGGCCTGGATGGTGGCCCCGGGGCTGTGCTTCGTCTCGGTTTCGCCGCGTGCCTGGGAAGCGGCCGCCGTGGCGAAGATGCCCAAGTTCTACTTCGACCTGGCCGCCCACAAGACCAGCGCCGAGTCGGGCCAGACACCCTGGACACCGGCCGTCGCCGTCATGTTCCAGCTGGACGTCGCCCTCAACCTGATGGAGCAGGAGGGTCTCGAGGAGATCTGGAGGCGACACGCCGCGGTCGGTGCCGCTGTGCGCGCCGGCCTAACGACGCTCGGCTTCAAGCTTCTTGCCGATCCTGAGTTCGCTTCGAACACCGTGACAGGCGCCTGGATACCTGAGGACCTCGACTGGAAGGCCTTCAACGGCAAGCTGCGCAAGCTCGGCCTTATCGTGGCCGGTGGGCAGGGCAATCTCAAGGGCAAGATCTTCCGCATCGGGCACCTGGGCCACGTCACGGTACCGAACATCCTCAACGCGATGGCCGTCCTCGAGCAGACCCTGATCGAGCTCGGTCGGCCGGTCACCCCCGGCGCATCGGTCGGAGCCGCTCAGGTCGCCGCCCTCAAGTCCCTCGGCCTGGTCAAGTAGGAGCCCGATATGAAGATCCTGGTTGCCGAGCCCCTGGCCAAACAGGGCCTTGAGATCCTGCGCGCCCACCACGAGGTCGACGAGAAGATCGGCCTGACTCCCGAACAGCTTGCCGAGATCATCGGTGAGTACGACGCCCTCCTGGTCCGCAGTCAGGTCAAGGTCACGGCCGACATCCTGGCCCATGCGGCCCGGATGGTCGTTATCGGACGGGCCGGTGTCGGCGTCGACAACGTCGACCTGGAAGCCGCCACCAGGGCCGGCATCGTGGTCGTCAACGCCCCAACCGGCAACACCGTCTCGGCGGCCGAGCAGACGATCACGCTGATGCTGGCCCTCGCTCACAAGACCGCAGCCGCCGACGCCTCGATGCGCAAAGGCGAGTGGAAGCGGAGCTCGTTCACCGGCGTCGAGTTGCGCGGTCGAACCCTGGGCATCATCGGCCTGGGCAAGATCGGCCAGGCCGTGGCCGACCGCGCCCGCGGCCTCGAGATGACCGTCATCGGCTACGACCCGTTCGTGACGGCCGAGCAGGCCGCCCTCCACAGCATCACCCTCGCCGACGTCGACACGATCATCGAACAGGCCGACGTCATAACCGTCCACGTGCCGCTCAACAAGGGCACGCGCGGCCTCATCAACGCCGACAACATCGGCAAGCTCAAGCCGACGGTCATGCTCATCAACGTCGCGCGTGGCGGCGTCTACGACGAAGCCGCCGTGGCCAAGGCTCTCACGGACGGCAAGATCGCCGGCGCGGCGTTCGACGTCTATGAGACCGAGCCGCCTGCTGCCGACAATCCGCTCCTGACCGCGCCGAACACAGTCCTGACGCCGCACCTGGGCGCTCTCACCGCCGAAGCGCAGCTACGCGTCGCCGAAGAGGCCTGCGAGCAGGTCATCGACGTCCTTGCCGGTCGGTCGGCCCGCTATGCGGTCAACGCGCCGCTGCTCACGCCCGAGACCTCGCGCGCGATCGCACCATACCTCCCGCTGACGGAGATCCTCGGCCGCTTCGCCGCTCAATACCTGCGTGGCGGAGTCAAGACCCTGACGGTGGACGTCGCCGGGGATCTGGCCAGCCACGACACCTCGCAACTCGCTGCCGCCGCTCTTCGGGGCATCCTCGAGGGCGCCACGAGCGAGAGAGTCAACCTGATCAACGCCGGGTTCCTGGCCAGGAACCGCGGCCTGACCGTCAACGAGCGCAAGACCAACGACGCCGGAACCTTCGCCTCGCTGGTCACCCTCACCGTCGAAGGCGACAAGGGGTCCGCCGTCGTGGCCGGCACCGTCGCCAACGGCGAGCCCCGACTCGTTCGCATCGACGACAACCTGCTCGACATGGCTCCGTCGCCGCTCATGGTGGTCACCCGCCACCAGGACAAGCCGGGAACGATGGGTCGGATCGGTTTGATCCTCGGCGAGGCCGATATCAACATCAGTTCCATGACCCTGGCTCGAAGCGCTGGTCGACAGGACGCCTTGATGCTCCTTGCCGTGGACGAAGAGGTATCGGACGCCGTCGCCGAGAAGATTCGCAGCCATCCGGCCGTCCTCGACGTTTGGACCATCCGCGCCGCCACGGAACGTTGAACTCTTCTTTGCGGGATTCGAAGCGGCTCCGAGCCGGGGAAACCCGGCCCTCCGGGGCCGCTTCGCTGATCCCGCCCGATCTCGACGCGCTCCTGGTGCTTCTGCGCCACGGCCAGACGCAATTCATCGTCGACAAGCGGTTCCAGGGCGCAATGGAGGCCCCGCTCACGGCCCTCGGCGAAGAACAGGCGAGCCTGGCCGGTCGCCGCATGGCGTTACCCGGGGCCCCTCCCGCCGTGCCGATTCCCGAGTCACCGCCCTTCGCGATCGTCCACTCCCCGTTGGGGCGAGCGAGGCGGAGCACCGAACTGGCCGTCGAGGCGATGACAGCCGAGGGCCGCTCGACTCCCCCACTCCGCTCCGACGCGGGGTTCTCCGAGATCAGCCAGGGCGTATGGGAGGGTCTCACCGATGAGGAGATAACTGCCCAATTCGGCGACTCGCTGGCAAAGTGGCGTCGCTGGCCAACCAGGTTCCACGCGCCCGGTGGCGAGACCCTCGAAGCGGCATCAGCCCGCGCGAGTGATGCCCTTTCGACTCTGCTCAGGGCGATGGCGGCCGGTGCCACGCCCGGGACACTGGACCGCCACCAGGTTCTGGGCTATGAAGATGCCGGTCCGGACCTGCGCCGGTGGTCGCTGATCGTGGGACACGGCGGCATCTTCAGAGTCGTCGCCTGCCTCCTGCTCGGCCTGTCGATGGAGCACTTCTGGAACTTCGACTTCGGTCTCGGAGCGATCTCCGTCGTGGAGATCAGGAGCGGCCGAGCTGTCATGAGAGCCCTCAACCTGAACCCCAGCCTTGGCGTGGCAGCCGCAGCGGAGGTCGCCGACTCAATGCGCCGCGACGCCGGCGGTGCGCTCTAAGGCCGCTTCTTACCTCGAACGCCCGACCCGGGGAGGCGAAGCATCAGCCGCAGGAACGCTCGTCGAATTGCTCGGTGAGCGGTCGCGACGAAAGCCAGACGCTCAGAGCTCAACTGTTGCCTTCCGTAGGTGACCTCGACCGCGGCTGTAGCCACCGTACCCAGGGAGCTTCTGGCCTGCGGCACCACCTCTGAGAGCATGGCGGTGTATTCGTAGATGGTCTGCGTCGGCCGGGGTCGGTACCCCAGCCTGCTGGCCAGTCTGACCACGCTCCGATAGACGGTCTGCGGCTCGTCGGCACGCATCGGCCGGCGCCGCCACAGGACGAAGAGCGCCAGGACAAGGACCAGCGCGAGGGCACCGCTCACCAGCAGGGCGGTGGGGCCGTAGGTGGTCGCGGTCGAGCCACTGCCGGCCGGGGCGGAACTGCGGCTGGGCCGAGCGGCAGAGTCCGAACCGTTGGCAGTCGGTGTCGCGGACGGTGTGGGCGTCGGGCTCACGGCACTGCCGGGAACCAGGGAGGTGGGCCGGCCTACGCCGCCACCGGTTGGGTCGAAGGGGATCCAGCCGTATCCCGGGAAGTAGGCTTCTACCCAGGCGTGCTTCTGCTGACTAGTGACCTGCTCCGCCCTGCTGTATTGGTCGACGGGCCCCGGAAGATAGCCCTGAACATACCGAGCCGGATAGCCCTCCATTCGCATCAGCATCGTCATCGTGGTTGCGTACTGCTCGCAGAACCCCTGCCGGACGTGGGCGAAGCAATCTACGGTGGAGAGGTTCGCGCAGTCTGCGATCAGGCCGCTGATGTCGGCGTTGTAGGTGAACCTGGAGCTGCGCAGGTAATCCTGGATCGCCTTCGCGACGTCGTATTCGTTGTCGAACGTATTGCCGTTCGCGCGGGCCCAGGTGGCGATTTCGCTCAGAAGCGCCTTCCCGTACGACCCGACGAAATCCGTTCCCTGCGTATAGCGGGACAGAAGCCCAGGCGGGTACTTGGTGCCGGCATGGCTCAGCAGGTACTCGGTCAGGCCGGCTCCCGACGGGTCCAGGTTGGGAACGTAGGCCGAGACGATATAGTCGGATGCGTCGGCGTTCAGCCATGCCACATCCGCGCTGTCCGCGCTGCCGATCAAGGTTCGCTGCGTCGACGCGTTCACGCTGTCCGGCTCGTTGGCCACGATGACGTGCTTCAGGCTCGAGTCCTGAACGTGGACAGAGATCGAGACCTGAGTCCGTCCCGGCGTCACAGCAGCGACCTGGTCGAGGGTGTTGGCGTCGAGCTGCCCACCTGCGAGCACATAGTCCTGGTGGGTGCTGCCGACCGTCCAGGCGGTCGTCTTGAACGTGTCATACGCCACCAAGCGCCAGTGGTAGCCGGACGAGTCGCTTTCGACGCGCACCGTAAAGACTTGATGACTCGATTCGCTGAAGACCGAGGTGATGTTCACCTGAGGCCCGAAGTCCGAATTGGCCTGGATGCGGCTGGCCCCGCCATTTGGCAGGTAGCCGCCCATCCAACTCAGGGCGTTCTGGACGTTGTAGCTGAGGTCGTTGAAGGTGCCCCCCAGAGGAGCCGAACTGGCCACGGTCGTGAGGAGCAGCGCTCCGAGCACCGCCGCGGCCGCGAACGCCACCCCGCCCTGGAGATGCGGGGCCTGGAAATCCCGGCCGCGCCAGATCCGGTGACGCGACCAGCTCGATCTCTCATCGGCCGCGTGAGCCAGCAGCAGCAAGATGAGGGCCGGCCCGCTGAAGACGACGATCCCGACGAACTGATCGTTCCGCGTCAGGGACATGTTGGCGATCAGGACAACCGCCAGCAGGAGCACGCCATTGACCGACCGGTGGTATCCGAAGACATCGTATGAGGCGGCCTGGGCAGTGCCCCACACCACCACCCCGAGAATAAGGCAGAAGTGCCCGACCTGGAGCGTCGAGATCTGGTGCCGCCAGGTAAGGTCGAGGTAGGCCTGCGTCACGGAGTACGCGGTGGCGTGGAACCAGCCCCCAAGGCCCGGCGTAGCGTCCGGGAGCGAAGCGCCGATCATCTCGATCAGGACGAACGCCCCTATCGTGCAACCCAGCGCATGGGCCAGCCATGGCGACAGATCGAGCCGGGCGCTGAGGTAGCCCCAGAAGGCGGCAGCAAGCGCTGCCCAGATCAAGAAGGCCGTCAGATCGTCGCGACCGAGAATCCACCTCGCGTCGGAGAGCGACCAGGCCATGGCCCCACCCAGCAGCAGGACCAGCGGCAAGCTGAGCCAACCCTCGTCGGGACGCATGCGTTCGATGATCCGGCCGATCACTCCCGGCTGGTCGAAGGGGGGCGCTTCGCCCGTGGGTCGGTAGACCTCCGGGCGCCTCGACGCGACCTGGATGCTCATGCAAGCACCGCCCCGAGGCTGTCACCGGCGCGGACCTGGTAGGTTTTCACATCGTATTCGGCGAGCGCGAAAGTCAGCGCCCTCTGCTCCTGAGTCGCGAGATCCGCTCCGGCCTCCTTGTGCCAACCGGACGGAGCGGCCTCTTCGTACGTCGCGGCGGCGATCGTGACCACGGCCGCTGTCACGCCTCTGGCCCGCAACGTCGTCAGCGCCCGAACCCATCGACGCTCCCGAGACGGAGTCACAACCACGGCCGTCATGCCTCGCCTCAACTTCGGCAGGCCGGTCAGCAGCACTTCTGCGAGAGGTGTTCGGCCGTCACCCTCGACGGCGGCGAGAAGCTGCATGATCTTCTGGCGCTGCCTGGGGCCGCGGTCCGCCGGTAGCGAGACCAGTCTGTGGCCGCTCGTCGTCAGCCCCACGGCTCTATTCTCCAGGATAGCGTCGTGGGCAATCGAGGCCGCCACACGCATCGCCTCCTCAACGGTCGAGATGTCTCCCTCGCCGGCCTGGACCGGCGCCTCGAGATCCACGAAGATCCAGACGTCGGCCGTCTGCTCGAGGTCGAACTCCTTGACCTGGATCTCCCCAAGCCGGGCCGTCGTGCGCCAGTGAATCCGATTGAAGCTGTCGCCGGGCGCGTATGGGCGCACTGTCGTAGCCAGGGGCGTGGTCTGGAGCGTTCGTTCCGGAGCCGAATGACTGCCCTCGAGCGAGGCGTTCGGCAACCGCCAGCGCGGCAGCGGCACGACCCGTGGAAAGACGGTCACGGCGGTCGGCCGTCCGACGGTCGCCGCGGCTTCGAAGAAGCCGAACGGATCGCCGGTGCGGACGACCATCGGGTCGATGCGATAGGTACCCCGACGAGTCAGCGGCACGATCGCGATCCACGACCGTTGGGCCCAGGATCGCAGGCCCAGCGCCCGACCGGGCATCGGAACCGGCAGGTCCGTCGGGTTGTACACCTCCAGCCACGGTTTTGGCAGGCCGCTGGCGTTGGAGATGCTGTAGGTCGTCCTCAGATCGTCGCCAACGTGGCCCTGGCGGTGGTCGACCCGATACCCCGCCTCCAGATCGGCCAGGCCGAACCGCGTCAGCACGTAGCTTCCCCCGATCGCCAACAGGCCGAGGTAGACCACGTAGAAGAGGAATCCGAGTCCCGTTGAGAAAGCCGCAACCAGCAGCGCTACTGCGACGATCAGGAACTGGAGGCGCCGGATCACAAGCCGATCCTCAGCTTCCTATCCAGCCCTACTACCGGTGGCGCCGCGGCCGTCCACACTCGCTCCCGGCCGCTGACCGAGCCCACCCTTGCGCTCCGCTGTCTTTGCCTCTTCGACCGGCACCGTGTTCAACAGCTCGGCGATGACCTGTCGAGGATCGATGTCGTGCATCGACGAGCTGGTCTTGATGATGAGCCGGTGGGCCAGCGCCGACTCGGCGAGGGCCTTGATGTCGTCCGGAATCACGTAGTCGCGACCTGCCAGGGCCGCCAGAGCCTGACCCGTGCGATACAGGGCCAGCGATCCTCGGGGTGAGGCGCCGAGGTACACGTCGGGGTGGGTGCGGGTGGCATTGACCAACCGAACGATGTAGTCGGCCACACTGGGATCGACATAGACCTTGCGAACGGCAGCCTGCAGCTCGAGCAGGTCGGCAACGTCGAGGACCTCTGTGATCTCCTCGAGAGGATGCGAAATCTTCTGCTCATCCAGGATGGTCCGCTCGTCGGCCTGGCTCGGATAGCCGAGTCGGATGCGCAGCATGAAGCGGTCGAGCTGGGCCTCCGGCAGAGCGAATGTGCCTTCGTATTCGATCGGGTTCTGCGTGGCGATGACCAGGAAGGGATCCGGCATCTGGTACGTCGTGCCGTCGATCGTGGACTGGTGCTCTTCCATGCATTCGAGAAGCGACGACTGCGTCTTGGGCGTGGCGCGGTTGATCTCGTCCGCCAGCACCACCTGAGCCATGATCGGACCCGGCTTGAACTCGAATTCCTGCGTCTTCTGGTTGTAGATGGACAGGCCGGTCACGTCCGACGGCAAGAGGTCCGGCGTGAACTGGATACGCCGGAACGAGCATCCGAGGCTGCGCGCAACGGCTTTGGCGAGCATCGTCTTGCCGGTTCCGGGAACGTCTTCGATGAGCAGGTGCCCACGGCACAACAGTGCGACGAGGGTGAGTCTCACCTCCTGGTGCTTGCCGATGATGACTCGCTCGACGTTTGCCGCTACCTTCTCGCCGGTTTCATGGATGTTGGTCATGACTCTCACTTACAGGACATGAAGCCGGATCGCGGCCCGCGACTGCCTCGCAGGGCCCGGGTCCGTGGAGCCTCAACTGCCGGGACGGACGAAAGGCCGCCCCATACTACCCCGAGACGACCGGCCGTTCTTCACCGTTCAGGCGCGTTGCGGTTCCCGTTCTGGGCCCAAGCCCGGTCGTGGCACGACCAGCGGCTTTTCACCGTCGCGACGTCCATGGAACCCGGCGTCCGCAGCGTTCCTTGCGAATGGCCTTGCAGTCAACGGGACCATCGGGTCCCTTTCCCCGAGTACGAGCAGGCCTACTGTCGCATCTGGAAGATCGGCGTACCCTCCACAGGAGCGGCGTTCCGCCGACGCTCGTGTTTGGCTTGAAGGACAACGGAACAACGATGCCCGACCTAACGGACTCGTATTGCGAGCGCTGTGGCGCCAGGTACGTCTTCAACCCGAACGCGCCCAAAACCCTCTCGCTCAAGGGAGCGCGTGTCCTCGCCAGAGGCTTTAAGAACTTCGTTCTCACCGACGGGCAGTCGATGTCCGACGCCATGGCGCTGGCGCGTCACGAAGACGACCACGAGGACTCGACCCGAGCGACCGAAGCCTTCCACCGTACTTTCAACTTCTGCATGACCTGCCGACAGTACGCCTGCGACGCATGCTGGAACGTCAAGGTGGGAGCATGTCTCACCTGTGCACCCGAGCCGGGTCTCCAGGCCGTGGCGCATCAAGACCACCTCATAGTGCGGACGCCGGTTGCCCACTGGGACGAGGATTGGTCGCTCTTTCCCAACGGTCCCGCGGTAGAGCCCCTGGCGAGCAGCGAACCGCCAGCCCCATTCAACCAGCCAATTCTTCCTCCCGAACCAAGGCCGGTGCCTCCGGCTCAGCCGCCCACTCCAGAAGCCTGGCCCACGGCGGACGTACTTGTCGAGGCGCCGGGCCACGGCGCGGGCTCTGGCGGCAAGAGCGGGCATCGCTCCGCCCGCAAGCCCGTGGACGCCGAGGCCGCCAGCTTGTGGCCCCTAGCCGACGAGATCGCGCCCGAGATGACGCTAACCCCGGAGGAACTCGAACTCGTCGAGACCCGGCTCGACGCTCAAGCCGCGACGGAGGCGAGCCCCGCCGAGCCCGCCCTGCCGTCGACGCCGCCGTCCCGGGTCGGTGAGACGGGCGTCTGGGCCGCCGCCAGGCCACCGATCCCCGAGCAGCCCGAAGCGCAACTTCCCCCCGAGCCATCGCCTATTGATCGGGCGCCCGAGGAGCAGGGATCGCCTCAGCACCTCCTCCACCTGCGGTTCGAAGTCCATCCCAAGGCACCGCGACCGCACGCGGCGCCGCCGGCCCCGCCTGTCGAGCACGCACCGATAGTCGCGAGGCTGCTGGGCCGCCGTGGGACTGAGGACGCAGACTCAGGCGCGGGCCAGCCACGCCGCGGAAAGGGGCGTCACAACCAACCCGCCGGCGAGCCCTGGCCTCACGTGACCCCGTGGACTGAACGTCCGGTCGAAGCCCACGACTGGTGGGGCGAGACCGACACCGCGGCCACCGCCCCGGACCTCCTCCCCGAGGTCGCCGCACCTGCCTCCCTGCCGGCGGCGGCCACGCATCGTCCGCCTGAGGGACCGACGACTCCTCCAGCTCCCGAGCCTCAAGCCACCCAGCCCGCCCCCCTGCCGATCCGCGCAGACGATGGCGCAGTCGACGCGCGTTCAGCGGCCGCGGTACGGTTGTCCGCCGTGGGCCCCGACACCCATGAGCCCGTCGCGGCGGTCGGAGCAGCCACGGAGATCGTCGCTGTCCCACGGCCCGGGTCCGAGACCCGACCGGGGTCGCAGCCCATCCCGACGCAGCCGCCGTCCTTCGATCTCGTGACCGACGCGCCGGAGCCGCCTCCCTTCCCCGAGGCCCCGTTCCCGGACGCCGATTGGCCCGAGGCATACTGGCCCGAGGCCGATCGAGACACCGTGGTCAAGGCGACGCGAGGTAAGCCCTCGAGGACGCCGGACCGGCCTGCAGTTCGCCAACCCACAGCCGCCCAGCCTGGCCCCGCCGAGCTACAGACTCCACCCCCGGCGCCACCGAACCAGTGGCCTCCGATCGGCGCGAGTTGGCCCGCCCAAAGCACACCCGGTGCACCCTGGCCCGTGCCCGAGACCCCAGAGGTCCCGGCCGTGGTCGTCGCTCAAGGGGCCACAGATCAGACTCTCAACGAGATGTGGGCGCAGTCGGCTCAGGAAGTGCTGAACCGCGGCTCCGTACGGGTCTGTTATCACTGCGCGCTGCCGGTCTCGACGCAGGCGCGCTTCTGCAGGCGCTGCGGCTCCCGCCAGTCATAGCGCTCGCCGTCAGCCGCCGATAGCTTCGTTGGAGCCGGCGCGCTTCGCTCACGCACCTTCAAGTGCGCTCGCCAAAGCCAGGCTTGCCTGGCTCGTGCTCGAACGCCACCTCGGTCCAAAGTCAAGCTTGCTTGGCTCGCCGTCGACGGCGAGCGCGGGGCTTAGTCGTCCAGGTCCTCGAAGAGGCCGGGCTGCAGATCGTCGCCGCGGACCGAGCCGTGGGGACGCAGCAGCGAGCGAACCTGCGCCCTCCGGACGAAGCGGCGATTGCCCAGCTTGATGCTCTGGAGCTGCCCGTCTCGTGCCCACCGACCGATGGTGTCGGGCGTGAATCTCACGTTCGAAGACGCAAGCAACTCAGCCGCCTCCGAAAGTGAGATCCAGTCGGAAGGTGGCTTCGACATCGGTTAGTCGGGAGCCTGGCCGGCTGACTCGGGCTTTGGCGCCGGCGCCGTAGCCGCCGTCGATGACTCCGACGTCGGGGACGGCTCCGTGGAAGGGGAGCCGCTCGCTCCTCCCGCGACCTTGTCGGGCTCCTTGGTGGTCGCCCGCGCCGACCTGGTGGCGTCCGACCGATCCTTGCGGGCCCAACCGCTACCCTTGAAGTGGACTGCCGCGGCCGTGATGGCCTTCTTCATCGGCCCACCGCATTCAGTGCATGTCGTGGGCCCGTGTCCATGGACCGAATGCATGACCTCGATTCCGTGGCCGCAAGTCGAGCAAAGGTAGTCGTAGATCGGCACGTGGTCTCCAGCCGCTCGCGCTAGCCGCGCAGCATCCGCATGCCGCACTTCGGGCAGTAGAAGGCCCGCTCGAGCCCTGAAGCGAAGCCGCAATGCTGACAAGCCAGGCCACCCGGCGTGGCCGACGGGACGGGTCGATCGAGCGCGACCGTGCCGATCGCGTGAGTGTCGCCGGCCACGTTGTTGAAGAGGCCTGCGAGAATCCCCGCGGCGTTTCTGTCCGTGTCGCCTCGAACACCCTTGCCGCCCCAACCCACGACGGCGCGGACGACCAGGTCGCCCGTCACCTCGTCGAAATGCGACACCACACCGCCGACGATGGCGTTGTACTCCGGGTAGCCCAGCGTGTCCGTCTCGCCGGAGAGCAGCCCACAGACGAGCGTCTCGAAGACCGGGTCGATGGCGTCGACGGATTCGAGCACGACCAGGGCGTGGCGCGTCACCGGCGAGCGCTTGTGGTTGTACTGCAGCCATTGAGCGCTGCCCGGCAAACGAGCGATATAGGGCGATGCCTGGCCGAGCGCAACCGGCAGCGGCTCGACCAGCTCGGACTCGCCCTGAAGATAGCCTGCAAGCATGCTGTGAAGTCGCGCCTCGAGACCGGGGCCGGCCTTGAGACGAACACCTTCGGAGCTCTTCGCCGAATACGAGAGCTTCAGCGAGAACTCGTGCGAGCTGACCTCAGCCGGAAGAGGCTGCGGCTTCTCATCGTTTGTGCGACGGGTCTTCCCGAATAGCGGCACTGTCCCTCCCGAAGAGTAGTCCGAACCTGCACGTATCCTAGCAGCGCCTTCGCCTCAGCTGTCCTCGCGAACGCAAGTTCTTCTACGAAAGCCGCTGTGACAATCGGTCCACCAGCTCCTCGAGCTCGGCGGCTCGCGCTCTTGCCGCGTCCACTACCGCCACCGGAGCCTTCGACGTGAAGGCTTCGTTCGCAAGCCGAGCCCGAGCCGATGCCAGAAGTGCCTGAGCCTCCGCCAGCTCGCGATCGAGCCGGGCGCGGTCACGCTCCTCCTGAGCGTCGTCCCTGGCTACCGGCCGGACGACGGCCTCGATCTCGCCGGCGATGACGGACAACCCACCCTCCACTGCGCCGCGAATCGCGTCCAGGTTCGGCTCGCGGCGAAGCGGCCGGGCTCGAGACAGACGCTCCAGCGCGGGCTGGAGGGCCTCGAGTGTCGGAGCCAGCGACTCCGGAACGTAAATGTCGACGGGCAGCCATGCACCGGGCTCGATCCGCGCCTCGGAGCGGGCATTGCGGATGGCCCGGACGAGGTCGATCAAGGCCGAGACCTCGGACTCGGCGGGGCCGTCGGTCGCTGCCGGGGCGGCGCTCGGCCAGTCGGCGACGATCAGCAGCGCCGGATCGCCGGCGAGGTGCGGCAACCGCTCCCAAATAGCTTCGGTGATGAACGGCATGATCGGGTGCAGCAGTCGCAGGTAGGTGTCCAGCACGTCGACCAGCGTCCACCACGTCGCTTCCCGCTCCGCTGGGGTCAGCCGCTCATCGCCGAGCCGGATCTTGGCCAATTCCACGGCCCAATCGCAATACTCGTTCCAGATGGCTTCGTAGAGGATCTGGCTGGCGTCACCGAACGTATAGGCAGCCATTGCTCGATCGACCGCCGCGACCGTCGCCGCGGCGCGCGAAAGTATCCAGCGGTCGGCCGGCCCGGCCTCGGTCCGATCCGGCAGGGCACGTCGCGTCCCGGCTGGAATCGAGGCCGGCCTGGCCCCCAGCACGAAGCGCGCCACGTTCCAGAGCTTGTTGGCGAAGTTGCGCGAGTTCTCGAGCTTCTCGGCGCCGAGTCGGGTGTCGTTGCCCGGGGCGGCTCCGTTGACCAGGGCGAAGCGAAGGGCATCCGCCCCGACCTCCTCGATCGTCCCCAGCGGATCGACCACGTTGCCCTTCGTCTTGGACATCTTCTGGCCGTATGGGTCGCGGATCAGGCCCGAGAGATAGACCGTATGGAAAGGCGCCTCTCCGGTCAGATGGATGCCCAGCATCATCATCCGGGCCACCCAGAAGAAGATGATGTCGTAGGCGGTCTCCATGACCGAGGTCGGATAGAAGCGCTCGAAATCACGGGTCTTTTCAGGCCAACCGAGGGTCGAGAACGGCCACAGCCCGGAGCTGAACCATGTGTCGAAGATGTCCTCGTCCTGACGCAGGTCCGCGGCAGGTCGCCCGCACACTTCGCAGGCGGAGGGACCGGCCGGGTCGACGGCAACGCTGGTGTGGCCGTCCGGGCAGTACCAGGCCGGGATGCGATGCCCCCACCACAACTGGCGACTCACGTTCCAGTCGCGCATGTCGGTCATCCAGTGTTCCCAGACCTTGACGAAGCGCTCGGGCAGGATCCGGGTCTTGCCGGATCTCGTCGCTTCTAGGGCCGCGGCGGCGAGAGGCGCCACGCGCACAAACCACTGCGTCTTCAGGCGCGGCTCCACCACGTCGTCGGAGCGCTGGCAACGGCCCAGCATCATCTCGTGGGGTTTGATCGACTCCAGGTCCCCGCTCGCCTCCAGGGCCGCCACGATCTGCTTGCGGGCCTCGAAGCGGTCCAGGCCGGTGAACTCGGCGCCGTTCTCGTTGATCCGTGCCGCGTCGTCGAGCACCGTGATCATCGGCAGGCCGTGGCGCTTCCCCGTTTCGTAGTCGTCGTTGTCGTGCGCCGGCGTGATCTTGACCGCGCCCGTGCCGAAGCCGCGATCGACCACTGCGTCGGCGATGATCGGCACCGCTCGGTTGACGAACGGGATCATGGCCCGGCGGCCGACGAGTGCCGTGTAGCGCGGGTCTTCCGGGTTGACGGCCACCGCCGTGTCGCCCAACAGAGTCTCCGGGCGTGTCGTCGCGACGGCGATCCAGGCGTTCGGATCGGGCGCGCCGGACACGTCGTCGATGAGGTGGTAGCGCATCGTCCAGAGGCTGCCGGTCGTTTCGTTCGGGATCACCTCCAGGTCCGAGACGCTGGTTCGGCATCCGGGGCACCAGTGGATGAGCGCCTCGGTCCGGTAGGCCAGGCCTTCTCGATACAGGCGCAGGAAGGCTTCGCGAACCGCACGCGCCGAGAAGTCGTCCATCGTGAATCGCAAGCGCGACATGTCGAGCGAGGCGCCGACGCGACGCTGCTGGCCCAGGATCGTCTGACGCGTCTCGTGGACGAACTCCCACATAGCATCCAGGTACTTCTCACGGCCGAGGGTCGCGCGCGTCTGGCCCTTCTTCGCGAGCAGCTTGTCCAGGACGTACTGGGCCGCGATCGAAGCATGATCGAGGCCGGGCAGGAAGAGCGCCGGCCGGCCCTGCATTCGGGCGTGGCGCGTCATNNCCGGCCCTGCATTCGGGCGTGGCGGGTCATCAGATCCTCGACCGTCGAGCGCTGCGCATGGCCCAGATGGAGAGAACCGGTCACGTTCGGCGGAGGCTGGATGATCACGAACGGGGGCTTGGACCAATCGGCCCGGGAACCGGCCCCGTCGGGATCGAACACGTCGGCATCGACCCAGCTCTGGTAAACGGCGTGTTCGACGTCGCCGGGACGGTACGCCTTCGCCAGGTCCCCCGCGCTCGCCACGCCCGCAGCGCCGGATTCGCCGTCCGCGATGCCCGCCTTCGTCTTCGCCCGGTCCGCCATCGTCCACTCCATCAATGAAGCGACCCGCTCGCCCAGCGGACGAACGGGTCGTGGTACCACCTGCTGGTTCGGCGTCGCCGTGGCGGCCGGTCATCCCGGCAGCCGTTGGAGCGACGCATCGCGTCGCGCGGCAACACCCTCGAGGCGCTCTATCGGGCGCCGGGCGCACAACTCACGAGCTACGTTCGCGCCGTTCCGACTGCGGGGCTTTCAGCCCGGCTGCACATCTGCAGACCGGACCCCGCTCTCTAAGCTGACCGCCCAAGGCGGTCAGCCATCGCCGGATGGGGCGCTACTCCTCTCGGTCAACGCCGTGAAGGAGCCGATCCTAGCACAGCCATGGCCGCTCTCCCTCCAGTCACACCGATGGCCGGAACGTCGACATGGACCGGCACTATCGGACTGTTCGACCCAGCACCACCTCGACGGCTTCGTGGATGCGGCTCTTGATGTCGCCTCCACCGCGTGTACGCCAATGCGATCGTGAATACTGCGTTGTTGGTCGCGCTTGCGATCCCACTACTCGGCACCTTCTCCGACTTCCACTGACCCTGAGGCGGCGCCCATCGGAAACGGCCTGCGGGCACTCGCTCCCGCCTCGCCCGGTATGCTGGGCGGGTGAGCCCCGGAGCCGTCTCCCCCACTCCCGCCTCGCGCCGTTCCTCTCTCGAGAGCCGGCTGCGCGCCGTCGTGCGGGGGGAGGTCCAGTTCGGCCCGGGTGATCGGGCTCTGTACTCCACCGATTCATCCAACTACCGCCAGCTTCCCATCGGCGTCGTGCGGCCCCTCGACACCGATGACCTCGCCACCGTCATTCGCGTCTGTGCCGAAAACGACGCTCCGGTCACTCTCCGTGGCGGCGGCACCAGCCTGGCCGGCCAGACTACGAACCGGGCCGTGGTCGTGGACGTCTCGCGCCACCTCACCCGAATCCTGGAGCTCGACCCGCTGCGGCGCCTCGCCCGAATCCAACCCGGGGTGATCCTCGATGACCTGCGCACGGCCGCGGAGCAGCATCACCTGACGTTTGGTCCCGACCCCGCCACTCACGACCGCTGCACCCTGGGCGGCATGCTCGGCAACGACTCGTGCGGCGCCCACTCCATCATGGCCGGGCGAACCAGCGACAACGTCGAGTCGCTCGACGTCCTCACCTACGACGGGCTGCGCCTCACGGTGGGTCCAACCACCGAAGAGGAGCTGGCCGTGCTCTGCGCGGAGGCTGGCCGGCGCGGCCAGATCTACCGCTCTCTCCGCTCCATCGCCGACCGCTACGGGCCTCTCATTCGCGAGCGATACCCCACCCTGCCCAGACTCGTTTCAGGGTTCGCGCTGGGGGCGCTGCTGCCGGAGAACGGCTTCGACGTAGCCCGCGCCCTGATCGGCACCGAAGGCACGTGCGTCACGATCCTGGAGGCGAACCTTCGCCTCGTCCCGAGCCCACCCGGTCGAGCGCTCGTCATCCTGGGCTACGAGAACGTCTTCGAGGCGGCAGACCGGACACCTCAGGTAATGCGCGCCGGCCCGATCGGCCTGGAAGGCTTCGACGATCGACTCGTGGAGGCCTGCCGGCGCAAGGGGCTGAATACCGAGGCCATCGCCGGATTGCCGCCGGGCGGCGGCTGGCTGCTGGTCGAGTTCGGCGGTGAGACCACGTCTGAGGCCGAGTCGAAGGCGAGAGCGGCGGCAGGCCGCTTCGGCGTCTCGCGCGCCCGAATCGTCCTGGATCGTGCCGAGCAGGCGGCGTTCTGGACTCTTCGCGAATCGGCTGTGGGGGCCACCGCCGTTGTCCCGGGCAAGCCCGCGACGTATCCCGGCTGGGAGGATTCGGCCGTCCCGCCTGAGCGGCTGGGCGCGTATCTGCGCGAGCTGGACGCGCTGATCGGGCAGTTCGGCTTCGAGCGCACCTTCTACGGCCATTTCGGTGACGGCTGCCTGCATCTCCGTTCAGAGTTCGACTTCCGAACGCCGGCGGGCCTGCGCTCCTTCCGGTCCTTCATCGAGCAGGCGGCCGATCTCGTGGTGCGGCACGGCGGCTCGCTCTCGGGCGAGCACGGCGACGGTCAGGCTCGGGCTGAGCTCCTGCCGCGCATGTTCGGGCCCGAGCTGGTGGCCTCGTTCCGCGAGTTCAAGTCGATATGGGATCCCGACGGCCGCATGAACCCCGGCAAAGTCGTCGATCCCCTGCCCCTCGATGCCGACCTCCGGCCGGCCCTGACCCTCGCCGATCCGAAGACGATCTTCGCCTTCCCCGACGATGCCGGCTCGTTAGCTCAGGCTGTGGCGCGCTGCGTCGGCGTCGGCAAGTGCCGCCGCGAGTCCGGCGGCGCTATGTGCCCGACTTTCCAGGCCACTCGCGAGGAACGCCACTCCACCCGCGGCCGGGCTCGCCTGCTCTTCGAGATGCTGGAGGGCGAAGCGCTCCCCGACCTGTGGCGCAGCCAAGAAGTTCTAGAGGCGCTCGACCTGTGCATCGCCTGCAAGAGCTGCNNGATCCACTGGTGGGCGCACCTGGCAGTGATCGCCCCCGGTCTGGCCAACGCGGCGGGAACCTTGCCCGGCATCGCCGGCCTGGCCAAGCTCGTGGCCGGAGTCGATTCGCGCCGCCAGTTCCCCCGCTTCGCCGGCCGCACCTTCCGC
>PMKV01000177.1:41309-41604 GCA_003157875.1 Chloroflexota bacterium
GCCGCTCTACGACCGCGGCTTCCTTCGCCAGGGCCGCCGACTGCTCGGCCAGATCCTCGACGCATTCGAGCCGGAACTGGACTCGGAAGTGCCGGTAGTGGTGCTCGAGCCGTCATGCGAGGCGACCTTCCACGACGAGTTGGTCAACCTCTTCCCATCGGACCCGCGGGCGCATCGACTTGATGGGATGGCGATCGGCCTGGGCGCCTTCGTTCAGGCGCATCCTCACGAGTTCGGCCCCGCCCTCCGAGGCCGACTGACGAAGCCCACAGTCCTGCACGGCCACTGCCACCAG